>JAEUUY010000011.1 GCA_016787225.1 Chitinophagales bacterium
CTCTATAGCCATCCTTTTTCTTTGCAATTTCGTCAAATATTTCTGACATTTGTTCTTGTGTAAAGTTCATTTTTTCTGTGCTTTTTTATTTCAACACAAAAATCAGATTTTTGGACTTTACACACTTTTTTGAACAGTATCCTTGCCTACCACTTTTCTGGACTTTTGAAGCTATTCTTAATAGCTGTTTCATTTTCTCACTGAGATTTGAAGAATCAATATTATCAATAACACATTGAACTGTTTTACCCTTATCGCCGAAGTGCTCACTAGCTGCTGCACTATGAGAATAATGACAAAACTCGCACTCATTAAGATAAGAGACATAGGAAGCTATGAGCTCTCGTTCTCCTGAACTCAATGGAGAAGGACCCAATAAAATTTCATGTGCTAGGTTTAATACCGTAAGCGTATTAGTAATAGTCCAATGTCGCATGGCTCATTGCACTAAACAAATACAGCTACGGCATTTACCATAGCAAGGTTTTAAAATGGGTTAGACCATTTTAAAACCGCTATTGGTATAACAAAACATTGCCTGTAGATTGCTTATATTGTAATAGTTCTGCGATTCCAGGTTTATCTATACCGGTATCAATATATGCCATAAGTATAGTTTAAATTAAAATTCAAAAGTAAGAAATAAAGCAAAAATTAAAAAAAAGGAGAGCAATAAACTCGCTCTCCTTTCTTTTAATTAGGAAAATGACCCTAATTTTTCTTCGTTTTCTTATCAAACAGGTTAATAAAATCCAGCGCTACAGGAGAAGCTACGAAAATAGAGGATAATGTACCGATAATAACACCTATCACCATGGTAAATGAAAATCCTCTCAATGATTCTCCACCAAAGAAGAATAAAACAAGCGAAACAATTAATAAGGTAGATGCTGTCATAATGGTTCTCGATAAGGTAGCATTGACCGCATCATTGATAGTTTTAGAAATATCCTCCGTAGGGAATTTCTTTCTAAATTCTCTGATTCTATCAAAAATCACCACGGTATCATTGGTACTGAAACCTATAATAGTCAAAATAGCAGCTATTACCGACTGGTTGAACTCTAAAGAGAATGGCATGATATCCTTCAGAAGAGATAATAGACCCAAGGTAAAGAACAAGTCATGTATAAGAGCAAAAATAGCTCCCACTGAAAACTGCCATTTGTCAAATCTTAACCAAACATATCCGAAAATACCAAGTAGTGCTATAATCGAAACCCAAAGGGCACTATTCTTAATATCATCAGCTATAGCAGCATCTATTTTTCTAAAATTGGAAACATACTTTGTATCGAAATATTTCTCTTCAGGTTTATTGGTATAGTAAGACTGTACACCCTTATATATTTCACCTAATACTATTTCATCATTTTTCTTAGCCTCTTCTTGCGTTTCACCAGCTTTGCCATAGAGATGAGCAGTGGTAATTTGGACTTGATTTGGTTTTCCAAATGTTTTCACAACAATATTCTTGTCGAAATTAGAAGCTAATGTTTCTTTGATTTTGGCAGCATCTACGTTTTTATCAAAGGTCACCACATAACTACGTCCTCCTATAAAGTCCACACCTAAGTCAAATCCTCTGGTGAAAATAGAAGCAAAGCCAACTACGATAAAGAACAATGAGAATGCATAGGCATATTTTTTATTCTTGATAAATTGGAAATTGGCATTGACGAAATATTTATCATAAAAGCTCTCAACAAATTTTACTTCTTCGTTTTTCTCATGCTTGATATTGAAGATTTCTCTGGTCAGTAATACTGCAGTGAAGAGGGAAGTTAAAATACCAAAAGTCAAGGTGAAAGCAAATCCCTTAATAGGTCCATATCCAAAGAACATCAAGGTCAATGACGTAATCAAGGTAGTCACGTTGGCATCGATAATCGTCCAGTACGAATGCTTATAGCCTGCAGCTACTGCATCCCAATAGCCTTTTCCATTTCGCATTTCTTCCTTGATACGTTCGAATATAATCACATTGGCATCAACTGCTGCTCCTATTATCAATACGATACCAGCGATACCAGGTAGGGTCATAGTAGCATTGATAGAAGATAGTACCCCTAGTAGGAAGAACAAATTGACCAATAAACATATATCCGCTACTAATCCAGGCCCTCTAAATAATAAGAACATATATGCCAAAATCAACAACAATCCTACCAATAGAGAAATCATACCCGACTGGATAGTTGCCTGCCCTAGCGTAGGACCTACTACTTCTTCTTGAATAATTTTAGCCGGGGCATCTATTTTACCAGAATTTAGAATATTTGCTAGGTCTTTAGCCTCCTGAGCTGTAAAGCTACCAGAAATCTGTGATTTACCACCTGCTATGGCTCCACCTACACTAGGTGCAGAATAGACGGTATTATCCATAACGATAGCGATACTCTTATTTGGGAAATTAGGGTCACCATTGGCTGCAAATGCAGTCATGCGCTCCCAAATTTGTGCTCCTACTGAGTTCATAACCATATCCACGCCTTGCTGACCTTTGTCATCAGTGCCTGGCATAGCACTTGTCATCACATCTCCAGTAAGCGGTGCTTCTGTAGTAGAGCCCTTAATAGCGAATAATTGATAAAACCTACCAGCCTTGTCTATTGGTTGTGCGCTCCATAGAAATTTCACATCTCCTTTCAAATCTTTCTTGACTTCTTCTTTGGCAAGCATTTGAGAGATTTTATCCATATCTTTTTTATGGGCATATCCGAGAGCTGGGCCTTTAGCATAGTTTCTGTTATCTTGTTCGAGCGCAGGCATGAATACTTCGTATAATGGATTCACATCTTTCTTGGACGAATCGGGTTTGTCAGCATTGTTGGCAGCCATTTTATTTAAAACGGCATTGGCGCCAGTAGCTAGTGAATCTTTCTTAGTAGTATCTGTAACTACAGGTGCGTCTTTTTTAGCCTCGAGGCTAGCGAGTCCTTTTAGAGTCTCATTCACAGCTTCTAAATTCCTCGCCACCTCTCTATTATCATAAACATGCCAAAATTCAAGGCGTGCAGAAGTAGTTAGCATTTTTTTCACTCTAGCCAAATCATCTGCGCCTGGAAGCTCCACAATGATACGACCTGCACCTTCTTGCAATGTCACCACGGGTTCCGCTACTCCGAATTGATTGATACGAGACTTCAATACGTTGTAGGTTTGATTTACCGCAGAGTTGATGTCTGTTTCTAGCACTTTTAGTACAGCCTCATTCTTATCAGTTGGCTTGATTTTTTCTGCATACTTCTGATTTGTAGCAAAGATCGCAGCCATACTAGCATTAGGGTCGATTTCATTGTAGGCTTTTACTAAAAGAGTAGAGAAATTATCTTGCGAATTAGCCTGCGCTTGAATCGCTCTGTCGATAGCTTTATTGAAGATGGGGTCTTGTGATTTATTAGAAAGAGCTCTCAAAATATCCCCTTGATTTACTTCTAGCACGAAACTCATACCTCCTTTGAGGTCTAGTCCCAGATTCAACTGGTTTTGATTAATCGTCTTATAATCATATTGAAATAAGAATAAATCTAGGAAAGGCTTTTCTGTAAAAGAGTCTCTGAAATTCGATCTATGATAACGCTCCATTTGCTTGAGCGAGTCGAGCGAAACGCCTTGGAGCTGAGAAGTATTTTTCGCTACATATTCATTCTCCGCTTTATTAAACATCCACCCTACTATAGAAAATGATAGATAATAAGCACATATTAAAAACATGGCTATAGTGATAAAACGAACGAGTCCTTGTCCTTGCTTCATTGTTTAATTATTTTGATTTGATTCGATTTTTTAAAAAATAGTCTGCGAAAGTAAGGAATTTTCACTTTCTACCTATATATTTTTAATAACTAGGCTTGATTTTTAAGCCCTTAGAGTCAATAGAGCACGATTTCAATGAAAATCTACCTCATCTAATACCGTAAGCGTATTAGTAATAGCCCAATGTCGCATGGCTCATTGCACTAAACAAATACAGCTACGGCATTTACAATAGCAATGTTTTAAAATGGGTTGGACCATTTTAAAACCGCTATTGGTATAATACTACTCTGCACCATCTCCTTTGGCACGAGCTACTGCGTATGCTGCGACTTTATATCCCGAGGTCAAGCCAACTTCACAGTCCGAGCGATAGTGGATACCTCCGTAGATTCTGGATTCAGAAGCTTCCTTAGCCATAGCTTGATATTTGCCTGATTGACTTGGGACTAAATGAGATAAGATACCAGCCGCTGCACCACTAAAGGTACTATGGCCAGAAGTATAAGCTGGAAAATTTGGCAAGCCCACCGTCGTTTTGATTCGGCTGTCTATCTGCATAGGGCGTGGATTGAAATAATAAAACTTGGCATCCCAGCAAACGATAGCAGCATCCATAAGAGTCATATTCAATAATGCCAAATTTCTAGCCCAACGTACTTCACTGATTTTTTGCTGCACAAAATCTTCAGCTGCTATATAATTCCAATGACCAGGAGGAGTGTAGGTGCGAACTCCATCTGCCCAAAAAATGCAAATTCGTTCTTGTTCTCTCGTCAAATTGGTCGTCACCTGATAAACTTCTTCCAATTCTTTTTTAAACTGGGCAGAAGAAGTAGAAGGAGGTGGTCCAGGTCTAAGGCTAGTTGCAATATCCGCTGTAGAGAATAAAAATGGCTTTACATTTCCAAACAAAGGCAACATAGGAGGACGTGGTGGAGTTTCCTGACTTAACCATGGTATCTCACCTTTAGTTACTGCGGATTGTTTCATTGACTCCCAGATAGCAGGAGTACCCACTGCAGCGCCAGCTCCATCCGTTCTCGCTCTCGCTATAAATTTTGCTGCCACAGCTTGTCCAATCGCCTGACCAGCCTCTAACTCCTCGCGCACATTTCCTCCACCCATCAATCGAGCATTGAAATGGTCTCTATATTTCTGATTGATAAATGCCGTATCCGCAGGAAAAAGCAATTTCATAATTTCAACCGAAGCAGCCATAACTACAGCATCTTCACTCGGGAAATTAGAACCCGAACTATGAGAAAAATAGGTCTGTACACTTGAGTTAATAGACGAAGGGCTCGATCTCTGATATATTTTTTTATAATGATAAGCAGAAACCAATGCGTCATATTGCGCTGTACTCAAATATGCATAGGCTCTAGCAGCATAGGGTGGATTCGCAAAAGGAAAAGTAGGATAGGCAAAAGGATTGGCAGCACTGGGCACAGGATAGGTGCCATCTGGATTTTGATAAGGTGGGATATTGTTTTTAGCGACTAGTTCACGCATAATTTCATTCCACCGCAGCACCGCTCCAGCACTCCAGTAGCGAATATTGGACTTTTGAGATTCTGTTATGTTTTTTTGTAAATCTATGACCTCTGCGAGGTCGGTTTGATACCTTGTCGAACCGACTGAATTAGGAGTAGGGCAAGCTATTTCGCTGGCACTGGTTAGCAAAATAGGTTTCCAATTTCCTGCATTTTCATCGCCACGAATTGGATCTAGCTTAGGATATGATAGATTAGCTTCTTGTATATCTTTCTGACAAGACATGAGAAGAGACAAAACGAATAAAAAGAAATAACGCATATAAGAAGTATTAGAGCCTAAAGTAAATTTAAAGAGAAATTATTAATGTTTTCGAGTCATATCTATAATATAAAATGCTCCTAGCCCTAGACCAGTCCACTGACCCATATTCCTGCCAGCAAAGGTGGTAAAGCCATTCGCCAAAACGGATAATCCATTGATAGGCGTTTCATATTTCAGATAAATACCCAGTCGCTGATAATCCATATTATTGCTAGGAAATGGCATAGCATTTCTAGCAATATCGAATCCACCTATGGTATTCATATTTTCATAAAACACATCGGCTATAACATCTTGATTTCGATATCCAAAACGTGCATTCCACACCCATACATCAGGCATAATGACTTCATTAGAATAAATTTGTCGATCGGTATAATAGGTATTTCTATCTAGGAAAATATTTTGGCGATGCATATAGGTGGCAGATCCTGTGAAATACCAACTATTTTTTTCATAATCTACCATCATTCTATAGCTCCATACTCTACTCTGCATACCGATAGCGAGTGGCAGTACATCTGGCGTATAATAGCGCGTAGGCATAGAATAACCCAAAGCAGGTATGATTTGTAAATCCCCTTTGAATATCTTTTTCTGTATCAGTGCATACTTCAGCCATAAGGATAAATCTTGCACGCCATTCTGTCCTTGCATATTTCCGGCAGAAGCTTTGGTCTGAACATAGGGTAAATTAAAAATAAAATTTAGTCGGTCCGATAAGCCATAATTGCCCATAACGCCTACTGAGGTATTGGAAACCGTGCCCATATTGAGGTTATCACGCTTATTCACTCCTTCCCAGTAATGAGTAAAGCTAGTATATGAACCTAAAACTCCCACACAAAGGTTATTGCGGCTCATAAATAGTCCATCGAAGTCTGTTTGTGCCGAGACAGACAAGCCCAAGAAAAGTAAAAAAACAAAAACGATTAAACCTCGCATGAATAGAAAATTTAAACAAATATAATACAAAGTTTAATAAATCAAAAAAAACCGCTTCCAAAGAAGCGGTTTGTAAGTTTCAGAAATACTATGGATTATATAAACAATCTAAATATCAAATATAAACCCAAAGAAAGTAAAATGGTCACTGGCAAGGTCAATATCCATGCTAAAGCGATATTCTTAATAGTTCCTTTCTGTAGATTCTTGACACCACCTGTAGCCACCATAGAACCAGCTACACCCGAGGTCAATACATGGGTAGTACTCACTGGCAAACCGAAATAGGTACTTAAGCCAATAGTCGATGCAGCCACGATTTCAGCTGTTGCACCTTGTCCATAAGTCATGTGTGTTTTACCTATTTTTTCTCCAATGGTTACCACGATTCGTTTCCAACCAATAACCGTACCAATACCAATAGCTAATGCTATCATCATTAAAACCGTCGTACCAGGATTGCCATCGGTATATGATTTTAAATACTTCACCTCAGATTTTAACTGAGTTTTCTCATCTCTCGAAAGCAAATCTTCTTCCTTCATAGTATGCTCCAAATCCTTTTGAATTGATGTCAATCTCTTTCTAATTTGGAATACCCCTTTCTTAGTGGTATCGGACCGATTGCTTATATCACTCTTAAGGTCACTAATCGACTTTAAGGTTTTTGTAAAATGTTCATCCCCATTTTTAGCTACTAAAACTGATTCTATTGTAGATAGATGCTTCATAGATTCATCATTGGCAAAGTCAGATTTTAAAGCATACTGTAGAGGGAAAAATGTCATCAAAATAATCATAACAAGACCTAGTCCTTTCTGACCATCATTACTACCGTGAAAGAAACTCACTAAACTGCAAGTTGAAATCAATAAGGCTCTTACTCCTGCTGGAGGTGGCTCGTTCGCATTCACTTCTTTGAATAGTTTTTTCTTTCTGAGTAATCTGCGCAGGATAAAAACCAAAACAATAGCAATAGTGAAACCAAATAATGGAGAAATGAGCATCCAACGAAGGACTTCCAGCCCCTTTTCAAACGGTTTAGAATCGACAATATCTTTTATACTGCCACCATTTACAAGAAAAAAACCAACCATAGCACCCAGTAGTGAGCCTATCATGGTATGCGAACTTGAACAAGGAATACCAAAATACCAAGTACCAAAGTTCCAAATAATAGCACCCACGAGAACTGCAGCGACCAAAGCGATATTTTCCTGAGTACTGAGATTGGCGATTTTTTCCATAGGGAGGAGTTGCACCATTTTTACAGCCACTTTCATTCCGAATAGATAAACTGAAAGTGCCATACCTGCGAAATTTAAAAAACCGGATAAAAAAACTGCTTGCTTTGCGGTCAAAGATTTCGTATAAATGACGGTGGCTACTGCATTGGCGGTATCGTGGAAACCATTGATAAATTCAAAGATAAGTACTGTAGCGATGCAGAAAATAAATAAGGCAAGCATCGTGCCATCGAGTTGTGAGAATAAATTGAAAAATTCCATATTAATTAGTTTAAAAATTTTAAATTCCTATTTCTACTTGTACTACAGGTGCCCATAAATCACTTACTTGCTTCTCCGCAGACAAATTATAATTGTTGAAATAATTTATAGCACCCTGTACTTTAAATTTATGTTTATTAAAATACTTCGTAACACCCAGAGTCATTTGATGCTGCTGGTTTACAGAAGCCTTCATGTCCTCTTGTGGATTCACTACACAGTATCGAGCAGCTATTTCAAACTGATTCTTAAAACAATAACTCACTTGAGTATTCCAGCCATTACCTGTGGTGACAATCGACCTCTGTGTTTTGGCAGTATTCTGCGTAATGGAAGAATCCGTATTTCTACTTAAATATTCTACCATAATGCCTAGCCCTTTATATTTAAACATCATATCTGCAAAGGCTGACTTTAGCGTTCTAGCTTGAAACAAATCGTTGCCAATTTGACCGTTAGTTCGGATAGCCTTTGAATTTATACTATAGGTAGCTGCAACTGATAATTTAGGTTTGTCCTCATGTTCAATATCTCCTTCAAAATAATCACCATTATTTTTAAAACTACCAAACGGCAAATATTCTACTCTACCAGTATAACAAAGTCCATTGTCCGTTCTCTGAATATTTCGACCTTCTCCTGTGGATATAGCACCTCTGAACCTAACGATACCTTTTTTAGAAATATGATGATTGGTAAATAAAAATAGTCCAAAATCTCTATCAATATTAAAAGCGGCATTGGCTATAGATCTATCAAAAAACTGCAATGCACCAGAACTTACGACGCGCTCTCTATTACCGGGCAGCTTGGTTTGTCCAAATCCTATTTCTATTCCAGTATTTGGACGGTAATAGAAAACCGCATCCCTAATTATATTGGGATTATTATTAATTGAAGTCACATTATTTGCTCCAAAACCTTGGTCATTGGTAGAGAAAGCCAATTGAAGATAATAACCAAATTTAGGACTTATCATATTGCCTCTAAATGACAATCGTGTTCTAGCCACAGAGGCATTAAAAGAACCGGGTTCAAAGTCCTCCCCTGACAATGTATTCATTTGTGCTCTAATCTGCATTCTAAATCTTAAATTTAGAGTCCAATTGCTATCTGGAGTAGCTATACCCAAGCCATCCTTAAAAGAAAATTTTGGCGAAGCGTCTTGCGAATATAGCATAATGCTAAAAACAGTAAATACTGCAGTAATAGTTAATTTCATAAAAGTTCAATTTTTTCGGGGACAAAACTAAAGCGAGATATTTTGTCCAATGTTAAGCTAATGTTATGTTTGTTATCAAAAGGTTAATTTAATGTTAAGTCAATTGATTTTCAATTAGTTAAAACCCATTATGTTCTTATTTTTTTACGCCTTTATCGCCTTCTAATTAATAAATTTAACTAAAATACTTCCTTTCAAATTATTTATTGTAATATTGCAATATATAAATATAAAATGGGAATTTCAAAATCAGATCATTTTTCTAAAGAGCAAAACGAAATTGCAACGATAGCTAAAGCCTTAGGAAATCCAGCTCGAATAGCCATTATGGAGTACTTAATGAGCGTCGAAACCTGTATCTGCGGAGACATTGTCAATGAACTACCTCTAGCTCAACCCACTATCTCTCAGCACCTGAAAGAATTGAAAAATGCTGGTTTAATAAAAGGGAGTATCGAAGGGAATGCTATATGCTATTGTATCAATGATGCATGCCTAGAGACTATTATGAGTTATTTTAAGAATATGGCGAGTAGGTTGAAAAAGAAGACCTGTTGCTAATGCTAATTCTGAATTCTTAATAAATAAAATATTCACAATTAAATAAATACATTATGCTCTTATCCGAATTCACTAAACACCTCGAAACTCTTACTGAAGTCAATTTCAAAAAACCAGATGGAACAGATGTTCCCAAGCATTTTCATATCACCGAAGTCGGGCAGCTCACGAAGAAATTCATCGACTGTGGCGGCACTATTCGAAATGAAAACGTCATTTCCATGCAGCTATGGGAAAGTATTGACTTTTGGCATCGCCTAGAACCTTCCAAATTGATTTCTATCATAAAATTATCTCAAGAAAAATTAGGGATCAAAGACCACGAGATAGAAATAGAATATCAAGGAGAGACTATAGGAAAATACGGTGTTCAATTTGAGAATGGAGTTTTCAACTTGACAATAAAAAAGACAGATTGCTTAGCTATCGACCAATGCGGAATACCCGTAGATAAAATAAAAAAGGACTTATCTGAACTAGGTCAGAAAGTAGAGTCTTGTTGTTCACAAGGTGGCGGGTGTTGTTAAATTTCAAGTGTATGAATAAATTAAAAAATCTTTGGACAACAATCGTCGGCAGTGTGAGTTCCATATTCCCATTATTTTTCGCATTCTGCAAGCCAGGTGGAGCATGCGCTGTAGCCTGTGCTAGTCCTATTGCTAGTCTTTTTGGTATCTCGAGTGCATCGCTAGCTGCTACTCCGCTTATGAAGTCACTATATCCTTTATTGCTAGTCATAAGCGCCGTATCCTTTACCGTGTCCTATTATCGACTTTATGTACTTCCTCGCTATGCTGTATCTGGTTCAAAAGGCTGCGATGATGCTTGTGCTTGCGATCCGGGGAAAGATGATAAGCAACTAAAACTATCTAAGTATATTTTTTGGATAGGACTACTTGCGAGTATTGTTTTCTTTTCGTATTTCGAATTTCAAAATTACAAATTAAACATAGCAAAAAATCAAATAGAAAATAGTGAAGTGGAAGAAGCCTGCTGCGCAGAAGGCAGTTCATGCGAATAAAAACACAAGATTTCCTTTGCAATTAACCTAAACTTAAACCACATAGAAACATAGATTCATCACTACTACATGTAACTATGTCGAAATTTATTGCCTATGTATTGTAAAATTAAATTGTGTTAGGAATGCATAGAAAGCTTAGCTTTAACACAGAGAAAATGAATACAAAATATCTATGTATCTATGTAGTTTGAAATAGCGTTTATCAAAAATCCCAGTAAGTCAAATAATAATATTCATTTAAAATCAAAAATCCCTCGATGCAACCCAAATTAAAATTTTTAGACCGCTATCTCACATTATGGATTTTCTTGGCGATGGCATTAGGCGTTTCCATAGGTTATTTCTTTCCTAGTACACCCGCTTTTATCAATCAATTCAATAGTGGCACTATCAATATACCTCTTGCCATTGGTCTTATTCTCATGATGTATCCACCACTTGCCAAAGTTGATTTTAAAAAAGTTCCTCAGATGTTTAATCAACCGAGGTTGCTTTTCACCTCATTCTTTATCACTTGGATTGTAGGACCTTTCCTCATGTTTCTTTTGTCTATATTTTTTCTAAAGGATTATCCCGATTATATGACCGGACTGATTATTATAGGGCTCGCTCCCTGCATAGCCATGGTCATAGTCTGGAGCGAATTAGCGGGCGGCAATAGAGAGTTGATCGCTGGACTCATCGGTATCAATAGTGTACTACAAGTGCTTTTTTTTAGTGCCTATGCCTATTTTTATTTAGAGTTTATGTTGCCTTTATTTGGCATTGAAGCCTTGAGCATCGATATTTCATTTAAGCAAATTTTAGAAACAGTATTTATGTATCTGGGTATCCCGTTTATTCTCGCTATGCTTAGTCGAATCATTCTGATTAAACAAAAAGGCGAGATATGGTTCAATTCTAAATTTATTCCTAAAATATCCCCGATTACACTCCTCGCTCTTCTCTTCACTATCGTAGTCATGTTTAGTCTTAAAGGAGAAATGATAGTAGAATTGCCATTCGATGTTTTACGCGTAGCCTTTCCCTTGAGTATATTTTTTGTCATTATGTTTTTTCTGATGTTTTTCGTCAGCAAAAAAATTGGGGCGAATTATCCTGATACCGCATCGCTATCTTTTACAGCCAGTGGCAATAATTTTGAACTGGCTATAGCCGTGGCAATTGGTATATTCGGCATGAATAGTGGACAAGCTTTTGCAGGGGTCATCGGACCTTTGGTCGAAGTGCCAGCGCTCATCTTATTAGTTAAGGCAAGTCTATTTTTAAAAGCAAAATATTTCTAATTATACAAATTTAAACCACATAGGACACAATAAAAAATCGAAGATTTTATCTATGTATTCTATTCATCTACTAGTCAAACTGAATGAACCATTTTATATTAGTATTCAATAATCTATTCTTCCATTACAGAAGGCTCAATAATAAAAAACTATATGTACTATGTGGTTAATATATAGACATAAAATCAGTAGTAAAACAAGTTTTACTCGCAAAGAAAAACATAGACCTAAAAAATTTAAACTATGTATCAAGAAATATTGAATCACATAAATACATTTTCTGAAAATAATATTTCCACTGAGAGACAAAATATTTTAAAACCTCTCGTTGATTATATTCAAGCGAAAAAAAATAGTGGAGAAACCGTTCGCCTCAATTTTATTTGTACCCACAACTCGCGAAGAAGTCATTTATCCCAAATATGGGCGCAGACCTTGGCTTTTCATTTTGGGATAAAAAATGTGTATTGCTATTCAGGTGGAACAGAGACTACAGCCATGTTTCCTAAGTTAGTAGAAACTTTGACAAATCAAGGATTTCAAATTCTAAAGCTCTCTGAAAGCGAAAATCCAGTTTACGCTGTAAAGTATGATGAAAATGAGTGTCCAATTATTTGTTTTTCCAAAACTTACGATTCAAAATTCAATCCTTCAGCGCAGTTCGCAGCTATCATGACTTGCAATAACGCCGATAATGGCTGCCCATTTGTCATAGGCGCAGAGGCGCGATTTCCTATAAAATACGATGACCCCAAGGCTTTCGATCATACTGAGTTGCAATCACAGAAGTATACCGAGCGCAGTCTGGAAATAGCACAGGAAATGTGGTGGTTATTTTCAAAAGTATAGTTGGGATATATCTATTAAAAATTATCGTATGCTAAAAACTATCATTTAGCCTCATTCCTTGTATCAATCATTTTATAATTCCTCTGTTAAGTTAAATAAGGAAGCAGTTTGGGTTACCAAAATTTTTTATGAAATAGTAAACCTAAATATTTGATATCATAATTAAAGTTTAATTCTTTTTAGATTAATGCATCAACTTGAACACTGTTTTCAATATTTGCTCTACACCTATAGCTATTAAAAAGAATCCAATAATTCTAGACAAAGCATTCAAGCCACTAGAACCAAGTATCCTAAATATTAGCTGAGAAGATTTCAAAATAATAAAAATGAGAACGACAACTAAAAGCAGGGCTATACCTATAGACAATACATCTGAAGTATTGGTATATAAATTTCTATAACCGATCAACGTAGAGATAGTACCAGGGCCTGCTAACATAGGGATAGCTAATGGAGTAAAGGCTATCTCTGATTTAGTACTTAACTCTTCCTCAATAAATTTTTTCTTCATCCCTTTATGTTTATTGAAAGTACCTGTAAGAAGGGAAAACCCAGAGCTAGCTATAACTATGCCTCCTCCGATACGCAGCGAATCAATAGATATACCAAAGAAATACAATAGATTATTGCCAAGAAAGAAAGAAACTAATAAAATAAGAAGAACATACATACTTGTATAAAGTGACACTTTGGTGATATCTTTTCTCGACATTTCTGTAGTCAAGGAGAGAAAAATAGGAATGGTTCCAAAAGGATTGATGATAGAAAAAATTGAAAGAAAAACTTTGAATATAAACTCCATATTGAGTGTTTTAAAAAAATTAGCCGCCCCCTTTCGGAAGCGGCCGTGAAAAAATTGAACTAATGAAACTAACTGGGCTCAGCTAGAGACATTACTCTTAATTAATTTATTAGAACCAAACCCAAGAAGGCTTATTAGCTCCATTACCTGCACCTGTAGCTGCTGCACCCTCTGTGATAACAGCACTTACATCTGGCGAAGCCGTACCATCTTTACCTTTTGTCTTGGTAGTTACATCTGAAAAAGTGATATTATTTACTTTCAATGGGCTACCTATAGCTGCGATAGTAGCAGGATGCTCCACTCCTACACCTACTGAAAATCCTTTCATAAATACATTGGTAATAGTGCCTTTCACACCTCTTCTGAGATAAATACCTTCTCTTTGTGTAGCTACGGTAGCACCTCTACCTATGAGAGTTACATTAGATACTGTAGGATTGGTAGCTGGTGTAGCTAAATTATTATCAGGATTGCCATCGCACTCCATTCCTCTAGAGTCAGAAGAAGCATTGGTATTGGAGTTTATAGAATACAAGTAATTTAACGTGCCAGAATAGCCTAAGTCATAGTCGAAATTATCATCATCATTATTTTCTGCATAGAGATAGCTGCAATTATTAGTACCACCATACCATTCAAAGGCATCATCGTTGCCATTGAATATAGCTACATACTCACATACCGTGCCGCTACCTACACTGAAAAATGAAAGTCCATTCCATTCTTTATCACCATTTTTGGCACCTGACCTAGCAATAATAGCATAGCGTATAGATCCAGAATTATCCGCTGCATCTGTACCACCATACTGCACACCATTGATTTCAGAAGCCGCATTGATTCCTACATTGTTAGGAGCTTTACCATGAATAGCAATGCCGCCCCATGCTCCTCTTTCAGATCCTGTAGCAGTAAATGTAACAGGCTTCGTTGCTGTTCCATTTACATAGATCTTACCTCCTCTTTCTACAGAAATAAAAAGGTTTGATGCACCCTTATCTGTTTGTGCTATGACCGTTACTCCTTCTTCGATAGTCAAAGTAGCGCCATCCTTAACATTAAGAGGACCTGTTAATGAATAAGACAATCCTGCCTTGAGCACGACTGTTCCATCTTTAATGTCACCTTGTAAATCATTTTGATTTAAGACAAAGGTAGAAGTAGGTCCAGATTCTGTCTTTTTAGAACAACCTACGATTGCAGCCATACCTAAAATGGCTAAGCTTAATAATTGTTTTTTCATTTTGATAAAGTTTTTTGGTTAATAAATTTATTTAAAGGTTTAAAAATTAAAGTTGATTCCGAGGCTAGCATCGATACCTTTTTTAAAGGTCGAAATCACAAGATCTCTACCTGGAAATTCTTGATAGCGCACAATATCTGGATTCAGTAGATTTCTTAAATTAGCAGAAATTGACAAGTTCTTATTCAATGTGTGTCGAGTGATTAAGTCTAAAGTAGCCACACCTCTCTCATAGGCATTTCCAGCTGTTTGTGCACCAATAGCATATAATCTATCGTGAAAATAATTTAAAACAACTGTTGCTTGAGATTCTACTGATTTGATTCTTGTTTTATAAGTTAAATCAACATTGAACACCACAGGTGAAGCTCCCTGAAGGGTAGTCTCAGTAAGTGAATATACGGTAGTCGTATAGCCTTTAGTTTCTCTGGTAGCCTTGTCGTTATTCAAATCTTGTCTAGAGTACAGTGCGCAAATATTAAATCCACCTGACAAGGCATATTTATGTCCAATGGTATCTTTGCTGTTCATTCGATCTATCAGCGTTTTCTTGACCTCTAGCTCTATTCCTGTCACCATAGCCATATCCCCAGAATTTACATACGTCATCTGCAACTGTCCAGTAGCTGCTTCGAATACTTTATTAATCGGGTTTTGAATCATTTTTCCAAATCCTGCAAGAGATATAAGCTCAGACTTGGTAGGAAAGAATTCCCATTTTAAATCGAAATTGTAATTGTCAGAAGAATATAAATAAGGATTACCTCTTGTATTAAACGTACTTATGTCGTAGTATAAGAATGGAGCTAATTCTTTGAATTGTGGAAGCGTATATGTTTTACTAAATGCGAACTTTAAATTTTGTTTGTCATTCATTTCATATTTTGCATTGACGAAAGGAAGTATTTTGAAATCTTCAAAAAATACATTATCCTTAGGAGGTCTATTGCCCTGTATATCCCAGTTTACATTTTGTCCTACTAAATCTACTCGAGCACCAGCAGCTACAGTGATTTTAGGAGTAAATTTATGCTCTATAGCCACAGAAGGAGAATGAATAGATAAATCCCCATCATAGATTTGTGCTAATACTCTACCTGCACTCTGTCTTTCTGCAAAGAGTCTATAATTATTATCTCCTGTACCGATATTACTTGCAGAGAAAAATCGAGAGATATCATCTGGAAATACAAATCCAGTAGGATTCTGAACGTTGGCTTTGAAGATATAGTCGTACTGTGTAAATTCGCGTGTCTTATATCGCAAGGTATATCCAAGGCTAATAGCAGTAATATCCTCATTGGATGCTGAGTCTTTTTTGAGGCTATATCTGCCCGCTAGACCTGCTGTGTAGTCTCTATCACTTAATGACTGATAATATGAACTCATATTTCCATCTTGATTGGTATTTATAGCCCATTGACCAGCTACCACTTGATACGCTTGGGTGAGTCTATCTGGTTGGTCATTACTAATGGCATTGAACGAAGCATTAGCTATAAATTGCAATCTATCATTGACTTTAAATTCATTTATCAACTGTGCTACATGCAGGTTACTGATATCCTTTATATTTCTTTTTCGCAAGGTGATATTACCATTGTTCCCATCCAAGCCATCATAGACATTAAACTGATTTGCTGCCGTTCGGAACACGAGATAGTTCAATTTCGTTTTCATTCTAGGAGACGATAAAACGGCATTGACCATCGCATTTTGGTTCACCGTATATACAAAACTTTCCTTACCTGCACTGTCACGAATATTTCCTTGAGCGTCCAAGAGCTGAGACATACCTTTGAAATGTTGGTATTTATTGCTAAAACTAGCCGTGCCGAATAAACTCAACTTGAGCTTTTCATTAAAACTATGTGACCATCCTCCATTGATGTTTAATTCTGCGTTTATGCGCGGTGCTGTTCTTGTGACATCATCCCACTGTCTGCTTACAAATTGACCATTGACGGTAGTAGGTATTTCTGAATTTTCGACATTGCCAAAAAATCCTACTCCATGACCTTTATTGACATGAGCTATGGCATTGGAGTTTAAACCTGCTTTGACACTGCCCGCTATAAAGGGCTTGCCATAATATTCTTTAGTAGCTATATTGATGGTAGCACCTCCGAAATCACCTAACAATGTATTATTATAAGTTTTACTAACTCCAATACTCTGTATAATATCGATAGGGAAGTATTCCAAAGAAATATTTTTAAACTCAGGGTTATCTGAAGGCAAAAACATTCCGTTCAACATCGTCGCATTATATCGATCTCCCAAACCTCTGACAAAGATTTGACTTGTTCCCTCTTCCTTTGAGATACCAGCCATTTTCACTATAGCCGCTTGTGCATCGGAAGCTCCTTTTCTACTCATCTCTTGTGAACCAATGATTTCTACGGCAGCTATACTCGCCTTCTGCTCAGCCAAGGTTGCCGTCTCCGATGATTTACTCTTAGCTCCTTTCACTTTTACTTCTTTGATTTTTTTGCCACCAGATTTAAGTGTTATATCTTTGGTCATACTCTCACCTGTCTGAATGTTTATAGATATGGTCTCCTTCTTATAACCTATGTAAGACACCACTATGGTATAAGTACCTCCATTAGGGAATGTAATTTTGTACTGACCATTCGCATCTGTTTTAGCTCCAAGTCCTGCTCCTTCTACTTTAAGCATAGCGGCAGGTATAGTTGCACCTTTATCATCTGCTACCTTTCCTGTCAACACAGTCTGTGCAGATAGCAATGTATAATTTAGAAATAAGAGTGTGAATAATTTTTTCATTTTAATTTCAATTTTTTCTGTTCAATTTTGACGGTGCAAAACTATAGTGGGTGTCAGACATAAATCGTTAAGCTATCGTTAGGGAATTGTTAAGAAGTTAAGTAAATGTTAATTCAACTTTATGTAAATGTTATGTTCACATTAGTTCACTATATATTCACATATTATAAATTAAATTCAGCTGAAATACCATAGTGGTCTGCCAAATCAATCTCTTTATTTCCGATTAATTTCTTTGGCTTTTCGATATTGATTCGGAAAATTCTCGACGTGAAATTGGCAAGGAAGTAATCCAAACGACAAGACTGTTTGTATTCTTTATTCCAGAAATTATCCTTGTCAAAACTATGGCTTGGCTTTTTGAAAAATTCATAAACCCAATCCTTCCATCGAAATTCTTTGGCTAAGGATTTATACTCCGCACTTTCCAAATCTTCTTCTATATTGAGATCGCCTACTACTAAAACTTTTTCATTCTCTCTCAGAACATACTTCTCTATGAGCTCTGATTGAATGCTCGCTAGTTGTTCTTTTCGAATATCCTGGTACTTCTTTGTATCATAATCTGCTTGTAAATGCGTATTGACGATATATAAATTTTGGCTATCCAATCGCACTTTGACCATAATAGCTCCCTTGGCGGTAAACATATCGGACTGGGATAACTTTCTAAATACGATATTTTCGATTTTTTCTAATCGGTATTTACTTAATATCATAAGCCCATTAGACAACTTAAACCAATGAGGGCGAACAGGCAAAATAGTGTGAGGGTATTTGTGAGCTAATCTCTCCTGAGCGGCATCAATAAATTTGTTGTCGAAGCACTCTTGTAATAAAACGATATCGTAATCAGTATTATTCATGTGCTCTATAATCCAATCTGTGCGCTCCTCTTGCATTTTTCGCAAACTGGAAGAAAAGATAGAGCCTATGCGGGGAACCATTTGTACATTCCATGTAAGGATTTTTAGTTTTCCCTCGTATGCTTTGGGATTAGCGGAGGCAGGAATAGGATTGGATGATTGAAAACAATTGGAGATGATACAGAATAAAATAAGTACGAACCACTTCTGCATAAGTCAAAAATTTTATGCAAAACTATGATGAGCTATACCCTAGTAGAGTTATACTATTCTTATAAATTGGTTAAGTAAATGTTATATGACAATGCTTTAGAAAGAAATAACTAACAATTGTTAAGCTCATTAGAGAATTTAAGGAAAAGATACTGAGAAGAGGACGCAGTCATTTATGTTGCAAAGGTTTTTCAGTAGTCTATAATAGAAATTATGTCAATTAGCTAATATCAGAATTCAAGCATAGAAAGAAAAAATGATAGTAAATTTGCATGTAGTCTAAGTAATATTCTCATGAAGTAATGTCTATATTTAAAACCTAAATGTCTTCTTTTATCAATACTACTATATGACAATGATAAACTATTGCTTAAAATTTTATAAACTAGACAGAAAATAAAAATAAAAAAATGGAACCATACAAAATACAAATTATAGAGACTATCACAGTGATACTTGGATATTTAGTGACTCACTTTGTTACGAAATATCTTGTAAACCACTCATTGAAGCAAACGCATTTGCAGCGAGGTAGAAGAAAAATGATTGTCAAAGCCGTTCATTTATTATCATTTATCACGGCCACCGTTTTATTAGCTGCTATTTGGGGGCTTAAACAGCATGAAATTGCGGTATTCGTAGGAACAATAATTACAGCACTAGGGATCGCATTTTTTGCCCAGTGGTCCTTGCTATCTAACATTACATCGAGCTTATTATTATTTTTTAATCATCCCATGAAAATTGGAGATTCTATAAAAGTTCTCGATAAAGATTATGCAATCGAAGGCGAAGTTGTAGATTTAACTTATTACTTTGTGCATGTAAAGACAAGTGAAGGCGAAGTAACAACGATCCCCAATTCAATTATTTTTCAAAAGTCAGTGACAGTGATTGAAAAGAAAAATATCTCTCATTCTATTGGCTCATGAGAAAAATATTATCTTTAGCATTCCTATTTACGTTCCTTACACATAAAAATACTGCTCAAAATTTCGATTTGGGTAGTTGGAATATTCTAAATTTAAAATATAACTACAATGATAAAATTAGCTTCTTTGGCGAAGCACAGTTGCGATCATTGCAGTTTTATAGCCACTTTCATTATTACGAATATAAAGGTGGTATAAATTACAAAATATATAAGAATGTAAAACTAACAATAGGAGCTGGAAGTTACCAGACCTACAGAGAAGGAGGCGACTTTGTTTTACCGAAAAACAATGATGAGTTTCGACTTTGGCCACAGATTACTTTGTTTCAATCGATAGCTTTTCTTAAAATAGAGCAACGATATAGAACAGAATTGAGATGGACATCCAATGGCTATCGCAATCGTTTCCGATATAGACTAGGTATTTCCTATCCATTTGGCAAGGATCGAAAAGATTATAAGCCGTATCAAATTAGCGTGAGCAATGAATTGTTTTTCTCAGACAATGAACCGTATTTTGAAAGAAATCGATTACTATTTGCATTGAATTATAAACCCATTAAATCAGCTTCTATACAGATTGGCTATTTACATCAATTTGACTATAAAATTATTGATGAAATTGGACGTGACTTTTTTATGATAGGTTTTTATTATGATATTTTCAGGAAGACCTCATCAAATGTAGAGCATGAAAATGATATTAAAGACCATTAATTTAGGAAAAATAGTTACTTAAAAAGAAAAATAACACTAAGTTGACTTTCTTCTAAGTTAAAAACCAAACCTAATAGTGTGAAGTATATCTGATATTTAAACTAAATCTTCACCATAAAGACAGGACAATCTGCATGTCTTAGCACGTCTTCTGCAATACTACCCATGAGCAGTCTTTTAAGCCCAGTTCGACCATGCGTGCCCATTACAACTATATCAATCTTTTTTTCCTTAATCACATCATTAATTTCATCGGTCATACTCTTAAGAAAAGAATGGTGAGTCGTAAAGGATCTTGTAGGGTATTTTTCTTTAAATTCCCCAGCCATTTTTTCAAGCTGATCTTTAGCAATATCTCTTAGCTCCTGATCCGCTTCGAAACTTACTGCTGAATCAGGACCCTGCACGGGTGAAATTAGCACACTGTGATGAAATAGGATTATATGTCCATGCTGTTCGGATAGCTTGACAGCTAATTCTACAATCTTAGAACTGGTGTCAGAAAAATCTACTGGACAAAGTATATTTTTAAAAGTCATATCAAAAAAATTTAGTTTTACAAATTTAATATAATTATCATCTAAGTCATAGTTAACTTTTTGATAATTGTGACTACCATCACAAATGAAGCCCATATCAAAAAACTTCTAGAATTTAAAGGATATTAGCTAAATTTACCTTTCATAAATTCGGACATATGCAAAAAATAGCTGCTCCCTTCAACCTTCAGCAATGGATTAATGATAATAGAGACCTCCTAAAACCCCCTGTAGGGAATAAAAATCTCTATATTGAAAGTGGCGACTATATAGTCATGATTGTAGGCGGTCCAAATGCTCGGAAAGATTTTCATTTTAATGAATCCGAAGAACTTTTTTACCAAATAGAAGGTGACGTTCAGGTCAATGTTCAAATGCAAGGTAAGGTGGTTGAATATAAAATCAAAGAAGGAGAAATGTTTTTATTACCAGCGAACATACCGCACAGTCCTATTCGCCCTGCTAATACGGTAGGTCTTGTTATCGAGAGAAAGCGGACTGCAGATATGAGTGATGGACTGTTCTGGTACTGCGAAAAATGTAACAACCCTTTAAAGTCGTACCGATTCTATTTGGAGAATATCGAAAAGGATTTCTTGCCGCGATTTAGAGAATTCTACGGTAGTGAAGAAATGCGTACTTGCAGCAAATGTGGTCATGTCATGGAAATAGATAAACGCTTCGTAGAGAATTAGTTTTGAAAAGATTTTTATGCTATATTTGTGCTAACATTAATTAGTACAAACTGCACAATTCTTTCGTTCGTAGCGCTGAAAGAATTGCAAACAAATAAGTTATCTTATGAGTTTTGATATACATTCTTTGGTTCATGAAGCAGACCAGTTATGGTCGAATGCTTTAGTAGAAAACCCACACTTGAAGGATAAAATTTATTCTGATTTTCGAGATAAAAACAATAGACAAATTATAGATCTCGTGCAAGAGGGTGGTGGCATGCTAGGCATAGGTCTGGTGGGCTATACCTATATATTAGAAAAAGCAGGATTGCGCATTTCTAGCTACGCTGGTGCCTCTGCAGGTGCTATTAATGCCACGTATCTAGCTTCTATTCCTGATACTATCTATGATAAAGAGCATGGATACAAATCGCTAGAAACATTGAAAATTCTTGCCGACACTGACATGTCTGCCTTCCTAGATGGCAATAGAATAGTTAAGTTTATTCTCAGAAACTCACTCAATGATTATGGCGTGTCAAAGCGTTTCTATTTATTCGTATTGTCTTTTATAGGTCTTTTTCTTGGCTTCAATTTGACTTTCTTTTATCTCACGACACAGATTAATACTTGGCTGGATATTTCCTATCCCCGAGTTATAACCTGGATAATGGGAACCTTAGGGGCCATGGTAACGGTTTTTCTTTTTTATAAAACGCTACGATGGATTTTAGGAGACAAAATAGGCCTAAATAGAGGGGATACATTTTTTAATTGGTTGAAAACGTATTTAAATTTAAATTCTGAAAAAATAATACTTGAAAACATTGATGGATTTCATCTAGGACAACCATCTCTAATTCAATCACGAAGAATAGTCCTTATCACAGCATCCTTATCCAATAAAAAATTAGTAAAACTACCAGAAGATGCTCATAATTATTTTGCGAATCAGGAAACTACTCACCCAGCAGAATATGTGAGGGCATCGATGTCCATACCTTTCTTTTTTGACATCTATTCACCATTAAAACCTAAAGATCCTGAAACCCCTGAGCAGTTTGTAGATGGGGGCCTGCTCTCCAATTTCCCAATAAGAGAACTCAATAACAAATCCTTAACCTGTCCAAGATTCCCCACATTTGGGGTTAAGCTGGGTCGCGAGGATTTGGACACAGAAGAAAAGAAAAAGAGTAAGCCACTTCTGTTTCACTATATAGGAAGCTTACTGAGTACCCTAAGATCATTCTATGACACAGAATTTCAAAAAGACAATTCTGAAGTATCTATGCTGATAGGCTATGTCGACACCAGAGATCCTAATCAGAATAACAAAGAAATAAATTGGCTCAATTTTGACATGAGTGACCGAGCAAAAAAAGTTCTTTTTCTTAATGGAGTCCGTGATGCCATTCAATTTCTCGTCAAGTTTGACTGGGAAGCGTATAAAGCATTACGCTGCAAATAAACTTTTCACATTTAAATCTAAACAGCATGAAAATTTCCAATCACAAACTCGTCGCTGAAGGTAGCGAAAAAATTTTTCACAATAGAAAAAGTCCAAACTTTAAGGACTATCAAACTGCAGATGGCAAACCAAAGGATCTGATTATACACTACACGGCTGCAGGTCTTTCTTCTACACTCAATACTTTTGAAACCATAAACAGTACCTCGGCACACCTCGTTATAGATCGCAATGGTGATATCTATCAAATGGTACCTTTTAACAAGCAATCCTTTCATGCGGGTTATAGCACCTGGGATGGTCTAGTAGCATTTAATAATAGAGCAATAGGTATTGAGATTATCAATTTTGGCTTCGATGTGGCAAAAGCGAATGGTTCTAGCGATATTGTCACCATGAAGCATAAACATAAATTTATAACACAAACACAATGGCAGAAATACCCTAAAGCCCAAATAGATGCATTAATAGCAGTAACCAAATCCTTGTTAGAGACTTATAATTTGCAAAAGATACTAGGACATGACGATATATCAGCAGGCAGAAAGCAAGACCCAGGACCTGCATTTCCATGGGACGAATATCGTACCGCTCTATTTGGCTCACCGAATAATATTGGTAAAATATTTAAAACGAATACCGATGGGGTAAATCTAAGGAAAAGTGATAGTGCCAATTCGGAAAGTCTAAAAAAACTAAAGATAGGATATGAAGTAGGACTCATAGAAACCTGGAATAATTGGTCTAGAGTCTATCTCTGCAATGACGCTACTGAAGTAGTATTTAAAGGAAGTAATGGTAAACAACAGAATAAAAAAACCATCGGATGGATACGAAGTGATTTGTTATCCATGAAATAAAGACATTAATAATATTCTATTTCCTTTCTTACTTTTCTTCCATCTATAAGATATAATTTTATGAGATAATAGAATATAAGCGCAAGAGCAAGTTTTATAAAGAAAATGAAAACATTGCTATATATATAGGGAATGAAAAATAAAATAGTAGAAATACAAATAAAGCACAATATCATAATAAAATAACGCATGTCGAATGGCCATATATTGAACTTTAGTTTGATAAAAATCAGTTTTGATAAATTATATAATATCAAAGATAGTGACATGGAAATGGCTACTCCTATTAAAGCCCACTGCGTAAATTTTAAGAACCATATCGTTGCAGCGATATTTACTGCACTTAATAAAAGAATAAAAAAAATATTGTATCGAATATATTTGGAGTAGGTAATGATTTCTGTATTAAAACCTGTAGAAATATTTACTAGAATTCCAATTCCTAGTATGGCCACAATCGTTTCAAACTGCTCCATTTGACTATACAACACACTATGGAAACTCGTAACCAAAGGCAATGATATCCAAACCAAAATAAAAACAAAAGAACAATAGAAAAAAGCATCCTTTGCAGATTTAATATACAAATCACCCAACTTGGCAGTATCACTATGATATATCAACGCTGAAATGGAATTGAGATTCAGCGCAGTAATACCAGTAGAAGGTATAGCCACAGCACTTGCAAGCAATGCTGCCATGCTAAATACCCCGTTGTGCTGCATTGTTAAAAACTGAGGAATTAAAAATCCGTCTATTCTAAATGCAAGATAGGATCCTATACTAGCCACTAGAGAATAGCTACTATATTTTATCAATTGTGATTTTGAAAAATTCTCAAAAAAATACAGCTCGCTGACTGAAAATCGTGGTCGCGTAAACTTAAGAATATACAGTAACATAACTACACTTATGACTATAAATACAAAAGCATAAGAAAGTAACAAATAGAAATAATTATCAACTTTAGATGAAAATAATATATAAAATAGTATAATCAAAACCAGCTTAGGAACTAGCTTTTCGAGATATACAGGGAGAGTGACTTTTTTGAGAAATAAGGCTTTAGATTTGAAAATTTCGATATAAGCCAATCCAATTCCGATGAGAATACCCATACAAAGCAGAAAGAAATCGGGAAGTGGAAATTCATAATTGATGGCAACAAGGACCAAGAATGAAAACAATCCCGTAAGCATTACCATTATAATTGAATTGCCGAAAAAGGTCTTGATATGATAAGACTCAAGAAGCGGTGTAAAGTTCACGAAAGCTTGTGCCAAACCAAATGATAGTATCGGGAATAAAAAATGACCTATGGATTCTATATAGCGTATTTCCCCGAAAAATTGTATATCAATAGGAAAAACAAATACAATAGAAAATAAAATTAGGAGATAACTAAAAACATTAGCAAGATTGTACCAAAAAATCTGTCCCCTATTCCTAAAAGAAAAAAAACTATCCTTGTTTTTCAATTAGCTCTTACCAAAGAGTGAACTCCAAAATCCTTTCTTATCCGACTTGACAGTGTCTCGACCTGTCATCAATAAGTTATCGATATACTCCTCATAGCTACGATTGCGTTCAGTGAGAAACCCTCGCAGATATCGTTCACTAGCATCCATGTCGGTGGCTTTTTCGATGTTGAGTAGTTTGGCGTATAGTGGCTCTATATGATTCTCTACGACATTTTTACTGACTCCAGTTTGCACTCCAGTTATTACTTTAATATCCGAATTTTCACCTAAGGTCAGGGTATAATTACTCAACAACCAGTAAAATCTTCCAGACTTAGCCCGATTCTTAACAATAATAGGAACTGGTTTTAAATCCTTTATTGATTGCCATAAAATTTTAAAAATGACTTTTGGCATGTCAGGATGACGAAGAATATTATGACTCTTATTGATAAGCTCCGCCTCGGTATAACCACTTACTAATGTTAGCGTTTCATTGACATAGGTAATCGTTCCAGTAGCATCGGTTTCCGAAACTAATTTCTTCGTTTTATCCCATGGAACGACAAGGTTGGAATTTTCCATGCGCTCTTCTTCCGCTGCTATACCTTGATTCAGTATATTCTCAGCCTCTTTGAGCAATGCTACTATAGACTGGGATGTAGCTTCTAGATCCAAATAAATATCTTCCGCAAGAGCTATTTCACCTATTTCTTTCAACTCATAGATATCTTTGGCCAACTTATGCAGTTTGATTTGTTTGATTTCAAACGTTTTCATCGGTTCTAGATGTCCAAATTCATCCTTCCCTTCATTATAATACCAAATCCCTAGTCGGCTATTTTGGTGTGAGACTAGTTCATCGCGCTCTACCTTTTCTGTTCCATTGAGGAAATTACGCATCTTATTTTTCCAAGCCATATGATAGGCCTTCAAATGTCCGAAATCAACTCTATTGCTCATTAGGATATAATTATTTTATGCAAGAATACTTTGAATTAACTCATGATAAGTGGTGTTGTTTTGCTTTAAAAAATTTAATAGAAATGCTTCACTTTGGGCAGTTCCTTCGGCTATCTCTATTTCCAAAAGCTTCTTATATAGACCTTCTACTTTTGCCACCTGTCCAGTAGTTACACCAGTTCGCACAGAAAAATAATATCGCTCTCCGTCTGAAATCAGAGTTTTAAACTGTGCCTGTACCCAATAGTATTGACCTGATTTTGATTTGTTTTTCACTATTGCACTAATAGGTTGACTATTTTTCAAACAATCCCATAAAACTTTGAATAAAACTTTAGGCATATCGGGATGTCTTACAATATTGTGATTAGAGCCCATTAGCTCCTCATCAGTGTATCCACTTACCTCACAGAAACCTTCGTTGCAGTATTCAATGATACCTCTATGGTCTGTTTTACTTAAAATAGTGGTTTTTTTATCCCAGTCTACTTCCTCGTCTATAACCTCGCTAGTTGCAGTTCTTGCCATACAATTTTTGTTTTAGAGAAAGAGTCTTTCTATGATTATATCACAAAGATAGCGATAGGATATTTAAAATCAAAGAAAATCTCACCGATACTCCTCTCGATAAATCCTTATCAAGATAAGCAAAAGTGATATCAGCAGCGGACCGAAGATGATTCCCAAAAATCCGAAGATATTAAGACCTGCCATGACACCAAGAAAGGTAATCAGAGGATGCGTATTATCAAATTTTTTCATAAAGAAAATCCTAAGAAAATTATCGGCACTGCTCACTGCCGCAAAACCCCAAACAAGGATAAAAATACCGGCACTTTGCTGACCTTTAAATATCAATAAAACTCCAAGTGGAACATAGATAAGGGCTGCTCCGAAAAACGGAATCATAGATGCCAAGAAGGTAGCTAAGAACCAAATAAAAGAATGACTAACCCCCATGATGCCATAGCCTATCCAAGCTATAAGCCCCTGAAATAAAGCTACCAATGGCATCATCAATGAATTAGATAAAACGGATTGATAAGTGAGGGAATAAATACTCTCTCTATTGCTATCTTTTAATGGCAAAATGGATAACAACCCTTTGCGAATAGACGTACCATCTTTTATAAAAAAATAGAGGAGAAAATACATAATTCCTATCGTAGTCAATAAATCCAATGTAGAATTGAGAACCTTAGGCGCAAAACTAGAAATCTTTAACGCTGCGGACTTGAGCATATCATCGGTGATCAGATTACTCCCCAATTTCTCATTAACTTTTTGACTTATAATCATGACCGACTGACCATAGTTTTTGAAAAAAAGAATTATCGAAGACCATTGTCCTTTGAGCACCAAAAAAAATATAGTCAATGGAATCAAAACAGCCAGCAGTGCACCGATAAAATAAATCCATTCTGCATGTTCACGTTTGATCCGACGCTTAACCATAAAATGAATAGGCTTGACACTCAAAATTGACAATACCACAGAGCCTAGCAAAGCATCAATGATAAAATATAAATTGGTAAATAATAATAGCGATAAGCCTACAATGAGAGCTATAAGAAAAGACTGCCGAAGAGCGGTATGGGATATCATAATGAATTGTTAATTTTAAATGCTTAATTTTTACTAGTTAGCAATAATTCTAATATTTTGCTCAAGGACTGTCCTTTAACACAGAGTTTTGTTTAGATTGCAGGAATGACGCAGACTCACAACAACTTCTTCATTCCTGTGAAAGTGAAGTTTAGGAATCTTCATGCTACCGATAGTCTTACTGATTCACAAAATACTTTAAACCCACCTATTAAATTCTTAAACTTAACATTATAATAGACTCTTTTCTAACATCTAATATTCTCAATTCTATGCCTCTCTCTTTATCGCTTCAATCCCAGGTAGTTTTTTCCCTTCGAAATATTCTAGCATAGCACCTCCTCCAGTGGATATAAAACTCACTTGATCGTTTAAATGAAATTGATTAATAGCTGCTACACTATCACCACCACCTATGAGAGAGAAAGCACCATGGCTCGTAGCTTCTGCTACTTTCTTAGCTATCGTCTCCGTACCCTTACTAAAATTAGACATTTCAAACACGCCCATAGGTCCATTCCATAGTATAGTTTTAGAATTTAATATTACTTTAGAAAACGATTCTATGGCATTTGGTCCAATATCCAATCCCATCCAGCCATCTTCAATATGGTCTGAATTCGCCGCCTTGATATTGGCATCATTTGAGAAATTATCGGCGATGATACTGTCTATAGGCAAATGTATTTGAACTCCTTTCTCTTTTGCTTTAGCTAATAAAGAGGTGGCTAAATCCAACTTATCTTCCTCTACCAATGATTTGCCTATCTGTCCGCCTTGGGCTTTGAAAAAAGTATAAGCCATACCACCACCGATAATGACATCATTGGCTATATTCAATAAATTTTCGAGTATCAAAATTTTATCACTCACCTTGGCGCCGCCTACGATAGCTGTAAATGGTTTTTCGGCATGCAGAAGCACTTTTTCAGCATTACTCACTTCTGCCTCCATCAAATAGCCAAACATTCGCTTGTCCTCTTTGAAGTGATGAGCCACTTGTGTCGTACTCGCATGCGCACGATGAGCAGAACCAAATGCATCGTTGATATAGACGTCTCCTAAGGTGGCTAACATTTGAGCGAAATCGTCATCCCCTTTTGTTTCTTCTCCGTAGAACCTAGTATTTTCCAGAAGTAATGCTTGACCTGCGTCTAGGTTTTTGGCTAATTTATAGGCTTCTTCACTACCACAATCGTCGGCAAAGAAAACTTCTCTTCCAAGCAATTTAGACAAATGCGAAACCAAGTGTCTGGTGGAATATTTCTCTTCTGCCCCCAGTTTTACAGATTGTAGATTGGATTTTGGGCGACCAAAATGAGTCATAATGATAGCTGCACCACCATCTTTCAGCACTTTATTGATAGTAGGTAAGGCCGCTTGAATACGGGTATCATCCGTGATTTCAAATTTATCATTGAGTGGCACATTAAAGTCGACTCGTATAAGCGCTCTAAAGTTTTTAAAATTAAAAGAATCAATTTGGGACATAATCTTTGAAACGTATTTTGGGCAAAAATAAGGAAATGAGAATTACTGAAATGTTTAGTTTTCTTCGTCGGTTTGCATTTCAAAACTTTGAACTACAAGATTCGGGTTCAACTTGAAACTAGATACTTACAACTAATTCCCTATTTTTACCCTGTGAAGTTAACGCAATATTTCAAGAACTTATCCTTACTCTTTGTTATCAATTTCGCTGTAAAACCTATATGGGTATTCCTTATAGACCGAAAGTTTCAGCTCACACTAGGCAAACAAGCTTATGGACAATATTTTGAATTTCTCTATTTGATCTATATTTTCGCATTGGTCTTAGACCTTGGTTTACATAATTTTACAGTAAAGTCTATCTCTGAATGGAAAGAAAATTATAAAAATTACACCGCAGAATTATGGATAAGTAAAGGTATTTTATCTGCTTTATTCCTTGGTATTGTCCTTATTTATTCGTTGACACAAATCAGCGATTCAAATCATAAGTGGATTTTCTTTTTAATAGCTATAGAAATGCTCAGTTTCTCTCTTTACCAGTTTTTGAGAACCTTTGTGCAGGGTTTGCAAATGTTAAAGCTAGATAGCTTTCTCAGCAGCTTCGATCGGATTATACTCATACTTTTTGGTGGTGGCATTTTAGCGATGATACACAATGGATTTCAAATCTCTATTTACCACTTTATCTTTTTCCATATTGCTGCCTATATTTTTTGTTTTCTTGTAGTAGGTTTTGTGCTCAGAAAAAAAATTTCATTCACCATAGATAGTTATTCACCTAAACAACTTATAGAAATTATCCATAAGGGTTGGCCTCTGATTATCATAGTTTTATTTATGACTATTTATTCTCGTATAGATGTGGTATTACTAGGGAAAATGCTTCCCAATGGAGCTGAACAATGCGATGTTTTGGCTCTATCCCTTCGCATTATTGATAGTGCCTTCAATGTGCTAGCTTTACTAAGTGTATTTTTGCTCCCTACTGTGGCTTATAACTATACAGAAGGGAATCTCGTTTATGTCAGAAAAGTTGTTTTAATTTCTTGTGGGATAGCTACTCTTCTATCATTGGGACTGATTTTTACAAGTTTGGGTTTTGGAGATTTGATCTATGCAAAATTGTATCCACAACATACAGGCTATGAATTAGCTGTATTCAAACAGCAAGTATGGTGCACCTTGGGTGTTGGCTGGATGTACGTCTTCGGTTCTTATCTCACAGCTACTGAGAGATATAAAGAATTGATTGTAATTGTAGCTATTGGAGTCTTGCTAAGCCTATTATCGAATATTTACGCTATCCCTAGATACGAAGCAATGGGAGTAGCCATTACATCTAGCTTTGTTCAACTTACTATGGGGATTCTTCACCTTTTGGTGGCTATGTATTATTTATTCAGAAAACCTAGTCTATGAATTTGATAGTAGAGATAGGAAATACTAATATTAAGCTCGCACTCTTCGAAGGACGCGAACTGAAGCATCTATGGGTGGGACGAGAAGTAGATCATATATGGGAAGAATTAAAAGATTTTAAAATTCAAAATGCTATACTCTCAGGCTCTGGTAATACTGATATATTATGGTGGAAGGAGATTCAGGCAGAAAAAAAATTAGTATTCACGAGAGAAATGCTTAAAAACATTCAATATGAATATCGAACTCCACAGAGCTTAGGAACAGATAGACTCATCAATGCTTGGTATGCTAACCTGCTTTTTCAGAATATGGATAATTTGGTGATAGATACTGGCACCTGTATCACATTTACCCTGATAAACAATGCATCTCAGTTAATAGGAGGGTCCATTTCCCCTGGCATAGCGCTCCGTGCCCACAGTATGCACGAATACACGGATAAATTGCCGCTCATTGAATTAGATAAAAACCGAGCTCCAGAGCTCATTGGCATGGATACACAGGCGAGCTTGTTCAGTGGAGTTATACTCGGGACTCAATTCGAGATTGAAAAAAGAATTGAGGCCTATTTATCGCTTTACCCTAATTTAAATATTATTATGACAGGCGGAAGCACTCAATTCTTTGAAAATAAACTAAATTATAAGATATTTGCAGATTATCATTTTACCTTAAAAGGTTTGAATGAAATACTTTTAACCAATGAATAAAATTTATATAGCTCTCACGAGCCTAATTATAGCGTCTCAAGGACTTCATGCACAACTTCGAAGTTTGACTTCCGCATCAGATTTAGGTCGATTGAACTCAAGTGTGTTTTCACAGAACAGATTTTCTGGTCAGCTCTCCGCAGCCTATGTAGGAAATTTAGTTACCAATTTTCAAAATCCTGCCAGTTATGCTGATGCTAGTTTGACTAATATTGAGGTAGGGGCTTATAGTATTTCAGGGGGTTATCACATTGGCGATAGTACCCTTCGCTCTGGCGGCCTTGGCATCAACCATTTTGCTATGTCATTTCCTTTAACAACTGGTAAAAGTGGGCTATGTCTTGGCTTTATGAGAAGTGCAAATACGAATTATGGACTTCAAAACATTGGACAAGATCCCGTTTTTGGACAATTTTCAAATCAAAGAATAGGCAGTGGTAATACTTATCAGGTATTCGCAGGTGCAGGATTCAGAATTAAAAACTTCAAGGTTGGAGCTAATTTAGGAATAAGCTTTGGACAGGTCGAGCATAGAAACGATTTCGTTTTTCCTGATTCCGCACTCTTGCCAAGAATTGCCAGCAAAAACACCATTTCAGAATTTGGTATTCAGTATACGCTAGGGGCTCAATATGAATTAGAAGCATCTAAAAACAGACAATTTATCCTTGGAGGTTATTATAGCTCTTCTTTTTCTAAATCTGGCACCAATGAACTTAAAAAACAAAATATTTTTGACCGCTCAGGAGTCTCAGAATTTGTCACTTTAAAGGATTCCAGTTCTAACATAGATTTGCCACAGTATAGTAAAATAGGACTTGGGGTCAGTATGATACAGAACAAGACAACACTCTTTGGAGCTGAGTTCAACCTTGAAAATTTTTCTAACTTCAGATCTATCATCGATGGTCAAAATCTACAGAACGCTTGGCATTTTCACTTAGGTGCAGAACACAAACCATTTATGAATAGAGACGTGGATGCTCGAAAATATTTTAATAGATTGACCTACAGAGTAGGAGCTGTGGTGGGAAAAAGTGAGCAAAATTTTGCTGGCACCCTCAATGACATTAGATTTATGGGAGGTGTTACCCTACCTGTATTTGGAAGAAATATAGGCTTTATCAGTCTAGGTGCAGAATATGGCATTCGCGGATTTGGAGGAGATGCCAATCAACTTTCAGAGAATTATTTAAATATACATTTGATTCTCACTTTTGCAGACAAATGGTTCATGCGACAGAAATTTGATTAATACAACCTTCAATAGGTTTTGATTAATAATATGCGCTTTTTTAAATTCACTTCTATTTTTTATCTCTGCCTTGCATGTAAAAATGATTTACAGAATACCCAGATAGAGAAAGACAATCTTAATGCAAGGACAGACGTCGGCAAAAATATCGTTGTTAACTATTCTGAGAAGAGTGTTCGTACAGCTATTCTTAATGCTCCTACAATGGTGAAGCAGGAAGACACGGCTTATAAAACATATTTTCCAGATGGTATAGAATTGAAGCTATATGATAGTCTCGGAAATATTAGTAGTACCATGACCTCAAAATATGGCGAACATGACCATAAGACGAATCAAATGAAAGCGCGAGATAGTGTACTAGTGGTCTCGGCAGATGGCAGAATTTTGAAATCCCAAGAATTAATATGGATGGAAAATGAACGTAAGATGCAATCCTATGGTCAAGTAGAAATTCGCAATGGAAATGAAATCATTTACGGCGATACTCTTTTTGCTGATGAGAATCTCAAACGCTATGTGGTAAAGAAGATAAGAGGGATAGTGAATGTAACGAAATGACAATTTGAAAATGGATTAATTTGAAAATGTGACAATGTGTTGTTGTGATAAGGTGATAATGAGTCCCGATAACTATCTGGATTGAAAATGTGAAAATACTTTATGTCTTGGTGGCTAAATAATAATAATAATAATTCGTGAATTCGTGGCGTTATGACAAAAAATGAAAAATGTTTACTCCTTATTCTCGACGGTTGGGGTACCGCCAAGGAAGATGAAATCAAAGGCAGCGCTATAGATAACGCTGGACCTCTTTATTTTCATGAATTGAAAAATAAATATCCGAATGCCTCATTAGTGACTTATGGAGAAGAAGTCGGACTACCACATGGTCAAATGGGCAATAGCGAAGTAGGGCACCTCAATATCGGTGCAGGTAGAATCGTCTATCAAGAACTACAGCGAATCAATGTGGCAATCGCTTCTGGTGAATTAAAAAATCATTCCGTACTGAAAAATACATTTCGATATTGTCTTGATAATAATAAAAAATTGCACCTTATCGGACTCTACTCTGATGGCGGTGTGCATAGTCATACATCGCACTTCAAGGCTGCGATTGAATATGCAGAAGCCTTTGGATTAGACAATATTTTAGTCCATGCATTTACCGATGGACGCGATTGTGACCCTAAGAGTGGTAAAGAATTAATAGAAAATTTAGAAGATTTTTTAGTTCTAAAGAAAACCAAATTAGCATCTGTCTGTGGACGCTATTATGCAATGGACAGAGATAAGCGCTGGGAACGCGTGAAACTAGCCTATGATTTATTAGTGCATGGACTAGGTGAGGAAACAAATAATGCAGCTGAGACCATAGAACAAAGATATCTTGCAGGCGAAACAGATGAATTTATCAAGCCTTTTAAAACACAGTATTTTCAGGCTATACAAGAAGGAGATGCGGTTGTTTGCATTAACTTTAGAACAGATAGATGTCGTGAGATAACTCAAGTCTTGACCCAAAAAGCATTTGAAGATTTTGAAATGACCCCTTTCCAACTTCACTATACAACTATGACCGAGTATAGCAAAGATTTTGAAAATGTCAATGTCATTTTCAGAAATGATAATCTCCAAAATACACTTGGGGAGGTTATTGCTAAAAATAACTTAACACAGCTCCGCATGGCGGAAACAGAAAAATATCCGCATGTGACTTTCTTTTTCTCTGGTGGGCAAGAACAACCATTTGCTGGTGAAAATAGAATTTTGATTCCATCACCTAAGGTGGCGACCTATGATTTGCAACCAGAGATGTCTGCCTTTGAAATTAAAAACAAACTCCTAGTAGAATTGCAAACTACACAACCGGATTTTATCGTTGTCAATTTCGCCAATACCGATATGGTAGGTCATACGGGGGTATTCGAAGCAGCAGTCAAAGCGACGCAAGCAGTTGATGCCTGTTTACAAGAAATTGTACCACTTGCACTAGAAAAAAATTACCATATTCTCATTATCGCAGACCATGGAAACTCAGACTATATGCTCAATCCAGACGGAAGCCCAAATACTGCGCATAGTATGAACCTCGTGCCAATAATTTATGTCTCTAATTCTCCTCGAGAAATTAAAGCAGGGAAATTAGGCGATGTCGCACCTACAATTCTAAAGGTGATGAATATTGATAAACCAGCAGAGATGGAAGGGAATGAGTTGATCTAAATAAATATACGTATATGAGACATTTAATACTGCTCTATTTAGCCCTATTCATTTCTAATTCTTATTGTCAAGTCATGCCATTAAACCTTGGCAAATTGCCAGAAAGACTTAAAGAAAGTTCAGGCCTAATTTGTGGCGATAACAATACATTCTGGACACATAATGATGGCGATGATAGCGGATATATTTATCAGTTAAATAATAGTCTCGAAGTAATCAAAAAATTGAGAATCACTAACTCTTTGGATAGAGATGTAGAAGAAATAACGCAAGATGAAAATTACTTCTATATAAATGATATGGGGAATAATAGCAACAAAAGAAAGGATTTAAGAATTTATAAAATAGCTAAAAAAGATGCTTATCTATTGGATTCGGTAAAGGCAGAAATAATTGAGTTTTCTTATGAAGACCAAGATTCCTTTCCTCCGTCAAGAGAGAATATGAACTTTGATTGCGAAGCATTTTTTGCACTAGATACCTCCTTGTACTTATTCTCTAAAAATCGGGGCAGGTCAAGTTTCTCAAAAATATATCGCTTACCAAAGACTAGTGGAAAATATGAAGCAAAAATTATTGATAGCTTTCAAACAGGAATGTGGGTCACAGCCGTTGCTATTAGTCCTAATCAAAAGCAAATCGCAATTCTTGCAGGCAATATTATATATCTAATTACAGATTTTACTCCTAATTATTTTTCTAAGGGTGGGGTAAGCAAGTTTATTGTGCCTTATTCGCAAAAAGAAGCCATTGCTTTTAGAAATGAAAAAACACTTGTACTGTCTGACGAGAGAAATGACTCTACTGATGGCTGTATTTATCAGATAGAAATAACAGATTCGATTCGTCGAAATCTATGTTTTCATAATTTTTATACAGATCCAATATGCACTGATAGTGCATTATATTTTCTCAATTATGCCTTTAACCCAATGTTAGTGGAAGTAAAAATTGAAGACGTCAATAATAACGAAGTGATAAAAACCTCAATAAATACTAAAGTAGGTAGAAGTTCAAAACTTGCATTCAAACTATCGAAAGGACAATATAGAATTTATTTTTCAGCGGATAGGATATTGGAAAATTATCCTTTCATTATAGAATAGTGACAGAATATTTATTTCCTCTGCTCTTGTTTTTCTATCATTTTTAGTCCGTAGTTTCTAATGGATGTTATCAATTTAATTATATCCATACCTTGTTCTGTCAAGCTGTACTCTGTCTTGGGTGGTACAACTGCGTAAACTTTACGTGTAATGTATCCGTCTTCTTCTAATTCTCTTAATTGTGTAGTCAGCATTTTGTCTGAAATATGAGGTATATCTTTTCGCAATTCTCCATAACGCATTGTTTTATCTTTTAGTCGCCATAAAATGGGTGCTTTCCAAGTACCACCTATTTGTTCCATTACTAATTGAACAGGGTTGTAATAAATTTTACCGTTGTATTTAAAATCAGGCATTGTCTGTTTCTATTGATTTTATTGACACTTACCAAAAAGTATGTATCGCACTTTTGGGTTGTATACATTGCAAAGGTAGATATAGTAATGATATTTGCAACCTAAAAATTGTCAAATTTTAAAATATGGTCAAGTCAGTTTTCACTTTATTCTTGATTGTTCTAACAAGTTTAGGATTGTTAGCACAAACAAAAAAATTATCTAATAAATTAAATTCAAAAAAAATGGTAACAGAAGTAACAAGTTATGTGCATTTTCACGGTGCACCTGCCAAAGGCAAAATTTTAATGGTGGCAAGTTCACCAAGTGTAAGTAAACAAACAGGTTGGCAAATTGGTTTTTGGGCTGCCGAACTCACTCACCCACTTCGAGTATTTCAGGAAGCAGGTTATGAAGTAGAATTGGTTTCAACCGAAGGTGGAAAATTAGAAATGGACGGCTACTCTAACCCAACCGATGCAAGTGGTTATTCGGCTGGTGATGTAATTTCTTTGGGTTATATGCAACAAAAATCATTTAACGACATGTTGGCAAATACTAAAAAATTAACTGAAGTTGATGCCAAAAACTACGATGCAATTTTTTTGGTTGGTGGTCAAGGTCCAATGTACACTTTCAGAGGTAATAAAGATTTGGAAAAACTTTTTGTTGCTTTCTACGAAGCTGGCAAACCAAGTTCGGCTGTGTGTCATTCTACTACTTTATTGCTTGAAGCAAAAAAATCAAATGGTGAACTGTTGGTAAAAGGCAAAACCTGGACAGGCTTTGCAGATGCTGAAGAAGAGTTTGCAGACCAAGCTGTGGGTATGAAAATTCAACCATACAGAATAGAAGATGAAGCCAAGAAAATAGCAGGAACTACTTTTAAAGTGGCTGCCCCTTTTAGTTCTTATGCTATTGCCGATGGAAACTTAATTACCGGACAACAACAAAATAGTGGTGCAGCAGCAGCAGAATTAGTGGTAAAAGCTTTGAATAAATAATGAAATTCAATTTCAAAATTTTCTTTGTAATAATGGCGATGCTTCTTTTCAGAGGCATTGTCTTTGCTCAAATACCTGTGGAAGTTTTTGTAGGTCATAAAAAGGCAACGGCGGATATTATGTTTTTTAAGTTTCTCAAAAACAAAGAAAGAAATAATTCAAAGTTTTTATTTTTTAACCGCAACCGTGCAAGTATAGATTATGCAATGACGAAAACCACCAATTTGCCACAGTTCGGATTTACCGAAGCCATTAGTTACAACCACGAAAATTTAAAAGGCTTTGCTCCTGTTATTGTTGCAAGTATTTTGAATAAAGGTGTTTATCCAAAAGCAGGTATTCAGTTTGCAAAAATCAAAAAAGAGTACACTATTTTTAGTTGGTTGGTGACTGAAACATTGAAAGAACCGAATATTGATTTTTTCTTTTTGGCAAGATATACACCAAAGCTAACCGAAAAACTAAACTTGTTTTCACAAGTTGAATTAGTCAATGCTTTTCCAACTGTTGCGCAAAATACTTTTTCATTTACACAGCGTTTCCGTTTGGGTTTGAAGGTCAAAGAATTTCAATTTGGTGCTGGGTTAGATTTGTCGCAATTAGGCAGAGAAGATTTTATAACAACAGAAAACTTTGGTGGATTTTTAAGATATGAATTTTAGAAAATGATAGTAAAACGAAATTTTGATTTGAGAAAAGTGATTTGGAACATTCGTTTTGAAACATTAACCACTCTTTTTGTGACAATAGTCATTTTTGTATTGCATAGAAATAAAATTATTGACCTTGCTTTGCCTTTCTCAATTGCAGGAATTTTGGGTTCTGCATTGGCTATTTTTATTGCATTTAGAAACCAAAGTAGTTATGCCCGATGGTGGGAAGCCCAAACCATTTGGGGTGGCATTATCAACAATAGTAGAATTTTTGCAAGGCAGATAATTGCTAATGTAAATAATGCAATGGTCATTGGTAAAGTGTCAAAAGAAGATGCCGATGGTTATAAAAAAGAAATGATTGATAGGCAAATTGCATTTGCTCACAGTTTGCGTTTGCATTTAAGAAAGCAAAATAATTTGGCAGAATTTCAACATTTGCTTTGTGAAAAAGAGTTTGAAGAAATAAAACAAAAACAAAACCGTCCAAATATTTTATTGCACACACAAGGTTTGAGAATAAAAGAAGCAATGCAAAAGGAAATGTTGGGTGCTTTTGATAATATTAGTATGGAACCTAATTTGGCAACATTTAGCAACTGGCAAGGTGCTTGTGAACGCATAAAAAACACCCCTTTGCCTATGAATTATCAGTATTTTACTAAATTGTTTCTGTATGTTTTTATCTTTGTTTTGCCATTATGCTTGATTGGTGATTTTACAAAAATGAATATTGATTTTATGGTTGTTCCTGTGAGTTTTGTTATCTGTTTTGTGTTTGCAGTGATGAACAAAGTAGGCGAAATCAACGAAAATCCTTTTGAAAATAGTAATGCAGATATACCCATGACAGCACTGTGCAATACCATAGAAAGAGATTTGAAAGAAATGTTAGGTGAACCAATGCCTGAAAAATTGGAAGCAACAAATGGTTATTTATTTTAAAATTTAAAAGTATGAATATAGCAATTATAGGTTCTGGAAATGTAGGTGGTGCATTAGCACAACAATGGATTAAAGCTGGACATACAGTTTTAATTGGTGCAAAATTTCCTTTAAGTGAAAAAAGTATACAATTAGCAACTCAAATTGGGGAAGATAGATTTGCCACAATTGAAAATGCAGTTAAGCAGAGTGCAGTGATTTTGATAGCAACTCCACCCACTGCCATTTTTGAAATCGTGGAAAATATTGGTGATGTGTCAAACAAAATATTAATTGATGCAACTAATTCTGTAATGAAAAACCCCGAACCATACAAAACAGTCTATCATTGTCTGGCAGATAAAGCCAATGCAGAAATTGTAAAATGTTTTAACACCACCGGTTTTGAAAATATGCTTAATCCAATGTACAATCACGAAGCCATTGATATGTTTATGGCTGGCGATAGCGAAAAAGCAAAGTCTGTTGCAAAGCAATTAGCATTAGATTGTGGTTTTGGTTCTTGCATAGATTTTGGCAAGTCCGACAAAGTTGAACTTTTAGAAAAATTCGCCTTGTCTTGGATAAATTTAGCTATTATTCAAGGACACGGTAGGGATTTAGCATTTAAAGTTGTTCGTAGATAGAACTATTACTCTTACAACTACAAGCTATACATCCAATTCGTTTGAAATATGACGTTGTGAACTACTGTAGTGCTATATCTAGCTGTAGATTGAATATGTGTAACGCCTAGCTCGAGTTTGAATTTATCAGAAAGAATGATATGGGATACTAACCCAATTCTATTCTGATCGAATATATGTCTTCCGTCTACATGAATCGTATTCAAGAATAACTCGTCATAGAGTTGAATATGTAATTTTTTTGAAATGGCATAGTCAATTCCTTCACGAAAACGCAATCTGAATAAGTCCTGTTTTCTTTCAAAGATACGATACTCCCCGCCTATCCTAGTTAGGAGCGACCATGAATTATCGGCATGAATTCTATTTTCATATTGTAGATGAATGCGGTGCTCATTGACATTAGAATTAAATACATCTTCATCATTTCTAATCTGCGGATGATTGCTAAAAAAAGCGTATGGGCTAAAATTGATAGTCTCATGATTGGACAATTTGTATACTAGCCATAATCTAAAAGCATCCGTCAGAGGATATCGAAATGGACTTTCTGTATTATACAAACTCTCCATTCGATGGTGTAGTTCGATTAGTGAAGTGAACTTAGGGTTCAATTTATATTGCAGCGATGTTCTAAGCCAGAATTGCGTGTAGTCTTGGGAAAAAATCGGTTGGCATCCGAAGATTAGAATGAGGAAAATGAAATTTCTCAAAGTTCTATTTCAAAAATAATTCTTTTATAAGGATATAAATTCCCATAATAAGAACAAACCAACCAAATCCGACTTTTAGCTTAGCTCCATCTATTTTTTTGGTTAAGAAAATGCCGATAAACATTCCCATAATTGCTGCTAAAGTAAAATAGCCTATCAAATGAAAATCCATATTAGGATTCGTCTTTAAATCACCGAAGAAACCCAAAAGTGACTTGGCAGCTATGATAAGAAGAGATGTACCTACAGCCAATTTTATAGGTATCCTAGCTAGCAAGACCAATGCAGGAATGATTAAAAATCCGCCACCTGCCCCTACTAACCCTGTTAAGACACCTACAAAAGTACCTTCGAGAAATATCATGGGGAAATTGTACTTAACATCACTGAAGTTTTTTTCATTTTTGTTGCTCGGCTTAATCATGCTGTAGGAAGCTAAAATCATAACCAAGGCAAAAAGCATCATTAAAAAAATATCTTTTGTAATGATAAATCCACCAATAGTCAATATTTCTTTAGGGATAATAGGCAATATAATGGCTCTTGTAATATATACGGCAGCTATTGATGGAATTCCAAAAATGATAGCTGTTTTCCATTCTACATTTTTCTCGATAGCATTCTTAATGCCTCCAACTAAAGCTGTGGCTCCTACTATGAAAAGTGAATAAGCCGTAGCATTGACAGGCTCTACTTTCATAATATATACTAAAATAGGAACAGTCAAAATTGAACCTCCACTTCCTATCAAACCAAGGGATATCCCTACAATCACTGCTAATAAATAACCAATAATTTCTTCCATTACTTATTTTACTTTACAATTTTCCATACAATTTAGAAGTTGAATGACTTCTTTTAATTTCAATCGATAATATACAAATTGACCTTCTTTACTACATTCTAAAATTCCTTTGTCCTTCATTTTTATTAGGTGATGAGATAATAGAGATTGTTCAATGTTCTCTCCAATAGACTTCGAAATATCTTGAACACTCAAGCCATCGGTTGTCTCTAATATTTCAACTATTTTAAGACGAATAGGATGACTAATCGCTTTTAAAACAGCGGCAATAAACTCTAATTTTTCTATAGGTAAATTCCTCATTTGCAATTTGTATTAATGGGGCAATTTATCTCTCAATTTTCCATAAACCCAAGTACCAGCTATTGCACTCAAAAGAACAACAATAACCACCGTGGCACCACTGCCAATCTGAGCATAAAGTGGACCAGGGCATGCACCTGTCATAGCCCAACCAATACCGAACAATAAACCACCGAATATTTGACCTTTGTTGAATGACTTAGGTTCTATTTTTATTTCTTCGTCTGCTATAGTTTTTATCTTGAATTTTTTTATCAAGAATACGGATAGTGCTCCTACCAAGACCGCACTACCTATAATACCATACATATGAAATGATTGCAGGCGAAACATCTCTTGAATTCTAAACCAAGAAATAATTTCAGCTTTGACAAAGACTATCCCAAATAAAATACCTACAATTAGATATTTTAGATTACTCCCAAGAGTTTCCTTTTGTTCGCTTTCATTGACGCAAATTGCATCTTGATGTCTTAGTTCACTATCTTTAAAATCCTGATAAGTATTCATTATATAAAATTTAAAGTGAAAGAATAAAAGGTACAATAAACCAAGCACTAACAAATCCACCAATCATAAAACAGATAGTGGCGACAAGCGAAGGCCATTGCAGATTGGACAAACCCATAATAGCATGTCCACTGGTACATCCACCTGCATAGCGTGTGCCAAAACCAACAAGAAAACCACCGACAACCATCATTAAAAATCCCTTGAGTGTAAACACAGAATTCCAATTAAACAAATCATTAGGCACCAGACCTGATAGATTTGTAATACCATTTTGAGCTAAAAAATTTTGCAACTCGGGATGCATCAAAATTTCTCCCGAATGAGACAAAAACATTCCAGCGATGACACCACCTATGAATATACCCGCTACAAAAAACAGATTCCAAATTTCTTTTTTCCAATTATATTGAAAGAAAGGAATATTTCCTGGTATGCAGGATGCACAGATATGTCTCAATGAAGAGGATATACCAAATGTCTTATTGCCTATAATTAATAATAGAGGCACCGTAAGTCCAATTAGCGGACCAGCAATATACCAAGGCAAAGTTTGTCTCAAAAATTCCATATAATACTAAATTAATTGTTGCTTATTACTTGATTTAAAATGTCTTCGAGTTGATTGGTATCTACTACACCAGAATGTCTCCATATTTGTTCACCTTTCAGATATATCATCAAGGTAGGAATACTCCTGATCTGAAGAAACTGAGATAAGTCTTGATTTTTTTCTGTATCTATTTTTACTATCATGGCTTTGTCTCCCATTCGCTCTTTAAGATCTACAAGTATCGGTTTCATAGCTTGACATGGACCGCACCAGTCAGCATAAAAATCTAAGAGGACTGGCTTGTCTGAATTGATTAAGTTTTGAAATTTATCGTTCATGATATAAGTTTAAAGTGGAAAGTTTAAAGTAAGGCAACCTATCAATCTTATAATCTTCATCATACGAAACCAATTCTTGCAATATTCTCACATCAATCTCATGGTCACTTACAATCAAAATTTCTTTGAAGTCTGAACTCATACTGACATTTTTTACTCCTTCCATTTTTGAATAAATCTCTGTGACGGAATTTTTACATCCATTGCAAGTAATACCTTGAAATAAATATAGATTTACCAAGACATTTATTTTTTTAAATTGAAAAATCAATTCTGTTTGCGAGCGAGGCTGTATGGAATTTGACGCTGTTTCTAGAATCTCAAAAAAGAATGCACCATGAAAAAGTTCTTCATATTCTTCTCGGCTTCCACCAAATGGCGGACTTTGCTCGAATGTTCTATTAAAAAGAAGTCCAGCTAAAATTCCGTATTCCTTTAATAAATGGTGCATTTTCCAAACATATCTTTGGCGCATACGTGTTGGTAAAGCACAGAAGAAAGTTTGCTCTAGAATTACATCATAGTTCTCATTATGCTTAAAAAAATCATCACAAATCACTTTTACTTGCGGATTTTTTGCAAATTTTTCTTTCAATAAATTACTGGCTGTTTCAGAAATATCGATCAATGTAATATCAGTAAATCCTTTACTAATTAAATACTCTGCCTCATAAGCATTTCCACAACCAGGTATTAAAATTCTAGCATTTTTATTTTCTATCGTCTCAATAAATGAAACTAAGGGTGGGGCAGGCATTCCTAAATCCCAACCAGTAGTTTGACTTTTCCATTGATTATCCCAATATTGTGCATCAAGTGGTCGCTCACATACCACGACACAGCAGCCATTATCTATTTTAGTCATCTGTCTTGTTTTCTTTTGGTGAATAAGTGCATGCACTGCCTTCGCAGCCGCAACCAAGATTCCATAGAGGCATTAGTGCAAAGCCAAATCCTAACATGGCTACCATCCATTGATGAGCTAGAATTCCTTGTACTAGAAGTAATATACCAAGGAGGAGCCTTATGACACGCATAAAGCTCCATGGCATTTTTAGTTTTTCGATTAGAACTTGCATGTATCTATTCCTAAAACTTTGTAAAGAGGGCAGAATTTAAGCAGACCAGTCACGAGCATAACGACTGCAGCAATACCTAGTACCCAGCTCAAAGTGCCAGTCACAGTTCCACTCCAGTCAAGATAGGCTAGAATAGCTGCTAATACGATTCGAACGATCATGTCAATTTTTCCTACATTTTTTGTCATAATTTATTTAGTTTAAAGGTTGATTCTTTTGCCACGAAGACACTATGTCGCCAAGTTTTTTCTGATTTATTTCATTGTGTCTTTTCACCTAAATGACTGCTTTCTTTGTCATGAAGTTGTCTAGTCTTTTTAATTCAATATTTGTGACTTCGTGTCTTGGTGGCATTTATTATATATTTTTTACTTTTTCATTGACTGCTTGCCAAGTTCCTCCATTGATCACATTAGTAAATCCATTTCTTTCTAATATAGACTTAGCTTGCGAACTTCGATTACCACTACGACAAAAAACGATAATGTTTTTCTTCCCTTTCAATTGATTCAGTGAATTCGGAATTCTATCAAGTGGTATATTGGTAGATCCTTTTACATGACCTGCATCGAATTCTTGAGGTGTTCGCACATCAACGAGATAGGCTCCTTCTTTAAGTTTTTCAGAAATATCAACGCTGCTGAAGAGACTTTTTATAAATTGAAACACAGTTTAACTTATTAAGAATTAAAAATTAAAAATTAAGAACTATCTTATAGCATGGTTGAAGGACAAACATAGTCTGAAATCTTAAACTTACCACTTTCTTTGATGGCAGAAAACCCACCTGCTACATTGATTAAATTTTCATATCCTCTCGCTTTTAGAATAGATGCAAATATGACAGAACGATAACCTCCTGCACAATGCACATAATAAGTCTTGTCTTTATCTACTTTTTTCATGCTCTCGTTTATATAATCAAGTGGAGCATTGACTGCACCTATAATATGTTCGCTAAAATTTTCTGATTGCTTTCTCACATCAAGGATATTTATAGTAGCATCTTCTGCTTCTCTTTTTGCGAATTCGTCGGCTGATACTGAAGGAACGTGATCTATCTCTTTGTTGGCTTTTTTCCAAGCATCAAATCCTCCCGCCAAATGTCCAATCGCATGATCATAGCCCACACGAGCCAATCTAGTTATGACCTCTTCTTCCCGACCAGGGTCTGCTACTACTAAGATTTCTTGTTTCACATCTGGGATTAAAGTGCCTACCCATACAGCGAAACTACCATCTATCCCTATAAATATGGAGTTTGGAACAAATCCTTCCGTAAAAATTTGAGGTGCTCTCGTATCTATAATTACTGCACCCGTTTCGTTGGCCTTAGCTTCAAACTCTTCTGGCGTTAATGCGGTCATACCATTGCTAATGACTTTTTGAATAGGGTCATAGCCTTGAATATTCATCAACACATTCTGAGGAAAATATCCTGGAGGAGGCATCAAGCCATCTAGTACTTTCTCCACAAACTCATCTTCGCTCATTTCTTGTAGTGCATAGTTTACCTTCTTTTGATTACCTAGAGTATCTGAAGTTTCCTTACTCATATTTTTCCCGCAGGCACTACCCGCACCGTGTGCAGGATATACTATTATATCATCCGCAAGTGGCATCAATTTATTTCGTAATGAATGATAGAGATGTCTCGCCAATTTATCTTGAGTCAAATCTGCTACCACTTTTTGTGCCAAATCAGGACGACCTACATCACCTATAAATAAGGTATCTCCTGTGAAAATAGCCGAATCTTTTCCTTTGTCATCTGTCAATAGATAACAGCTGCTCTCCATAGTATGCCCGGGAGTATGAATAACTTTTAGCTTTAAATCTCCAATAGCAAATACCTCGCCATCGGTAGCTATATGTGCATCAAATCCAGTAGTCATAGTAGTAGGACCATAAACTATTGTAGCACCTGTGGCCTTAGCTAAATCCACATGTCCACTGACAAAATCAGCATGAAAATGCGTTTCAAATATATATTTTATTTTCACACCGTCTTTGTTGGCTCTGTCTAAATATGGCTGAATTTCTCTGAGTGGATCTATGATGGCTGCCTCACCATTGCTAGCTAAATAATAGGCTCCCTGAGCCAAACATCCTGTATAAATTTGTTCTAAAATCATATTGTTACTTATTAGGTTATGCAAATATAAATAAATGAACATATATTCATATAAAAAAGTTTCAATAATTGCAAACTAGCCTTAAAATATTGTTTATGTATGCTTTATGTGACTATAGTTTATCACAAATTAATCATTAGAAGCCACAACGTGGCGAACTATATGATTTAGTTGTCCCGAAGAACCTTCGGGACGATTTAGAAATTGTTTCAATCCCCTACGTACGGGATTGAAATACTATTTCTTAATCGATTCTGCATTTTCTAATACGGAATATGGGTTTAAATCTACCAGCAATAAATGGAGTTTCAAGTAGGCAAAAACCGTCAATTTAACTCAATTCATTAGATTGACAATCTACATTAAACTTTGAAACACCTACTATTTAAAGAAAACAACTATTTTTGTTTACAAAGATTTAGAAATGGATAGTAAGCAAAGAGCCCAAATTATTGAAAACGCAAAAAACTTTTTCAGAAATGAGATAGTTCAAAGTCATATAGAAGGAGCTTGTGAAAGGGCAAGTAAGCTATCTGAGTATAATGTAAATCCATTTTTATTCAAGTATTTAGCAAACTTTTTAACTGGTAATGATGATTCAGAAAGTATTGCAAGAGCATTAGTACTGCCAAGAATTTTGGGGTCTTCAATTAATACTTCATTTGGTATGAAAATTCAAAATTTGATAAGTTCACTATTTCAAGGATTAGGCTCAACAACACAAGGGATTGATATCGAATTTATCGATGCTATTGATGGCAATAAAAAATATTGTCAATTAAAAGCTGGTCCTAACACAATAAATCATGATGATGTAACTACAATTATTAACCATTTTAATGGTGTACGTACTTTAGCTAGGACTAACAATCTTAATGTTGGTATAAATGATATGATTGTTGGAGTTGTCTATGGTGAAAATACGGAACTAAGCTCACATTACAAAAAAATTAGTAGTACATACCCTGTTATCATTGGTAAAGACTTTTGGCATAGACTAACTGGTAAAGATGATTTCTATTTTGAACTGATAGATGCTATTGGAGAAGTAGCTCTAGAAGTTGATGCAAGTAAAGTAGTAGATCAAACCATTCAGAAGTTAACTATCGAGATAGAAAAAAAATACAAATAGTCAGTTAACTCATAGAATATCGTGAATAATACTGGTTTAAAAATTTAACTATTGAATAGCCGACCTCTGCCCCTAAACTAACTGGAACAGCATTCCCTATTTGTTTATATTGTTGAGCTAAAGAGCCTTCAAAAGACCAATCATCTGGAAATGTTTGTATTCTAGCATACTCTCTAACAGTGAAAGGTCTTGTTTCTTCAGGATGACATCGTTCTGTTTGTTTTTGAGCTGGACTACAAGTAAGAGTAAGACAAGGCTCATCCCAACCAATTCTCCTAGCGATACCAGTTTTACCCCCACCTAAATAAAAACTCCCACCCATAAATTTTTTTTGAATATCAATTGGCAAATCTCGCCAATATCCTTTTTGCGGAACCAAGTCTAAAATAACTTTCTTACTTTGAGGATATTTTACGCCGGGTGATTTTGGAACATTGGTATTATATAATTCCCCTTTTTTTAATGCATCCTTCAAACAATAAATTTTACTATGAGGTTTAGGATATTCGTATTGAATACTAATATCCTTTCTAATTCCAACTAATATCAATCTTTCTCTTTTTTGAGGAACTTTATAATTTATTGCTTTTAAAACTTGGACAGGAACAATTTTATATCCAATCTCATTTAAAATTGAAATCATTCCTTCCAATGTTTTTCCATTTTCGTGACTTAACAACCCTCTAACATTTTCTCCAATACAAATTAGTGGATTTACTTCTTTAACGACCCTTGCAAACTCATAAAACAAAGTCCCTCTAGCATCAGCAAGTCCTAACTTTTTTCCAGCATAACTAAACGCTTGACACGGAAATCCACCTGTAACAACATCAACTTTATTATAATATTCTGAAAAATTATAGTCCTTTATGTCACCTTCTAAAACATTCCAATTTGGTCTGTTTTTTCTCAATGTTTGACATGCCCATTTATCAATTTCATTTAAAGCTACACATTTAAATCCAGCTTTTTCCATTCCAACTGCTAGACCTCCAGCACCTGCAAAAAGTTCTAAGACAGAGTATTCATTAAGCGGTTTTTCAAAGTTTGAAATATGTTCATTTTCAGAGTTTACGAAATCTGAAAAAAGCACTTCAACTTCTTTTCGTTTATACACTCTGTAATTACTCATAGGCTCTCTAACTGCAGTTAGCTTCCCCTCTCTATCCCAACGTCTAAGGGTTTCCTTACTTTTTCCAATTAGTTCAGATACCTCTGATAATGACAAATATTCTTTCATAACCAAGTTGTTTAACCTTACACAATGGTTACAAATTTATATAATTAATAATAAATCAAGTGAAAAAAATTGCTAGGTATTGGTCACTTAGAAAGCTAGAGCTAACTTTGTGAATTTGCAATTCTATAAAATAAAAATAAAAGGAGTCCTTTTTACTAATTCTAGTTCTTAAAAACTATGATTCTTAATGTTTTTATGGCTAGAACTCTCCTCTCTTCTCAAACCTCTTTCTTTTCGTCGCCAAACTATTCTCATCAATCAATTCTAGAAAATAAATTCCAGAAGTTAAGTATTGAACATCAATGTAAATAGAAGCTCGACCATGCATGATTATTTGTCCGTAAATGTTTGTGATGTGAAAATTTGAAAACATAGTTTCCGAACTCAATTGAATATAGTTTGAGCATGGATTGGGAAATATAGTTATTTCACTATTATTATGGGCGATAGATGCATTTGTGCTGCATATCACCTGCTTCAATCTCTTCCATATTTCGTTATTAAAATCATTGGGCACATTCGATGTCGTCCACATATTTCCCATACGAATCATGACGAGATTTTGTGAAGGAATGACATTGATAATTTGACCATTTTTTCCTAAGGCCGCAAACATTTCTGCTGGAGCATCAGGGCAGAGTTGTCCGTTGAAAACTGTTTGCAAGCTCGGTAGCATAAAACTTTCTTTGCCATTGAGCCACGTGAGATAGCCATAAGATTTATTCAAAGACTGACTGGATGTAGTCATAGATTTGAAATAGTTGGAATCCTTTAATAAATCCGTACCATTCCATACACCTTTATTCATAAGAAGCAAACCGAATCTGGCAAAACTTCGCGGTGTGCTATAATACACATTATTAAATCCTGACTTGAAGAATAAGCCAGTCATACCTGTAGTAGTTTTTATTTTGGAATTGACAAAAGTATTTAAATTCTGTCCGGTAGCTGATTCAATGACACTATCTAACAGCGTATAAGGGGCATTGTGATATGACCATCTTGTTCCAGCATCGGCTTTATATTGCAAACAAAATTTATTCGTACAATCGAAAAATGCTCCTGAATCAATCATACCCGAAGTCATTGTTAATTGATGCCAGATAGTCACCTTATCTTCTTGGGCTTGAGTCATACTCGTCCAGCCTTTGCCGAGATATTTGGAGGTCATATCTGTTAGTTTCAACTTGCCTTCTTGATTCGCAATCCCTATGCAGAACGCAGTCAAAGTCTTGCCAGCACTGGCCCAGTACCAGGCGCTATCTTTAGTGAAGGTTCCGAAGTATTTTTCTAAGACAATCTTTCCATTCTTCAATACAATAAAAGCTTTTGAATTATTGCTGTCGAGAAATGAATAGAGCGGGGTAATCTTATCCGTGCACCATCCAAGAGACTGTGGAGATATGGTATCCCATTGACTACCAATTGTAGGCGGGAAATAGGTTTGTCCCTGAATGGAAGAACTTATAAATAGTGCTATAAATATAAAGTAGAGACGAATCATAATGCTAAGATAAGTAGAATTGTAAAGCTGATTGAAGTATTTGATATTAAAATCATACGTTTGTTTAAATATAGGTTTTGATAGCTTATTTGACTATTCCAAGCCCTATGAATGAAATACTAATTTATCTAAAAACTTCTATGTTTCCCAATTATTTCTGCAAATTTGTGATGAGAAGACATTATGATAAAAAAAATAGCAATTATTGGTGCAGGTCCTGCAGGACTTACTGCAGCTTATCTTTTAGGCAAAGCCAATCAAGAAGTAACAATTTTTGAAAAAAGCTCGCAGTATGTAGGGGGAATTTCTAGAACTGAGACCTATAAAGGCTACGCATTCGATATAGGCGGTCATCGTTTTTTTTCTAAAAGTAAGGAAGTAGAAGATTTTTGGACAGAGATTTTAGGTGATGAATTGATGGAGCGTCCGCGCAGTTCGAGGATATATTACAATAATAATTTCTTTTCATACCCACTCATCGCCAAAGAGGCTTTAATGAAATTAGGGCTAATAGAGAGCGTTTGGTGTGTCTTTAGCTATCTCAAGTTTAAATTATTCCCAATAAAGCATCCAGCCAATTTTGAAGAATGGGTCACTAATCAATTTGGCAGCAGGCTCTTTCAGATTTTTTTTAGAACGTATACGGAAAAAGTGTGGGGCATCTCTTGCAAGGAAATTTCTGCAGACTGGGCCGCCCAGCGCATAAAAGGCTTATCTCTGAGTAGTGCCATCTGGAATGCTATTTTTCTATCTAAAAAAACGAATGATAATACTAAAGTTATAAAAACCTTAATTGACTCCTTTCGATATCCAAAGAGAGGTCCAGGACAATTATGGGAGACTTGTCGCGACAAGTGCTTAGATATGGGTATCAAACTAGAAATGGATACTGAAATTACGGGACTCGATTATAACAACCTAAAGTGGAATATTAAAACATTAACAGGTAATTCATTTGAAGGATTTGATTATGTCTTATCTTCGGCACCCATTCGAGAAATCATTCCTAATATAACACCGTCAATGAACACCGAAGTAATAGAAGCTGCACACAATCTTAATTACCGAGATTTTCTAGTAGTCATACTTATTTGCCAAGATGATGATGCGTTCAATGATAACTGGATATACATCCATGAACCGAATGTCAAAGTTGGTCGTATCCAAAATTTCAAAAGTTGGAGCCCATTTATGGTACCTGATTCAACGACAGCGTGCTATGGTCTAGAGTATTTTTGTTTTGAAGGGGATGGTTTGTGGAACAGTAAGGATGAGGAGTTAATAGATTTAGCTTCGAAGGAAATGATACAAATTGGTTTAGCAAGTAAGTCAGCCATTATTGACGGCTATGTAGTTCGTCAACAAAAAGCCTACCCTGTTTATGACCATGATTATAGAAATCACATAAATGTTATTCGTGCAGCACTTAATCAATTTTCGGGGATTTATCTGATAGGACGCAATGGTATGCACAAATATAACAACCAAGATCATAGCATGATGACAGCTATGCTGGCTGTCAAAAATATTCTGGCAGGGGAAGATATTTATGACCTATGGAATGTCAATGAAGATGCGGAATATCATGAAAGCGAAACCATAGGAAAATCTAAAGATGGGAATATCGTTGGGCGTTCGGTTCCGGAAAAGTTATACCAATAGCGGTTTTAAAATGGTCCAATCCATTTTAAAACCTTGCTATGGTAAATGCCGTAGCTGTATTTGTTTAGTGCAATGAGCCATGCGACATTGGACTATTACTAATACGCTTACGGTATTATATCAAGGCTAATTTTTTATTACATACAAAAAAGCGAGTGACAATAAACATCACTCGCTTTTATTACTTAGAATTATAACAAATGCTAAGCCTCTGAATTGATTCTTTTATTGACGAATATATTATCAAATTTACGGAAACCAGTACCAGCTGGAATTGGTTGACCGACGATAACATTCTCCTTCAATCCTATAAGATCGTCTCTTCTAGCCGAAATAGAAGCCATAGAAAGTACTTTCGTCGTCTCCTGGAATGAAGCCGCCGATATCCAGCTCTCTCTACCGAATGAAGTTTTTGTAATACCCTCAAGTAATGGAGAAGCAGTAGCAGCTACAGCATCTCTTACCTCTATGGTTTTCTTATCATTTCTCTTTAACAGAGAATTTTCTTCACGTTGCTGTCTGATTGTAATAATTTGACCTTTCTTATACCTCTCACTATCTCCGTTGTCTACGACTACTTTCTTATCAAAAATATTATCATTTTCTGCTAAGAAATCAAACTTATTTACAGACTCTCCTTCTAAGAAAGAAGTATCACCCGGATCATCAACTAGAACTTTAGACATCATTTGACGAACGATTGTTTCGATATGTTTATCGTTAATTTTTACCGATTGTCTTTGATATACCTCTTGAACTTCATTTACTAAGTAGGACTGCACAGCAAACACACCTTTGATTCTTAAAATATCATCTAAGGCAATATTTCCATCAGATAATGGAGTACCAGAACGCACATAATCTTGTTCTTGGACAAGGATTTGACTAGATAGTGGTACAAGATACTTTCTTGGTTCTCCTGATACTGGAGTTACTATGATTTCTCTATTACCTCTTTTTATACCTCCAAAGGTTACTACACCATCCACCTCTGCTACCTTTGCAGGATTCAATGGATTTCTAGCCTCAAATAACTCGGTAACTCGAGGTAGACCACCTGTGATATCACCAGACTTACCTACGTTTCTAGGTATTTTTGCGAGAATTGTTCCAGCCTTTATCTTTTGTTTATTATCGACATTTAAACTAGCGCCTACTGGTAAGTTATATGTCTTATTCTCTTTGCCTTTAATAATAATGGTAGGTGAAATAGCCTTATTTCTTGATTCGATAATAAATTTCTCTACATTGCCTGTTTGCTCTACGATCTCTTCTCTATAGGTTACGTTATTGACAATGCTATCATACTCGACTATACCATCTTGTTCTGAGATAATGAGGTTGTTAAATGGGTCCCAAGTACAGACTATTGTTTCCTTGCCTACTTTTTGACCATCCTTTATATCCAATATGGCACCGTAAGGTATGTAAGCACTTTGCAGGACTTTATCTTCTGCACTATTCATCAATCTCATCTCACCTGTACGTCCAATGACGACATTCTTTTTCTCACCGCTGACTTCTGACTCGATAAAACGAACACTATCTAAACGAATGATACCTTCGTGTCTTGTTTTAATTTCATTGACGGTATTAGATAGAGAGGCGATACCCCCTGTGTGGAAGGTACGTAGAGTCAACTGTGTACCTGGTTCCCCGATGGACTGGGCAGCGATCACACCGACGGCGTCTCCTATCTCACTCATTCTATTCGTAGCTAAATTTCTACCATAACATCTGACACAAACTCCATGAGATGATTCACATGTAAGGACGGAACGAATTTCTATACTTTCAATCTCTGCTGCTTCTATCTTATCCGCTATAGCCTTTGTGATTTCTTGTCCTGCATTAACCAATAATTCATCTGTCTCTGGATGGAATACATTGTGTAAAGAAGTTCTACCTACGATTCTTTCGCCCAATGGTTCAACCACAACACCTTCTTTCATAAGGGCTGTCGTCTCTATACCCCTCAAGGTACCACAATCTTCTTCATAAATAACAACAGACTGAGCTACATCGACTAATCTTCTTGTCAAATATCCAGCATCCGCAGTTTTCAAAGCCGTATCCGCAAGACCTTTTCTAGCACCATGCGTAGAGATAAAGTATTCCCAAGCTGAAAGTCCTTCTTTCAATGAAGATAAAATCGGGTTTTCTACAACGTCCTGCTCACCAGTCACACCTGATTTCTTAGGCTTGTTCATTAGACCCCGTACACCACCCAGCTGCTTGATCTGAGCACGAGAACCTCTCGCACCGGAGTCCAGCATCATATAGATAGAGTTAAATCCTCCTTTATCTTTCTTTAATCTATTCATAAGATCCATGGTGATATTTCTATCCATTTTCTCCCATGTATCTACAACCTGATTGTATCTTTCTCTTTCTGTAATATGACCTTCGTTATGAAGTCCGTTGATTTCTGAAACTTGTTCCTTAGCAATGTCTACTTGTTTCTTCTTAATCTCCGGAGTCAATACATCCTCTAAGTTGAATGATAATCCACCTTTAAAGGCCATTGTAAATCCGAGATTTTTGATATCATCCAAAAACATGGCTGTGCGCTTAACACTTGTTTTTTCAATAATATTCGAAATGATATCTTTTAACGCTTTCTTAGAAAGTAACTGATTGATAAATCCGACTTCTTCTGGAACGTACTGATTTGCAAGTACACGCCCTACTGAAGTTTCAATCAACTTCATTTTCATTTCCCCGTTCTCTTCTACATTCACGCGGCATTTAATAGCAGCATGTAAATCCACCTTACCTTCATTATATGCTATGATAACTTCTTCTATAGAATAGAAAACTTTACCTGAACCTTTGACTGGATTCTCAGGTGTAGACTCTTTAATATTTGTCATATAGTAAAGTCCGAGAACCATGTCCTGAGAAGGAAGTGTTACAGGTGTACCGTTTTGCGGGTTTAGGATATTATGCGAAGAAAGCATCAACAACTGACCTTCTAAAATAGCCTCATTGCTGAGTGGGACGTGCACCGCCATCTGGTCACCGTCAAAGTCCGCGTTGAATGCTGTAGTAACCAATGGGTGCAGTCTGATAGCTTTACCTTCGACTAGTTTAGGCATAAAAGCCTGAATAGATAGTCTATGTAGTGTCGGTGCTCTGTTCAATAAGACAGGGTGACCCTTTAAAATATTTTCTAAGATATCCCAGATAACAGCATCTTTTCTATCTACTAATTTTTTAGCAGATTTTACTGTTCGTACAATACCTCTTTCAATCAATTTTCTAATGATAAATGGCTTAAATAATTCTGCCGCCATATCTTTAGGCAAACCACACTCATGCATTTGAAGTGTAGGTCCTACCACAATAACAGAACGACCCGAATAGTCAACCCTTTTACCCAATAAGTTTTGACGAAAACGACCTTGCTTACCTTTTAATGAATCAGAAATAGATTTTAAGGCTCTTCCTCCTTCTGCTTTTACTGCATTAGATTTTCTAGAATTATCAAACAAGGAATCAACGGCTTCTTGAAGCATTCTCTTTTCATTTCTCAAGATGACCTCTGGTGCTTTAATCTCTACCAATCTCTTCAATCGATTATTTCTTATAATGACCCTTCTATAAAGATCATTCAAATCTGAAGATGCAAATCGACCACCATCCAATGGAACTAGAGGTCTCAATTCAGGAGGTACTACTGGCAACAAACTGATAACAGTCCATTCAGGCCTGTTCTCAATTCTTGTATTCGCCTCTCTGAATGCTTCTACCACACTCAATCTCTTCAAAGCTTCTTGCTTTCTTTGTCTTGAAGATTCTGTCTGAGCCTGATTTCTTAAATCATATGATAAATTATCTAGATCAATAGAAGTCAATAAATCACGAATTGCTTCGCCACCCATCTTAGCGATGAATTTATTAGGGTCCTTATCGTCTAACATATAGTTATTGGATAACTCCGGACTAGACATAGCAGCTAAATATTCCTCCTCAGTCAATAAATCCATTCTTTGATAGCTTCTTACTTCTTGCTCACCTTTCTCGTTTATGACATTGAGTTCACCTTTAGCAGCACCTGCCTGAATCACAACGTATTTCTCATAATAAACGATACTCTCGATATTCTTAGAGCTTACTCCCAATAAGTAACCAATTTTATTTGGCAAGGATCTAAAATACCAAATATGAACTACGGGCACCACCAATTGGATATGACCCATACGCTCTCTTCTTACTTTTTTCTCAGTTACCTCTACACCACATCGATCGCAAATAGTGCCCTTGTAGCGGATTCTTTTATACTTACCGCAATAGCACTCATAATCCTTTACCGGTCCAAATACTTTCTCGCAAAACAAACCATCTCTCTCAGGCTTGTAGGTACGATAGTTAATGGTTTCCGGCTTTGTAACTTCGCCTCTTGATCTTTCCTTAATAGCATCAGGTGATGCCAAGGTAATCGTCAATGATCTAAAGTCATTCTTTACTTGTGCTGTTCCTCTATTGATATATGCCATAATTTTAGTTGACAGTTTATTTAGTTTATTTAGTTTATTTGGTGGTCAGTAGTCAGTTAAAAGATATCAGTTTGTATTAACATACTGAACACATACCTCTAACCACTGATTGCTTCAGTTTAATCAAATCTTAAATCTAGCGCCAAGCCTCTTAATTCATGCGCCAATACATTGAAGGATTCTGGAAGACCGAATTGAGGAATATTATCACCTTTTACAATAGCCTCGTATGCTTTAGCTCTACCAGGAATATCATCGGATTTGATAGTTAACAATTCTCTCAAAATATTTGCGGCACCATAAGCTTCGATAGCCCAAACCTCCATCTCTCCAAAACGCTGACCTCCGAACTGAGCTTTACCACCAAGCGGCTGCTGAGTAATCAATGAGTAAGGACCTGTAGAACGAGCGTGCATTTTATCATCGACCATGTGACTTAATTTCAGCATATAGATAACTCCTACCGTAGTCTTTTGGTCAAAACGATCTCCTGTTTCACCATCATACAAATAGGTAGACCCTAGATGTGGAAGATCTGCTTTCTTCATCCATTCGTCGATTTCCTTAACTGTAGCGCCATCTAATACAGGCGTAGCGAATTTCACTCCTAGTTTTAAACCTGCCCATCCAAGAACAGACTCGTATACCTGACCCAAGTTCATACGTGAAGGTACACCTAGTGGATTCAACACTATATCTAATGGCTCACCGTTTTCTAAGAAAGGCATATCCTCTTCGCGCACTATCTTGGCCACGATACCTTTGTTACCATGACGTCCCGCCAACTTATCACCCACTTTTAATTTTCTCTTCACAGCTAAATGTACTTTAGCTAATTGAAGAACACCATTTGGTAATTCGTCTCCGATAGTAATATTATACTTCTCTCTCTTGTAGTAACCCGTGATTTCATTTAACTTCAAGTTAAAGTTGTGAATCACCTGCTTGACAAGTTCATTCGTCTTTTCATCCGAAGTCCAGTTATTGCCGTCTACATCTTTGTATTCGATATCTGAAAGAACCTTCGCTGTAAATTTAGAGCCTTTAGCTACCACTTCCTCCTTAAAGAAATTCTTTATAGAGTTCGATGTTTTTCCTGCCAACAATTTACCTAACTTATCAAAAAGAACAGTTTTAAGCTTTTTTGAATTAGCCTCAAATTCACTTTCTAAAGTGTCCAAAGCTATTTTCTCCTTTCCTTTTTTCTTTGTCTCCTTATTCGCTCTTGTAAACACTTTTGTATCAATCACGATACCTTCCGCACTTGGTGGAGCTTTTAGTGAAGCATCTTTCACATCGCCCGCCTTATCACCAAATATAGCTCTTAAAAGTTTTTCTTCAGGAGTAGGATCTGTCTCACCTTTAGGAGTAACCTTTCCTACCAAAATATCTCCTTCTTTCACTCTGGCTCCTAATCGAATGATTCCATCTTTTCCAAGATCTTTGGTAGCATCTTCAGAAACATTCGGAATATCTGCAGTAAGCTCTTCTTCGCCTAACTTGGTATCTCTCACCTCCAGATCATACTCTTCTATATGAACAGAAGTAAATATGTCATCCTTCAAAATTCGCTCAGAGATAACGATCGCATCTTCGAAATTGTAACCTTTCCATGGCATGAATGCTACCTTCAAATTCTGTCCGAGTGCTAACTCCCCTTGATTCGTAGCGAAACCTTCGCAAAGTACCTGACCCTTAGTTACTTTTTCTCCTTTCTTTACGATAGGCTTTAGGTTAATACAAGTTCCTTGGTTGGTGCGCTTAAACTTAGGTAGATGATAGGTGGTAATTTCATCATCGAAATTCACTATTTTCTCATCTTCTGTTCTTTCATAAAGTACTTGGATTCTTTCAGAATCTACATATACGACTTCTCCATTTCCTTCTGCGTTTAGAAGATTATTAGAATCCTGAGCTACAATAGCTTCAAATCCAGTACCGACAATCGGCGATTGTGGTTTTAACAAAGGCACTGCCTGTCTTTGCATGTTCGATCCCATCAAGGCTCTGTTTGCATCATCATGCTCTAAAAATGGAATTAAAGAAGCTGAAACACCTACAATTTGATTCGGTGCTACGTCTATATAATCCAGCGCTTCGGGAGTTACCAATGGGAAGTCACCTTGTTCTCTAGCCACGATTGCATCATCCTCGATCTTTCCGCTATCTGAAATGTTTATTTTAGCTTGAGCTATTATTTTTTCATCTTCATCATCAGCAGAGAGATATTCAGCCTTAGCCTTTAAGTCTATTTTCCCATCCTTGACCTTTAAGTAAGGAGTTTCCAAAAATCCTCTATCGTTTACTTTTGCGTATACACATAAAGTTGAAATCAAACCGATATTTGGTCCTTCTGGTGTTTCGATAGTACATAATCTACCATAATGAGAATAGTGAACGTCTCGTACTTCGAAACCTGCACGCTCTCTACTCAAACCTCCAGGGCCTAAAGCAGATACCCTTCTCTTATTCGTAATTTCAGCTAATGGATTTGTCTGGTCTAAGAATTGTGACAACTGTGAAGTACCGAAAAATGAGTTAATCACAGAACTCAAAGAGCGAGAATTAATCAAATCAATCGGAGAGAATACTTCGTTGTCTCTTACATTCATACGTTCGCGAATAGTTCTAGCCATTCTGGATAGACCTAGAGAAAACTGAGCAAACAATTGTTCACCAACTGTTCTTACTCTTCTATTACTCAAGTGATCGATATCATCAATCTCTGCTCTACCATTGACTAATTCTACCATATAGCTCACGATAGCTACGATATCTTTTTTAGTCAAAATTTTGGTTTCCATAGGCACATCTAAATTCAACTTTTGATTGATTTTGAATCGACCTACTTCGCCTAAATCATATCTTCTATCAGAGAAGAATAGTTTATCGATAACATCTCTTGCTGTTTCATCATCTGGAGCCTCTACGCCTCTTAACTGCCTGTAGATGGTATTTAATGCCTCTTTTTCACTGTTTGATGTATCTTTTTGTAACGTATTATAGATAATCGAATAATCTAGAACACTCTCCTCTTTTTGAAGTGTAACTGTTTCAATTTGCGCTTCTATAATTCTATCAGTCATCTCATCTGAGATAATCATATCTCTTTCAAAAATGACCTCATTTCTTTCAATAGAAACAACCTCCCCTGTATCTTCATCTACAAAGTCTTCTACCCATGTTTTGAGTAATCTGGCAGCTAACTTTCTACCCACTAATTTTTTTACATTGGCTTTGGTTACTTTTACCTCATCCGCTATATCAAAAAGATTCAAGATATCTCTATCTGTATCATATCCAATAGCTCTTAGTAGCATGGTTACTGGAAACTTCTTCTTTCTATCAATATATGCATACATCACATTATTGATATCAGTAGCAAATTCCATCCAAGCTCCTTTGAAAGGAATTACTCGTGCAGAATATATGGAGGTACCATTCGGGTGAACGGATTGTCCAAAAAATACGGAAGGAGATCTGTGTAATTGCGTGACTACTACTCTCTCTGCACCGTTTATTATAAATGTACCTTTATCGGTCATGTAAGGGATATTTCCCAAAAAGACATCTTGTACTATTGTTTTAAAATCTACGTGTTCTTCATCATTACATGACAATCTCAACTTAGCTCTCAATGGAACCGAGTATGTAAGACCTCGTTGTATAGACTCTTCTATGGAGTATCTCGGTGGATCAATATGATACTCTAAAAATTCGAGCAAGAAAATATTTCTCGCATCTGAAATAGGGAAATTCTCCTCAAAAACTCTGTATAGTTCTTCCTTATTTCGTAGATCCTGAGTGGTATCTACCTGAAAAAATTCCTTAAAGGACTGTCTTTGTATATCCAATAAATTTGGATATTCTGATTTTACTTTTGCTTTGCCAAAATTGACTCTTACTGCTTTGCTAGCTTGTGGCATATTATTGGGTTGTTTTTTTTTGTCAAAAGTTAGGTTTACATCATAAGTCTTTGACTACACCTTGATGTCATTTTCATAAACGTATTTAGGCCTGTACCATATGATACAAGCCTTATACGATTATTTGTCTAATTTGTCCCTGAGAACCAAGGATCAAATTACTTTAGCTCTACAGTAGCTCCTGCTTCCTCTAGTTGCTTCTTGATGTTTTCTGCATCTGCCTTAGAAGCTTTCTCCTTCACTACACCATTAGCATCTACGATATCTTTAGCTTCTTTCAAACCTAAACCTGTAACGTCTTTAACTACTTTTACTACGTTTAGTTTCGTTCCACCAGCACTTACTAGTACTACGTCAAACTCAGTTTTTTCAGCAGCAGCTGGAGCAGCTCCTCCGCCACCACCAGCCATCATTACTGGTGCAGCAGCAGCTGGCTCTATACCATAATCATTCTTAAGAATGTCTGCTAATTCTTTTACTTCTTTTACAGAAAGGCTTACTAAACTTTCTGCCATTGCTTTTAAATCTGCCATGATTATTAAATTTAAATGTTTATTTTAATTGTTTAAATACTTGATTTGTTTTATTGAGCTTTTTCTTCTAGTGCTTTTACTAGGCTGCCAATCTTGTTGCCAGCATTTCCTTGAAGGGCGCTGATAAGGTTGGTAGCAGGTGATTGTAGAAGTCCGATAATTTCACCGAGCAATTCAGATTTGGATTTCAAGGCAACTAAGTTTTTCAACTCACCATCGCCAATGAATACATCAGAATCTATATAAGCTGCTTTTAATTCAGGCTTAGCATCTTCTCCTCTGAATTCCTTGATAAGCTTAGCTATATCATTCGAATTAGTCGAGAAAAATACTGCTGTAGGGCCATGCAGTACATCATACATAGAATCAGCACTCTTATTGGACTGCTCTAGTGCTTTTTTTATCAATGTGTTCTTAACTACTGAATAGCTAATCCCCTTGTCAAATGCAGCTCTTCTCAATTTAGAGGTTTTGTCTGCTGACAAAGTCGATTCATCTATAAAATAGAAAAAGGTGGCATCGTCAAACTTCTGCTTGAGTGATTCTATTACTTCGCTTTTTTGAGATTTCTTCATAACTAAATACTACTTACAGATTTTGTGTCAATATTAATACCTGGACTCATAGTAGAAGCCATAGAAATAGACTTCATATATGTTCCTTTTGCAGTACTAGGCTTCATCTTTACCAATGTAGAAATAAATTCTTCGGCATTTTGCTTGATTTGCTCAGGAGAGAAAGAAATTCTGCCTATTGAAGAGTGTACGATACCAAATTTATCCACTCTAAAGGCTATTTTTCCTTTCTTTACCTCCTCTACAGCCTTGGCTACGTCTGGTGTAACAGTTCCTGACTTAGGGTTTGGCATCAAGTTACGAGGACCTAATACACGACCAAGTTTGGCAATAGTAGCCATGACATCAGGGGTAGCGATGATCACGTCTATGTCTGTCCATCCTTGCTCGATTTTTGTAATATATTCTTCCAAGCCTACATAGTCTGCTCCTGCTGCTTTAGCATCGGCTTCTTTTTCAGGCTTACAGAATACTAAGACGGATTTAGACTTTCCCGAACCATTTGGAAGCGATACGGTACCTCTCAACGCCTGATCAGCCTTACGAGGGTCTATTCCCAATCTAATGTGTAAATCTACTGATGCGTCAAATTTGGTGGTATTCACCTTTTTGACAAGATTGGAAGCTTCATCAATAGAATATAATTTTGCGCTATCTACTAGCTTATTTATTTCTTTTCTCTTTTTCGTTATACGTGACATACTTTATAGTTTTTCAGTTGATTCAGTTAAATATTTCAGTTGTCAGCAATTAATTATTATCCCATGGAGCTGTTCCTGACACCGTGATACCAAGACTTCTAGCTGTACCTGCTACCATCTTCATAGCAGACTCTACTGTGAAACAGTTGAGGTCTGGCATTTTAGTTTCTGCTATCGTTTTTACCTGATCCCAAGTTACACTTCCTATCTTAAGACGATTACTTTCCTTTGAACCGGTTTTTGCTTTTAAAGCCTCTAATAACAATATCGGAGTAGGTGGGGTTTTAATTACAAAGTCAAATGATTTGTCTTTGTATACCGTTAACACAACAGGTAATACCTTTCCGTTTTGATCTTGTGTTCTTGCGTTGAACTGCTTGCAAAATTCCATAATATTCACACCTTTGGAACCTAGAGCTGGTCCAATAGGTGGTGCTGGATTTGCTTGTCCTCCTTTAACCTGGAGTTTGACGTACGTTTCAATTTCTTTTGCCATTCTTTTTAATTTTTTAGTGGTCAATTGTCTTTTAGAAGGACTCCCACTATGTTAATGATAATATTTAATTTTAATTTATTCTTTCTAGTTGCAAATGTCAGAGTCTAATCTCTAACTAATCTTATCTACTTGACCGAAACTTACCTCTACTGGTTGCTTTCTTCCAAATATCTTTACTACTACTTTTAGCTTTTTCTTTTCTTCATTTACTTCTTCAATAGTTCCAACGAAGTCATTGAAAGGTCCATCAATGATTTTTACCGATTCATTGATAATAAATGGTTCCATCATCGATTCTCCAGCACCTAACACTTCATCCAACTTTCCTAATAATTTTTGGACCTCAGCTGGTCTCAAGGCCTGCGGTTGATTACCTCCTAAAAAATTCATTACACCAGAAATATTCCTAATGGTAGCAAGCATTTCTGGAGTTACAACCTTATCCTCTACTTCTATGTATAGGTAGCCCGGATAGAGTGTCTTATCCTTTATCACTTTTTTCCCGGCTTTTATCTTATACACCTTTTCGGTAGGAACTAATACAGTAGTGATTGCATTCTCCCATTTTGAACGCAGAATTTCAGCATCAATATATCCTTTAATTTTATTTTCTTGACCTGAAACTACTTTTAAGACAAACCACTTTCTATTTTCCATACCTAATTATTTTCTATTCTACGATTAAACACTCTTATAGATAGTATCCAACATTATAAACTCACTAGCCTTATCTAGTATCCAAATGATAACGGTCAAAATAAGCAGTGATACAATAACTATGGTAGTGAATTTTTGTAATTCTGCCATACTGGTCCAAGTCACATTTGACTTTACCTCGTTTATGGACTCTTTGACGTATTCTATTACCTTGTTCATACTCTAGTTTTATTAATATATTTTGGCACGGGCTGCAGGGCTCGAACCCACGACCTAAGGTTTTGGAGACCTTCGCTCTACCAACTGAGCTAAGCCCGTAAAAAATATAATTGTAGGGGCAAGGCATGACCTTGCCCCTACAGTTAATTTAATCAATTATTTAATAATTTCAGTAACCTGACCTGCACCTACTGTTCTACCACCTTCACGGATAGCGAATCTAAGACCCTTCTCAAGAGCTACTGGGTAAATCAATTTTACATTCAATGTCAAGTTATCACCTGGTACCACCATCTCCTTACCTTCAGGTAGAGTGATTTCACCAGTTACGTCTGTAGTTCTCAAATAGAACTGAGGACGATATTTATTAAAGAATGGAGTGTGACGTCCACCTTCTTCTTTTGACAATACGTAAACCTCACACTTGAACTCTGTGTGTGGAGTGATAGATCCTGGCTTACAAATAACCTGACCTCTCTTGATCATTTCTTTGTCGATACCTCTTAATAGAAGACCTACATTCTCACCAGCTTCTCCAATGTCGAGAATTTTTCTAAACATTTCTACACCTGTAACGGTAGAAGTCAATGCTTTTTCACCTTCTTTCTGAAGACCAACGATCTCAACAGACTCACCAGTTTTCACGATACCTCTTTCAATTCTACCTGTAGCCACAGTACCTCTACCTGTAATAGAGAATACGTCTTCTACTGGAAGTAGGAAAGGAAGTTCAGTAGGTCTTGGTGGAACTGGGATATAAGTATCTACTGTAGCCATAAGCTCTTCGATAGCTTTTACGCCTTCTGCATCACCGTTCAATGCTTTCAAAGCAGAGCCTTTGATAACTGGAGTGTTATCTCCATCGTACTTATAAGAAGAAAGCAATTCTCTTACTTCCATTTCTACAAGCTCTAGCATTTCTGGATCGTCCACTAAATCCACTTTGTTTAAGAATACAACAATCTTAGGCACACCTACCTGTCTTGAAAGAAGGATATGCTCTCTTGTTTGCTGCATAGGTCCGTCAGTAGCAGCTATACAAAGAATAGCTCCATCCATCTGAGCAGCACCTGTGATCATATTCTTGATATAATCCGCGTGACCAGGACAGTCTACGTGTGCATAGTGTCTTGACTCAGTTTCATACTCTACGTGAGCAGTGTTGATAGTGATACCTCTCTCTTTTTCTTCTGGTGCAGCATCGATAGAATCATAATCTTTCTTTTCAGCTAGACCTTTATTAGCTAATACAGAAGTAATAGCAGCAGTCAAGGTTGTTTTACCGTGATCTACGTGTCCAATGGTACCGACGTTTACGTGCGGTTTGGTTTTGATAAATTGTTCTTTTGCCATTTTATTGGTTTTTAATTGATTTTTTAATGATGGTTATATTAACGTTTAATTAATAATCTCTTTATTCTCTCACTTATTCATTTTCTCTCTTTGTATAAAATTTTGAGCCAACGATGGGAATTGAACCCACGACCTCTTCCTTACCAAGGAAACGCTCTACCCCTGAGCTACGTCGGCTGATTGCCATCACAATTTACACTACCCCAAATGAAAAGAACCATCTTCTTGAGATGTTTCGTTTATTCCAAAAAAGAGTAGGGAAAAGGTGAGCGGAAGACGAGACTCGAACCCGCGACCCTCAGCTTGGAAGGCTGATGCTCTACCAACTGAGCTACTTCCGCATCTTTGCTGTTCTTAATGATATTGAATTGTGGTGGGTAGTGATGGATTCGAACCACCGAAGCTTTCGCAGCAGATTTACAGTCTGCCCCATTTGGCCACTCTGGTAACTACCCAGTATCTTTATATAAAAATATAAAGAATGAGAGCCGAAGAAGGGACTTGAACCCCCGACCTGCTGATTACAAATCAGCTGCTCTACCAACTGAGCTACTTCGGCCTAAGCCTAGTACGAAAGCATGTTTCGCCTATTTTTTTAAATAAATTCAATATCAAAGAACTAATTAAATACTATCGTTCTCAACTCTTATGAAAACTCCCTTTGTGAAAAAGGTGTGCAAATGTACGGAAAATTATTTTTAATGCAAGTTTTTTTTCAGTCTCGGCAAAGGATATTTTACCAGAAACTAAAATATTAGCCTTTCATTATCGCATAAAAGCACGTTTTGCCCACCTAATCAACTGGATACTAGACCCTTTTGGGTATTCTTGTAAATGTAGAATTTGACTTAAAGTGACTTCCAATTTCTATTTTCATACTAAATTACATTCCGAATATGGAAGCGCAATATGAGTTGAGAAAAGATGTTGAGTATAGTTATAACTTTACAAACTTAGTCACATAACTAAATACCATTTGAATTAAAGTTTGTCTATTGTTTTTTCTTCTATGGAAGGATTGAGTAATTTTTATTTTCAGCAATATTGAGTTAACTTTGTAATTGTAAATTTTTGTTCTATGAAAACAGTTTTATTCTTTACCGCTACAATATTCTCATTTCAACTCGAAGCACAGTTAAAGGTCGATGCGGGCTCAGATTTATACCTCTGTTCTCAATCTTATTTGGCACCTATAAACGCAAGTAGAGGCTACATTGAGCTAGGAGGCAAACCTACAGCAACTGGAGGAGTCGCTCCATACCAATACAAATGGAAATACCTCAAGGATTCTGCAAAAACGTATCTTATCCTCACTTCAGACACCATTCCTAATCCTAGAATAAAATACGGAGATATACCTCAATATCCATTTCAATTGAAAGTAACGGACGCTATTGGGAATATTTCTTTGGATACTATAGTAGTGTATTTTTCAAAATGGATATGTGCGGCAGGTGAACAGTATATGACTAAGAACAAATACGATACGGTCTATATTTCTGCTTCAGGCTGCCAGAGTATTTTCCCACATATAAAATGCACGTGGTCGCCGACTACCTACCTCTTAGATTCTACGAAATGCGTCGCTAGAACCTATACTCCCGTGCAGATGAGGTATGATTATGTCATAACAGATTCTATTGGATGTCAAATGCCCGTATACAAGTGGGTAACTATTTCCAATGCTTCAATAGACGAGCCTAGGATAAACGATATATTTTCACGGTTTGAAAATCCTGTTACAGATCAATCTGTGATTATTCCAAATAATTTACATACTAAAACTTCCTTGACTATATATAACTTAGTTGGTGAAAAAGTCATGGAGGAAGAGCTCAAAGATCCGATTATGATAGGCGCAATTTTGAAAACAAGAGGTGCATATACTGCTATAATTCAATCTCAAAACGCACCGCTATTTGTGTTCAAAATCCTGAGAGAATAATTAAATTTGTAATGTATGCTAAATTGATTCCTGGCAAAACTCAAATTGAATGACTAAATGTTATATACTATCAATCGATATTCCTTAGCCGAGAATTCACTTCTTCAAAATTCTTAAGATTAAATGCTAAATGTAGAGACGCTTGGTTAAGTAAAATTAGAATATGATTAATAAAAGATATTATATTTGTTTATAAAATTAGCAATGATTTAATCTGAGTAGAAGACTATTAACTTTAACTATTCTGTTTTTAATTGGAATAGACAGTTTTTCACAACTATCCAAAATAGATAGTCTTAGAAAATTATTAACTACTCAAAAAGATACACATAGAATTAGAACTCTAAATGCTTTAGGCTTACAATGCATGGAGGCGGATCCTAGTGCGGCGTTCGGATATGCAAAAGAGGCAATGGATCAAAGTAAAAAACTTAACTATACATCTGGATATTACATTGCTATGAATATAAAAGGTGTATGTAATGATATGATGGGCAAGTATGATTCTGCTCTTTATTGTTACAATGAAGCGCTAAAAATACCTCTTCAGGGTTTTGAGGCATTTAAAGGAGGAATATATTCTAATATTGGATTGGTATATTGGAATTTAGACAATTATGTATTAGCATTGAAGAACTTTAATAAAGCAAAACAAATACTTTCAACTACTGACAAGTATGAATTTACTGCGAATGTAATCAACAATTTGGGTTTAATATATCATGATATTAAAGATTATAATCAGTCTAACGAAAACTTTGAGGAGGCTATTCAACTTAGCTTAAATAATAAAGATACCATAGGAGCAATAGGTACAGTTATTAACTTAGCTATCAATTATTTTGAAATCAATCAAAATGAAAAAGGGAAAAAATTGCTATTAACTTATTCCAAGTATGTAAATAAACTTGATGATTTTTATAAATCTGAATTCCTCGCCGCCATGGCAGCCAGCGAAATTCATACTAGTATTACTGCAAGCACAGAAGAAAAACTATTGAAAGCACTTGAACTTAAAAAGAAAATAGGACATACTTTAGGTGTAGCGAATATTAATATATCTTTGAGTGAGTTGTATAGCAAAAAAAATCAGTATCATAAATCAAATCGCTTTGCATACAATGCACTACAATATACCGAAGAACTAAGTGCACTCAAAAAAAAGGAGCAAGTATATGATATATTATTCGCCAATTATCTGGAACTAAATCAGAAAGATTCGAGCCTTAAGTATTACAATTTATATAAAACTACTATTGACACTATATTTTCAAATAGTAGGGCTAAAGCAATAGCTAAAGAACAAATCGCCTTTAAAACGTTTGAAAAAGAAAAAGAGAATCTATCACTGACGATTGAGAACACCAAGATACAAGCTAGAAATCGGTTGATAATTTTTTCTTCCATTGCCCTTTTAGGATTATCGGGAATTGCCTTTTGGATACTGTGGTATCGCAAAAAGAAAAATGCTCTTATAGAGCAGCGAGAGCTTATCCACCAAGCAGTAACCGAAACTGAATTAATCGAACGAGAACGAATAGCTCGAGATTTACACGATAGCGTAGGACAGAAACTGTCTGTAGTCAAAATGCAACTATCTTCAAAGGATACTGACATTAAGGCTGCGACATATTTATTGGACAATGCTATACAAGACGTACGAAATGTATCGCACAATTTATTACCAAGTGATTTAGATAAAGGTCTTATACCTGCCATAGAATCTATGTCTAATCAGGTTAATAGTGTTCCGAATAATCTTACCATTCATTTAAATATAAGCCCTGAAGTACGAAAGTTGTATATTGATCATCAGCACACATTACTTATCTACAGAATGATTCAGGAATTGCTACACAATGCAATAAAATATGCAGAAGCGAAAAATATTTATATCAATATGGATTGTGAAAAACTTTTATTAAAATTAGACTTATCCGATGATGGCAAGGGGTTTGATGTAGATAGTTTGACACGAAATAATGGTATTGGTATCCAAAATATCAGCGACCGAATAACCCAACTCATTGGTAGCATACAACTATCCTCAAAACTAGGGAAAGGCACACAATATCATATTACAATTCCTCTTTAAACATAATAGAACAAAATGGACTCCAAAGATACCAAGGTAAATATTCTTTTAGTGGATGACCATCAAATCGTCCTTGATGGACTTAAAAAAATGCTCAAAGACAATCCGCAATATGTAGTTGCGGGTGAGGCTATCAATGGACAACAAGCGATAGATGTTATCGCATCAAATCCAGATTATTTTCAATTGGTTGTCTCTGACATTACGATGCCGTTGATGAATGGAATAGACTTGTGTAGAGTGATTAAAACACAATATCCCTTTATTAAGGTCATCATTTTGTCAATGCACAATAGCATTGCCTTGGTCAAAGATGCTTTAGCTGCTGAAGCAGATGGTTATATGCTTAAAAATACAGGACAAGATGAATTCCTAATGGGAATAGACCGAGTAATAAACCATAGTGCATATTTTTCAAACGATATATTGCCTATTATATTAAATCACTTTCAAAATGGGAACTCCACATTAACGAAACCACTATTAACACTTAGAGAACAGGAGGTATTGGAGCTAATAGTGCAAGAACTGACTAGTAAAGAAATAGCTGACAAACTCCATATTAGCAAGCAAACTGTAGATAGTCATCGCATAAATATTATGCAAAAAACGAACTGCAAAACCTTAGTCGGTTTGATGAAATACGCTATTCAATCAGGATATATTAAGTAAATATCCATACTTATATGGATGCTCAAATCCCTAGCTATAGGGATTGACAAGGGTATGAATTGATTCTAATTTTGCCGTGTAATTTTTATCTTAACTTTAAATTTATATACAAATGAAGAAATCAACTTTTTATTCTACTTTGAGTATTGTATCGTTACTTTTTGTATTGGCTATGTCTTGCAGCAAGACAAATACAAGCACAACTTCCCCTACACCCACTGCCACTACAAAAAAATTTACTTGGAAAGAAAATAGTGATACCACTGTTCATATAGCAGATACTGCCTATCTAACTTCACAGTATAATACCATAATAGCACAGCAAAAAAGTGGAACTACTTATAAGACAATTTTTGAAATAAATCTATCGGCAAGTACTGCGGGAACATATGCTTTAAATTCTGCTAATGTCATAACCTATATAGTAAATAACAGTTATTTTATCCCTACGAGTGGCAGTGTAGTTATTACTTCTAATGCTGGCGGTAAGGCAAGTGGAACATTCCAAGGCACAGGGACTACAGCAGGCGGGGTTTCTTCAGTTACAGGAAGTTTTACTGACATTCTCGTTAAGTAATTATTCTGAACCAAAATATTTTCAAGCAAGGCATCAATTTTTATCACAGAATAAACTTACAAAAAAAATGAGAAAACTTCTTTATGTCATAGTTATTGTCCTAATGTCAATCAACTCAAGTAATGCCCAGTTTGGAAATATTCTCAAAAAGAAAAAAGACAATACAGAACATTCCTCTGACTCTACAGCACAAAAATCTAACGAAAACAGCGAATCCACCGAAAGTAAAAAGAAGTCCGGTGGAGGTTTTTTTGGAAAAGTTATGAGCAAAGTAGCTAAAGTAGCTGGAAATACCGTTATGTCTACCAGCAATATGACTGCCATAGGCGATTTAGCAGATGCGGATGTAATAGTATCGATGGGTACCAATATATATTCCAAAGATTTGGGGCTGCTATTCACCGATTTTTTGGGAGGAGAATGGATTGATAATGGTGATTTTACGATGCTACAAATTGCCTCCAAAGATGGATTTCAATTCTTCAAATACGATGGAACAATTAAAATCAATGGAAAGGAATTAAAACATGCTTCTATGGGAATCCATACAGTTACAGAGGCGCCTTCCAAGGGTAATAAGAAGATTACATTTGAAAAAAATGGAAGTATAGAGGGCAGTTTTGAGATTCCAGTTCCTGAGAAAAATATAAAACTACTCTCTATTAATGGACAAAACAAAGTTGCAAAAGTAGATTTCACCAAAGATATCACACTGGAAGTAGCGAATTACTCTACCAATGTCAATTCACTTATCCGAGTGGATATCGTAGTAACGATGATAGGTATGCGTACTTTGAGTCTTTTGGCTTATGTCAAACCCGCTGCTAAGATTACCATACCGGCAGCTGCATTTAGAAACTTAGAGAATGAAGGAAATTTCAATCTCAAAGACTGTTATCTTTCTATCAGCGACCAGCTAATGGTCAAAGCTATAAAGCCAACCGGAAAAATCCCTTCGAATCAAATGGTCATTACGGGTAGCAATGATGGAATGTGGGTAGAAGCTACAAATAGTGGTGAGGTCAGCAAAGGCATTCAGGGTATCACTAATGTGGAAAAACGCAATGCAGCCTATGCAATGCCTTTATCTTTTGCCAAAAAAATCGCAGTGGGTAGTTTATATGCTAAAGGTGAAATTTCTTATCAAACTGAGAAAGAAAAAACAGAAGAGAAAACCACTTATGATGTAAGAGATCATGCCATTTATAAAGAAACAACCAAAACCAAAACTAGAGAAACGAGAGATGTGCAATTTCCTCCAATACCAAATTCATATTTGGATGAAATATTAGCCAATGTATATACTAAAATGTCTTCTGTATTGTCCGAAGTTAATAGTTCTACAATCCTACCACCTAATGCAATACCGAGTGCAGCAAGTTTTGGACGAAGTCAACCATTTATGTATGAAAATGAAAATAACAACAGTGAGTACTTAAGAGCATATCAAAATTTAGGACCTGTACGAAAATTATCTACCGTATTCAACATGCACTACGGCGTAGAATCACTTCTAAAAGACGTTCAGGCTGACGCTTTTCTTAAGGTGTCTTTAATATCCAAACTCTATCCCCAAGGGAGCAAATCAGTTATGAATACCTATATGGAGATTGAACTTTTAGGTGCTCCTAATGGCAGCTTTCGTTCTTTTGCAGGTAACACGAAATACTTTACCATGCGCCTAGATGGTATAAACTATGAGTTAAAGAAAGATCAACAAGTTGATTTTGCAAAAGTTTTTCAAGTAGATTATTTTGTCAGTCAATTCAAAGAAAAACTCAAAGAACTCCAAGCCAAAGAGCGAGCTATAGGCGATTATGAAACCTATTGGAATTTGCAAAAGTAATAGCTAAACAATTCTTAATTTCATTTTTAGTATCATTATAAATTTCTAATTTATCTCATTCGATTGTTGATTAAAACCCCTGGTATGAAGTAATTCCATATATGCTGAAATATAAGTTTTGACTTTCCATGTAATTTAAACACTATATAAACCTTGATTTACGCTTATAATTTCCCTTAGCTTTTAATTCTTAACCTATTTAATTCAAAATTGGACTTTTTGATTTACTTCTCGGAATATGAGTTAAATAATGGCTACCTTGAAGAGCAAATAAGTCAAAATGGCCTAAATCACCACCCACTACAAATTCACTACATAGTTTTTTTATACTCTAAGACGAGCTAGTTTTGTAATCAATAATTACATTAAACTAGAATCGTATGAGACATTTTATTCTTTACTGCTTAGTCATAGTTTTGAGTTACTATGCACAAGGACAAAATCAAATAGAAAAAAAGGAAGTACCCCATATTCAGCGAATAAAATTTCACAAAACTTTGTCAAGTATTCAATATGAATACTTCAAAGATAAGGGAGTTTGCTTTTTAGAATATATGGGTCGACAAACGTATCTCGTGGATGACCCTCAACATATACTAGATGAGTACACTTCATTAATTGCAAATATCAGTTCCGTGCAACCTCATGAAAAATTTATACGCTTTAGTCCTTCAAAATATCGCTCCCGATACGAGAATTTTATCGTTAAAATCTATAGTTCGAGAAAAATTTCAGACTTAAATGCAATATTATCTACATACAAAATTTTAGAAATTGATAGTCTCGCTCATACCATAACAATTAGAGCTAATGAAAATGAAATTCTAGAATTGGCAAATCAAAATTCAGTACAATATATAGAAGCGGACGATATGGTATCTGCACCAGATGGTTTACTAGACCTTGGTAATAAACGCTCCACTTCTATTTCATTGAATGCTAATTATGGCATGCAATTCAATGGGACAGGAATTAACGTGGGTATTCAAGATGATGGCAATGTCAATGACCATGTCGATTTTCACAATAGATTATTGAAGAATGTCAAAGATAATAATGGCGCTCATGCCGATTTGTGTTCTGGCTCAATAGCTGCAGCAGGCAATCGAGACCCTCTAGGTATGGGAGCTGCATGGGGCGCAAATTTGCATGTGTTTAAGCAGAGTGGCTATCCACTTTTTACCAATTCTACGATAGCTCAATTATATACTGATGATAGTATTTATATTACGAGTACCTCTTATAGTCAGATTTGTAATGAGGGGTATAAAACTATTAGTGCCAATATCGATGCACAAATTCGCTCTCGAACATCCCTTATGCACGTTATATCCGCAGGGAACGATGGAGATAAAAACTGTGGGTATGGTGCAGGAAATAATTGGGGAACGATAACTGGAGGGCACAAGGCTGCCAAAAATTGTCTCACGGTAGGGAGTGTCAATTCTTACGATGCAATGAGCGGTTTTAGCAGTCGAGGACCTGCTAAAGATGGACGTTTGAAACCAGAAGTTTGCGCCGATGGGGAACAAGTCTATACCACAGGAAATAGGGATAACTACAATCTAGCCAAAGGCACCTCGCAATCTGCTCCTGGGGTAGCGGGAGCTTTGGCTCAACTGTACCATGCCTATAAATCCAAGACAGGGAATAATGCGCCATCAGCCCTTATCAAAGCAGCTATAATGAATGGCTGTGAAGATCTGCACAACAATGGTCCAGATTTCCGCACGGGATACGGTAGAATAAATGTATGGCGCTCTTGGCGAATGATCGATAACAATTCTTATTTCACGAGTAGTATTGGTCAGGGAGATTCTAATATTCACACGATTACACTTCCTGCCAATGCTAAATCGTTGCGAATAATGCTGTATTATCATGACAGGGAAGCCTCACCCAATGCTGCTAAAGACTTGGTCAATGACCTCAACATGCGGGTGGTTCATAGCATAGGAACCTTAAATCCATGGGTGCTTAATCATTCGCCTAATCCTGCTACAATAGACAATCCAGCGGTAAGAGGCATCGATTCGATGAACAATCACGAGCAAGTAACCTTAAATGATCCACCATCTGGAAATTATCAAATCATCGTCAAAGGACATGACATCCCGATGGGGAACCAACCTTATGTGGTTATCTACGAAGTACAAATGGATGAGGTGCGATTGATTTTTCCTGCTGGAGGCGAGGCCATGGCTCCGGGTTCTGAGCACACATTTCGATGGGATGCATCGCACAATTCAGGTAGTTTTCATCTGGAAATTTCTAACTCAACAGGGACTAGCTGGACTACTATCAGTAATAACATAGCAGGAGATAAGCGATGGTACAATTATACTATTCCAGCAGGAGTATCATATAGCGGTTTATACAAATGTAGAATTTCTAGAAATGGGGTCGCAGATACGAGCAATTCTTTCTCTATAATTCATAGACCAGAAAATATCCGACTCGATTGGGTATGTGCAGACTCTGCTAAATTCTGTTGGGACACTGTCGCCAATGTCAGCCAATACAAAGTATATAAGCTCGGCACAAAATATATGGATTCTCTTTCTGTTACAGGGAATAGTTTTTTTGTAGCTAAAAACCTTAATCCGAACAACGAAGATTGGTTTAGTGCACAATCTATGGGAGCTAATAACGCATTTAGTCGCCGAGGGTATGCTGTAGAGAAAGAACGAGGAATGTTTAACTGTGCATCTCAAGTAGATCTAAAATTAGCAGCAGTCATAAGTCCTGAAGGTAGTATTTCTAGCTGTATCAAACGAGATAGTTTAAAACTAGTTTTGAAAATTATAAATAATGGAATGGCCGTTAACTCGGTTCCTGTATCCTATTATCTAAATAAAAACCCTATAGCTAGAGATACTATCAACCAAACATTACAGATGAATTCAGAATATATCATCACACTCACTAAGACGATAGCTGCTAAGTCCACAGGAATTGACTCAATGATGATATACCTCGCTCATCCTGCCGATGCCTATAGAGCCAATGATACCCTATATTTTCTTTGGAATAATGTAGCGGCGTATAGTGTGTCTATTCCTTTTGTAGAAGAGTTTGATAGCTATGCCGATGCAGATACTGCTTTCGATTGTAACATAGATCATATCCTGCCAGCTCCCTGGTACAATGACCTCAATCCTGCCCAAGACGATATGGATTGGCGAATAAGGAGTGGAGCTACTCCGTCCACAGAATCAGGACCCAACGGTGATACTACTTCAGCCTCAGCTAATGGAAAATACGCTTTTGTACAATCAGGAAATTGTGAAGATTTTGTAGCCAAACTCAATCTGGGGTGCATCAATCTCGATACAGCACAAAATCCTTATCTTACATATTTCTATTCTATGAATGGAAACAATATGGGCGAACACCGGGTAGAAATTTTCGGAAATGGAAAATGGAATTTTGATACTGTAAATCGCAAAGTTGGATATCAAGGATCTGCTTGGAAACAACACCGAATTGATTTGACTCCATACAAAGGGCAGAAAATTATGCTCCGATGGACTGCCAAAGTAAAAGGGGAGTTGGGGTCAGATATCGCTATTGATAGAATAAGCATTCGAGATAGTATTTATCGAGATACCCTAACCCTCAATCGCAATCCTCTAGCTGGAGGCACAGTATCAGGAAATGGTATCTATACTAGAAGTTCGAGCGTTACAGTTTCAGCTATTGCCAATCCCAATTATACTTTTATCAAGTGGACAGAAAACGGTAATCCTGTAAGCACCAATGCTAGCTATACATTTACGATTAGTGGAAATAGAACATTGGTGGCAAATTTCACTCAAATTATGGACACTATTCTCACATCAGCAAGCCCAAGCATAGGAGGCAGCACAGCGGGTAGTGGTACTTTGGCAAGAGGCGCGAACGCAACGGTAACAGCTACCGCTAATGCAGGTTATACCTTTACCAACTGGACGGAAAATGGAAATCCTGTTAGCACTAATGCTAGCTATACATTTACGATTAGTGGAAATAGAAATTTAGTAGCAAACTTCACTCAGAATGTCGTAAATTATATGGTAACGACAGCATCTAGCCCTAGTAACGGCGGTACAACAACAGGAAGTGGCAGTTTTGCAAATGGCGCTAGCGTTACAGTAAATGCTACTGCTAATGCAGGCTATACATTTGCTAACTGGTCAGAAAATGGAATCATAGTATCCACAAATGCCTCTTTCACTTTTACCATTGTCACTAATCGCAATTTGGTTGCTAACTTTATACAGAATGTTGTGAACTATACTGTCGCTTTGTCTGCTAATCCAATTCAAGGAGGCACTATGATAGGAACGGGTTCTTACAATAGTGGCACTACCGTAACTATTCAAGCAACACCAAATGCTGGCTATGTATTTCAAAATTGGACAGAAAATGGAACGGTAATGAGTACCAATTCTTCGTATTCCTTTGTTCTCAATAATAACAGAACTCTTGTCGCAAATTTCAGAGCCAACACAAATTCTATTTCATCTGTTGCAATAAATAAATTAGAATTATATCCTAACCCTGCACAATCTATTGTCCAAGTAAATTCGCAAATGCCTATAAAGTCAATATCCATCCATGATGTACTAGGCAAAAAGCTAAAAGAAATCTTATTAGATAAACAACTATTACTTTATAGCATAAATATTGACGATTTGAGTAAGGGCATATACTTAGTTTGCATTAATACAGAAGAAGGAAGCATCCAAACAAAGTTAATCGTTGAAAAATAAATCGAAAAACAACTCACGACAAATTCACTACAAGGTTTATTTTTGAGCTAGAATGATGGTAAATTTGTAACCAGTAATTGAGCATGAAAAAAGAGTTAGAATTTTTTAATCAGTATTATCTTCCTATCTATCGAGATATGGTTAAGGCGAAGGACAATGTAGTCAATAAATTAACTAGCGAGAAAGATAAAACAAAAAAAACTATTTTAAATCTTGTACAGTTCATTATAGACTTCCGTGCGAATATTAGACAAAATTATGATGAAAAATATGGTACACTGGGCAAGGAACTTAAAGCACAAAAACTAGAACTTCTTTACGGCCATTTTGTACTCTACTATATTCAACACCTAACTAATGAGAAGGCTGCATTTGCCATGGGAGAAGCTCTTAAACTTGGAGAAAAATATAAAGATATCGACCTTATCTACAACTGTCACCTCCGATTTGCTCAGATTTATTATTTATTGAATGTGCGGGACAAAGCCATTCATCATTTAAATGCTATCGATGACAAATTATGCCTAGGCAAATTTGAAATGGAAGCTCTTTTGGTCAATAAATATTCACAACTCATGCGTTTTCACTACTTAAATGAAAAAAATGATGAAGCAATAGCATGTGAGTTGTTTGCAAAGAAATTAATCGAAAAGTCAAAATTTTCTTTTCATGTTACCTTAAACTTTTATAGTCATCAAGCGGATTTTCATGGAATACTAAAAAAGGAGGAAGGATTACTGAATTTGAAAAGAGAAATTAAAAAGCTGTATAAGCTTCCTCTTTACAAAGACGGAACAAAAATGTCAGCACTCCATTTTTACTCTAATGCAATTACAAACTTTACAATAAAAAATAATTTATCCAAAGCCGAAATAGATAAATGGAGTCATGAACAACTTTATATATTTTCAGAGCTAGAAAAAGTTTACCAAAATCCGCTTCATATTAATACGCAGTATTTGCAACAAGCTACATTGCATTATAACTTAGGTCATTATAAAGAAGCTATTACATATCTAGCGAAAGCGTTTAGATTTTTCTCTACCTATTTGGATAATACCAATTATCTCTATTTACATTATACTGCGGCAAAGATTTATTCTGCTATGTCAAAAGATAATCAGAATTTAGACGGGCTGTATAAGATTACTAGACACTGGGATAAAGCATTGGATATATCGCAAAAACAAAAATCAGAGCAATTAAAAACTCGTGTAGAAAAATTGACAAAAGAACATGAACTAGAAAAAGAAAAAATCAAAGCTTCTCAACTTCAAAAAGAACTCAAAATGACTTCTCTACATCTTCAAGAAAAAATAAATACTCTCGATGAATTGAAAAAATATGTCAACTCATTGAAGAAAACAGATTATCAAATGGGAAAATTGATTCTAACAATTTCCAACAAAATAGAATCTATCAAAGTGAGTGAAGAAGAGCGCTCTGTGCTCATGCATAAAATCGACAATAGCGATGTGGACTTTGCAAGAAAACTAGCAGAAAAGCATCCGAGTCTCTCTGCATTGGAAGTGAGGATGTGTGGACTATTCAAAACAGGGATGAATAATAAAGAACTCTCTAAGCTTTTTGGACTATCCGATAGAAGCTATGAACAACACCGATATAGAATAAAAAAGAAAATGAATTTATCTGCCGACGATGGCCTAGTCGAGCATTTAAATAATTTATAAATAAATTATGTAATCACTTAAATCAACGTCTTATGAACAGATCCATTTTAAAACTACTTATAGTTTTACTCACTTTTCACGGCTTTATTTTATTAAAAGCACAAGCTCCTAATAAAATAAATTATCAAGGTATAGCCCGCAATGCTGATGGTACACCTCTGGCAAATAAGCCTTTGGCGCTGCGCTTGAGCATAATAGATGGAAGTCCTGCTGGAAGTGTCGTCTATTCGGAAGTACATAGTCAAACTACAAATGCTTTCGGATTATATTCAATCGGTATCGGCACAGGCTCTGTAGCTTCTGGAAGTATGACTACTATCAACTGGGCAAGCGGGGACAAATTTCTCAAAATAGAAATGGACCCTAACGGAGGTAGTGCCTTTGTAGAAATGGGAACCTCTCAACTATTGAGTGTTCCCCTCGCCCTCTATGCTAATTCTGCCAACACCGCCAATACTGCTACATCAGCTACCAATGCTGTGAATGCAACGAATGCTACAAATGCCACTAACGCAACTACAGCAACAACTGCCAATGCTTTAGCTCCATCAGCTATTATCAATCAAAATCAAATCTCTGGCACTGGCGCAGCGACTGGTCAAGTCTTAAAATGGGACGGTAGTAAATGGACTCCAAAAAATGATAGCCTAGGTATAGGTGGCAGCGGAGATAACTGGGGTGCACAAACAGTATCCACAGACGCTTCATTAACTGGGAATGGAACATCAAGCAATCCACTTAAGCTAGCTCAGCAAGGGGCTAATTCTGGTCAATCACTTAAGTGGAATGGCACAACTTGGCTTCCTTCTAATGATAATGTATTTGATGGTGATAGCTCTACTATGAATGAGATACAGACAATCAGTCGTAGCAATGATACTATATATCTCACCAACGGAGGATTCGTGAAACTACCTGCTGGCGGAGGGGCTCAAATAATTTCTCGCACCAATGGCACAATAAACTTATCCAATGGTGGAGGCTTCATCAATCTGCCTGATTCATCCTCAATCAATGAGTTGCAAACAATAAGTCTGGTCAATGATACCTTAAAATTAAATCAAGGGGGAGGCAATGTAAGTTTGGTCAATGCAAATCGGTTTAGCTGGACAAAAGCAGGTACGGCCATCATTAAACCCACACTAAGCGATGATCAATATATAACTGGAAAATTAGGGATTGGGAATTTTAGTGGGACCAATCCAAGTGCCAATCTACATGTTTTTGGTACTGGGATATTTGGAGTCAACAATAGAGTGGCAGCCAATAACAGCTTAGCAATAGGATCTGGAGATACCGTAACGGGGGATTATAGTATAGCATTAGGGTCTTCTCATACTCTATCGGCTACACAATCCATCGTAATAGGAAACAGTGATACACTTACCAGCAATAGCAGCTTAGTAGTAGGAACTCAAAATAAGGCAACTGGACAAACTTCGATTGTATCAGGGTATAGAAACAAATCATATGGTGCCGAAGCTAGTGTTTTTGGTGCATACAATGAAGTGCCTTCATGGGTTAGCACTAGCTTTGTTGCTGGCGAAGGCAATAAACCAAAAGTGTCCTACGAGTCCATTCTTGGTACCTACTCTACAGACTACACTCAAACTTATACTAACACTGATAGATTGTTTAATATAGGAAATGGAACAAATGCTACTACACGATCCGATGCATTGACCTTGCTAAAAAATGGAAATTTAGGACTTGGTACATCAACTCCGAGTTCCAAATTGCATCTTCAAGGCAATGGAATTATCAAGCAAAATATGGTTAGTTTCGATTCTATAGCTTCGTTAAGTATAAGTTCACAAGACAATGAAACCAATGGAATTGAATTGACTAGAAACTATGGAAACGCTACACAATCTCTTCGATGGCGAATCTCAAAATACGGCAATGAGGGAGCAAATAATTCTGGGAGTGATTTTATTATTCAACGCTATGAAAGTAATGGAGGAGATTTTGGAGGAAGTAATACTCCATTTGGCATTAGTAGAAGTACTGGCTGGGTAACGATGTATGATGCACAAATTTTGGATACCTTACATACAGGCTCTGTCAATGTAACCAATGCAGTCAATCTGCAAAATGCCAATCTATATATGAAGGTCAATTCTTATACTACCTCTGCGACTATGCCCATACAAAGCTATTGTGCCATTCTTACGGGCTCTACGGCTAGTCAAACCTTGACTTTACCTACTACGCCAGCTACAGGAAGACTAGCGACTATTGTCAATCATAGCACACAATCGTGGAATATCAACCCTAGTTATACGATAAGCTCTAGCGCCACATCCAATGTCCTTAATAGTGGGGCAACTATACAGCTCATCTATGATGGCACTGTCTGGAGAAAAATGAATTAGTTACCTATAAAATGCCCAAGTCATGAAAAAATTGTTTTTAATTCTTATAATTCCTGCTTCGCTTTTAAATATCGCATTTGCGCAGTCCACCATAAATTGTATGGGAGGAGCCGCTGTTCTCAACGGAATCATTCATGAGGCTAGCATAGGTGAAATGTCGGCCGTGCAGACCCTCTCAGCAGGGGGAGTTCATATAACACAAGGAGTTTTACAAAAAATAGAAGCTACTCCATTATCTATTGAAAATTCGGGTATGCTGCTAGAGATAGATGTTTTCCCTAATCCAACTGCTGATTTATTGAGTCTTCAATTTAATAATTCCCCGTATGCAGATATTCATATCGAAATTATTGACATCTCTGGCAAGAAACTCATTCAAAGAGATGAAAAAATTCAAAGCCTAAATAAAGTCTTTAGTTTTGATTTATCAACTTATTCTGATGGTGTTTATCTACTCAATATCCTAGCAAATGATGGCTCGGCTAGGTATAGTAAAATAAGCTACCAGATTGTAAAACGATAATAAAAAAAGGCAGCTTGAAAATCTTCAAGCTGCCTTTCTATTTACTATGAAGTGTTTTCCTAACCTTTCTTATTGGCTACTAACACGATATCTAGGCTTACATTATTCTCAATGGCCTTATCCGCTGCAGCGCCAAAAAGCGTAGAGCCGTATTTGATGTCATATTTCGTTCTATCGAATACTAATTTTCCATTTGCTGTTATCTGATTTCCACTATTGCCTATTCTAGCATTGAAGCTAATAGGCTGAGAGATACCTTTGATTGTCAAATTTCCACTTACTACAGCCATTTTACCTTTGTAGGTAACTTTGGTAATATCTAGTTTAGCCTCAGGATGACTAGCGGTATTGAAAAAATCTTCATTTTTTAAATGTCCAATCAATTTGCCATTGTATTCTGCGTCAGCTATATCATCACATGTCATAGAATTCATGTCAATGGTTATTGAACCGTTTGTGATTTGATTGCCTGTAGCTGTCAGGCTACCTTGTGCTACTTTTATCTTACCGAAATGCTTTCCACCTACTTTTTTTCCAGTCCATAAAACCGAGGTAGCATTATTGTCCACCTCATAGGTAGCTACTGTCGTAGATTTCTGTGCAGGTGATTTTTTCATTTTTGCTTGTGCTTGTGCGGAATAACCTGCTAAAGCCACTAGCGCTAGAATAATTAGTTTTTTCATCTGATAATTTTTTTAATGTGAATAGTGATTTAAACTGATTTCTTTTTAGAATAGTTCTAAACAACAAGTAATTTAAAGTTATTTTAACGAAATTCAATCGCTATCAAAGATCATATCTACATTTCATACTTTTTAATACGCAATATTCCACATAAAAACTACATTTGCTAGTTATTGTACAAGAAATGAGCATTGAAGTCAATATAATTAATAACTCTAAGCATCCACTACCTGCATATGAAACTGCAGGCAGCGCAGGCATGGATATAAGAGCAAACATAGGAGAGGTTATTTCATTGAAGCCTTTTGAGCGCTTAGCTGTGCCAACGGGACTATTTATAGAATTGTCTCAAGGATATGAGGCGCAAATAAGGCCTAGAAGTGGATTGTCCTTAAAAACAGGGTTATCTATCCCAAATTCGCCAGGTACAATCGATAGTGATTACCGAGGTGAAATCAAAGTGATAGTCGCTAACCTATCGAACGAGCCAATTGAGATAAAAGATGGAGATAGAATAGCACAAATGGTGATAGCAAAATATGAAAGAGCAGAATGGAAAGAAGTGAAAAACCTTGAGGAAACAGAGAGAGGAAGCGGAGGATTTGGTAGTACGGGGGTGTAGCAATTTGAAAATGATTCAATCTAAAAATTTGAAAATGAATAGCGCTTTTAATGATATAAATAATTTTGAAAGTTTGAGTCCAACTTTTTACTTTCAACTTTTCACTTTAAACTGACAACCACGATTAAAAAGAATAAACTTTAGTATAAATGAGAATTATCGTACCCATGGCTGGATGGGGTTCTAGACTGAGACCACATACCTTGACTGTTCCAAAACCTATGCTCAAAATAGCTGGCAAATCAATTGTAGAGAGATTGATCTCCAATATTTCAAATACGGTGGAGGAAAAAATTGAGAGTATTAGCTTTATCATTCGAGAAGATTTTGGTAAGGAAATCGAAAATCAGCTAGTAAATATCGCTACAAAGTATAATACGTCGGCTCATATTTGCTATCAGGATGAACCTCTAGGAACTGGGCACGCTATATTATGCGCTCAAGAGCAATTGAGCGGACCTGTTGTTGTTGGTTTTGCAGATACGATGTTTGATGCTGATTTTAAAATAGACACCGATAGTGACGCTGTCATATGGGTGAAGCAAATCCCTAACCCAGAAGCCTTTGGTGTTATCAAATTAGATGAGCAAGGTACAATCACAGAATTTATTGAAAAGCCAAAAGACTTTATCTCAGACCTCGCCATTATAGGTATCTACTACTTCAAAGACGGTAAAAATCTAAAAGACGAACTCCAATTCCTAATAGACAAGGACATGAGAGAAAAGGGTGAATATCAGCTGACCACAGCCATGGAGCACATGCGTCAAAAAGGTAAAGTCATGCGTCCTGGTCAGGTCAAAGAATGGCTAGACTGCGGAAATAAGAATGCTACTGTAGAGTCAAATACCGCTATACTTATGGCAGGGAACGATAGCTTGATGGAAGGCGAACTAACAAATTCGACTATTATTCAACCATGTTATATCGAATCTGGTGTCACAATAATCAATGCTATTGTGGGACCTCATGTATCCATAGGCACGGGAAGTAAAATAAAAAATTCAGTAATCTCAAATACCATTATACAAGAAAGCTCTATCATCGAAAATAGAATCCTAGATAATACTATGATAGGGTCTAAAGCACTCGTCCTAGGTCGTGCAGAAGATCTCAGTGTGGGAGATTTTAATCAGATACAATAAAATATAAATATGCTCAAGATAATTCTCCTTTGCGCTATTTCCATCTACTCTAGCTGCATAATGGCTCAGCATGGCAGTCAAAAAACCAATATCTATCAATTGGATAGCAATCATGTCATTCAAATAGATATTTTTATCGACGCCTTAAAAGAAAAGAGCTTAGGAAACACACTAGAAGCTAGAAAACTATTTAATCAAGTATTAGATAGATTCCCTAAGAATGATGCTGCGCTCTTTGAATTATCGAAGTTAGAAGAAGAATTAGCAAATTATTCAGGAGCATTAGAAAAGGCTCAAAAAGCCTACGAATTAAATAAAACGAATAAATTTTATCTTGACCAATACATTCGACTACTTACACAGACTAAGAACATAGATAAAGCCATAGATGTGTTGCAAGAGGTAATGAAAAACAAAAATTCTGACCAAATCTTAAAAATGCAATATGCATACTTATTAGGGTTAAGCAATAATCCGAAAAAGGCAATTGCTATTTTTGAAGAGATGGAAAGAAATGGAGACTATAACGATGCAATAGCCTATGAAAAAATTAAATTGTACATGTCTCAAAACAATTTAACAGGCGCTGAAAACGAGCTAAAGAAAATGGTTAAAAACAATCCTAGTGACACAAGATTTCTAGGGAATTTAGCCGAATTCTATCTAAAAAGTGGAAATTTAGAGGAAGCAGAACGGGCATTTAATGACCTATTAAGAATTGAGCCTGCGAATATAAGCGCCCTACTATACAAGGCGCAATATTATCAAATGAAAAAGGATGAACAAAACTACAAAAAAACTATCATAGCGCTTGTTGAAAATAAAGATCTAAACCTTGATACGAAAATTACAGTACTTACAGATAAATTCGCTAACGCCAGTAAAGTAGACAGCACAGACAAACTTTTTTTAATACAAATGTGTCAAAACTTGACACAACAATATGCAGATGATTACCGCTCGCATCACTTACTGGCAGACATGTATTATATAGGGGGTAGATATGAAGAGGCTCGGAAGTCTTACTTAAAAACGTTGTCCCTTGATTCAAAAGAATATAATGTCTGGCAAAATCTTTTTTACACACAAAATGCATTAAAACTCTTTAAAGAAATGGCCGATTCCACAGAATCAGCTCTTGAATTTTTTCCTGCTAATTCTATTGTCTATTTCTACAATGGCTTAGCTAATTATCAGATAGATAAGCTAGACAAAGCTGAAAAAGGTTTTCGTCGAGCGCTACGATTTGTAGGAGAAAATAAGGCATTAGAGGGACAATTATATAGCTCATTAGCTGAGTTATACCACAAACAAAAGCGATTCAAAGAAATGGATGAAAGTTTTGAAGAAGCGCTGAGAATTGATCCTGATAATGCCTATACATTAAACAACTATGCCTACTATCTTAGTTTGAGAAAAGACAAACTAGAACTAGCAAAAAAGATGAGCAAAAAATCACTTGATATAGATAAGAACAGTGCTTCTTTCCTAGACACCTATGCATGGATATGTTTTGAACTAGGGCTATACACCGATGCTAAATATTATCAAGAACAGGCATTAGCCAATGGCAAAGAAGATATGGCTACTATTTATGAGCACTATGGCGATATACTTTTTAAACTTAATGAAATAGAAAAAGCTCTAATATATTGGACAAAAGCCAAAGAAAGTGGAAGTAAAAATAAATCCTTGCCTACGAAAATTTCTACCAGAAAGTATGTGGAATATCAGGATTAGAATGTTGTTTATTCTAATTTTCAAGACCTCATTAGGACTTGCTCAAGAAAATATGACTTTTTTCACTGCAAAATCAGAAATCGTTATTGAACGAAATGGGGAAAAGGAAGATTTTACAGCTCACATTCGCTATAATCTCAAAGACACTTTATGGGTTTCATTTACTGGGGCACTAGGTATAGAAGGTGCAAGAATGCTAATCACCAGAGACTCGACCTATATTTTGAATAAACTTGAAAAATCAAATCTTGCCTTTTCGCAAGATAATGAAAATTATCTCATACCATATGCATTCTCCCTAGATGACTGGAAGATACTGTTACTAAATATTCCACCGAAACCAGACACAAGTACTGAAATTGTCGTAGAGAATGAAATACAGATAAGTACACAATACTATAGTCACAGAATCCACAAAACATATCAAAAGAATAATAGAATTTTGAAGTGTCAGTTTAATAATACAAGACATGGTGGAATTTGTGAAGTAGTCTATAGCAATTATGATAAATCAGAAAAATCTTGGTCTCTAGCTAAAGAAAGACAAATTCAAATCAATCAATCCGCTTCAGAACCTGTGAAAATCTTGATACGCTATATTGATTTTGCATTTAATCAGCCAAAGCCATTTAATTTCAATTTTTCAAAATACAAAGATGGTTCAAATTAAGAATAGTTTCATTGGTTTAAAACTTCTTATCCTCTTTATGCTAGTCTTATTGGCGAGCAGTATATTTTGTCAAAGTTCAAAGCGAAAAGAACTTCAAAAAGAGTATAATACTATTTTAAAAGAGATAAAGCAAATACAGAACAACATAGATAAAACAGCACGTGAACGAAATATAGGCGTTCATGAAATAGCCATGCTCAACACAAAAATAGAGAAGCGGAAAAAATTAATTAGCAATATCGAATCTCAAACCGCAGTAATAGAAACTGAATTAGTTATGAGAACTAAAGACGTGGGGAATTTGGGTGCAGAAATAACCAAATTGAAGGAAGAGTACACTAAGCTCATTTTATGGCTAAACAAGAATCATAATAGCGTAAATAAACTAGCATTTGTAATGGAAGCGAATAATTTTAAAGAAGCCTACCATAGAATACAATACATTAAAAAATACGGAGACTATAGAGCCAGACAATCGGTATATTTATCGAATCAGGTAGACAGAATAATGGAAAAAATTAATTCGCTCAATACGATTAAACAAGAAAAAATCAACATCATTGACATCAATAAAACGCAACAAAAAGAACTTACAGCAGAGAAGAATAACCGTGATTTTATCGTCAAAAAATTAGATAATGAACTCAATGATTTACGTAAAAAAATTGTAGCTAAGAATGAACAAGCTGAAGCTATCAATAGAAAAATTAAAAAAATAATAGAAGACGAAGTACGCAAAGAACAAGAAAGAAGAATAGCAGCTAGAGAGCGCGATGCTAAAAAAACAGGCACATCAGGAACATCTGCAAAAAAAGAACCTGAAGACTATTCGCAAACTCCTGAAGGAAAATTGTCTGCAAGTTTTAGAGAGAGTAAAGGCAATTTGCCTTGGCCTGTTGCCCATGGAGAGATAACTAATAAATTTGGTAGACAACCTCACCCTCTAGCACCTGATTTATTTATAGATAATAGTGGATTGGATATTCGTACTGCCCAAAATAGCAGTGTCAAGTCAATATATAAAGGTGAGGTCGTGCGCATATTCGAAATGCCAACCTATCAAAACTGCGTTATGATCAAGCATGGGGACTACTTTACAGTATACTCATATTTAAAATCTGTTAATGTTCGTGAAGGAATGGAAATAAACGCTGGGCAAGCTTTAGGAGTATGTGGTTTTGATGAAACACATGGCTATTCCTTAGTGAATCTTCAAATATGGCACTACCAAAACAAACAAAATCCTCAAAACTGGCTCTCAGGCAGATGATTTTAATTATTTTTAAATCAATATAATTCTGAGATGACGTTAATATTGTATCTAAAATTCTATTGCCTTAAACCTTATAAATATGAAATCTAAATTTTACTTCATTTTTTTATTGGTAACAGTTTTCAATTTTGTTTTCGCACAAGATAAGAGTCCCATTACTATTAAGTTGAAAACTAATATCCCTAATTCCTATTGCTTATTTGCGAATCATTTTGGTAGTCAAAAATATAAGGTAGATTCTATTCCTCTAGATTCTAAAGGAGCTGGAGTCTTTAAAGATAAGAAGGGAACTGTCAAAGGAGGTATATACATGTTTGTATTTCCAACCAAAGGAAATCAATACGTGGAAGTAATAATGTCAGGTAAAGAGAAAAATTTAGAAATAAGTATTGACAGTAATGATTTTTCTAAAGTAAGCTTCAAAAATAGCGAGGAAAATGATTTATTCTACGCAGATGTCAAGTTTCTAGGCCCCTATCAGCGAGAAGTCAATACGCTCTCCGAAGAATATAAATCAACAAAAGATTCACTGAGAAAGAAAGAACTCGAAACAAAACTTATAGCTAAAGAAAAAGAACTCCTCAATAGAAGGCTAGGAGTAATAAATACAAAAGGTCATACTTTTTATAGCAGATTACTGAACTTAATGAGGGACATTGATGTGCCAGAACCACCTAAAAAACCAAACGGCACTATTGATTCCAACTTCAAATATTATTATTTTAAAAATCATTATTGGGATTATACTGATTTCAACGATGATAGATTATTGTACACTCCGATTTTTGAAAACAAATTCAAATATTATTTTGACAAGTTAGTCATAAAACATCCTGATACATTAAAAAAAGAAGTTGATTATGTCTTAAATAAGATCAAAGATCCTAATTCTGACATGATGCGATATTGTCTTGCCTCCTTGTTAAACGACTATGCTAACAGTAAAATCATGGGGCAGGATGCCCTATACGTGCATATTGTCTATAATTATTATGCGAAGGGCAAGGCTCCTTGGACTGATTCAGCTACCTTGGTAAAGATGAAAAATGATGCCGATGATTTGGCTCCCGTATTGATAGGTAAGACTGCACCTAATTTTGCAGTATTTGATACGACATGGGTTAATTACACACGACTTTATGACCAAAATAAAAAGAAATATAAACTATTGGCGTTTTGGAGTGCCGATTGCGGTCATTGTAAAAAAGAGATTCCTGTTCTAGATTCTATATATCCTAGTCTATTAGCGAATGACTGTGATGTGTTTTCAGTTAGCACTGTTTCAGAAGATGGGAAAGGAGAAAACAAAGCACAATTACTAAATTTTCTGAGAGAAAAGAAATTCAAGTTTAAAACTTATGGTGACCCAGATTATAAGATGAACCCCCTTTTCAAGGTACTTTATAAAATAAAAGGTACTCCAGAATATTATATCTTAGATGAAAAAAATGTCATAATCGCTAAAAAATTAGCACCAGAACAAGCTCTCGATTTCATAATAAATTATAAGAAATACAATAAATAAGTTTATATTTGTCTCAACCTAAATTTATAAAATTATGTTGAAAGAATTTAAAGAATTTGCATTAAAAGGCAATCTTGTTGATATGGCAATTGCTTTTGTTATGGGAGGAGCTTTTGGAAAAGTGACTTCATCATTTATTGATGGAATGGTAATGCCGCTCGTAGGAATGATTCAAGGAAAGGATTTTACGAATCTATATATGGGTCTAAATGATGCTACTCGCGAAGCTTCTGCCCAAGGATTAGCTTTAGCTAAAGCTAAAGAACTAGGACCAGTAGTAGCTTATGGTGAATTTATTTCTGTATTTATCCAATTCGTAATCGTAGCTTTCGTAATGTTTCTAATCATCAAAGCTATGAATAAAATGAAGAAAGAAGAGCCAGCTGCACCAGCAGGACCTACTACGGAAGGTCTTCTTGAAGATATTCTTTCAGAGTTAAGAAAAAGATAGTCATTTCCTACAATCAATTGTATAAAGCGACCTGCCAATTTGCAGGTCGTTTTTTTTGTGACTTATTTCTCATATTGTAAAGTTAATTTGAGTGCAAAACTAAATCTAACTAGTTTTGTTTCTTCATTAAACATATGAGATCATATACAATATTTCTTCTTGCGTTTCTAATCTCCTCTTGTAAAGATAAGAAAGAAATTTTCACGCCTAGACTACAAAGCATCACTCAATCTGTCTATGCCTCTGGCACCATTAAAAGTGAGAACCAATACCAAGTGTTTCCAAAATCAACTGGAATCATATCTGACTTGTATGTATCGGAAGGCAGCTTGGTAAATCAAGGAACTATACTTATGAAAATAGAGAACGAAGTTCTAGCCTATAATCAGGAATTATCTGAGGTCAATGCGAAGTATAATAGTCAGGTAAACAATCGAGACAAACTAGATGAATTATACCAAAGCTTAATACTTTCAGAGAAAAAACTCAAGAGTGATTCTTTACTTTTTGTTCGGCAAAAAAAATTATGGCAGGAAGGCATAGGCTCTCAATTTGATTTTGAGCAAAAGGAATTATTATATGAAAATAGTAAAACCAACTATCGCGCGCTCAGACTGAGATATCAGCAACTCGTGAAACAAATTAACTTATTAGAAAAACAAACAAATTTTGCTTTTAAGATATCTAACACACAATCCAATGATAGACTGGTAAAGAGTCAGATTAATGGAAAGGTCTATGGTCTATTTAAGGAGAAAGGAGAAATGGTCAGTCCACAAACACCAATTGCATTGCTTGGTTCCGAAAATGAGTTTTATTTAGAACTCAATATAGATGAAACCGATATTACAAAAATAAAACTTGGTCAGGTAGTATTGGTCAATCTGGAAAGTTATGAAGATAAGAGCTATGAAGCCAGTGTCACCAAAATATATCCATTGATGAACGAGCGTACAAAGACCTTTACGGTCATAGCTCATTTCACTAAAAAACCTCCAGTATTATATCCTAATCTCAGCCTAGAAGCAAATATACTCATTTCCAAAAAAGATAAAGCCCTCCTTATTCCAGTAGAATATATTAATAATCAGAATGAGGTTGTCTTAAAATCAGGTGAAGTAAGAATTGTCAAAACAGGTCTCAAGAATTTTGAAATGGTAGAAATTTTAGAAGGATTAAAAGAAAATGAGGAAATAATTAAACCCGAGAAGTAGATTGAAACTACTAGTAGATATTGCTTGGGCATTGCTTCAAGCTAGAAAAAGGCAAAGCATTATAGCAGCTGTAGGAGTCACCTTTGGGATAGCTATGTTTATTACGCTATTGAGTTTTATGACAGGCTTAAATGAAATGCTCGATGGACTAATTGTCAACAGAACTCCCCATATTAGAATTTATAAAGAAATATCTGTCAATACAGACCAGCCGATAAAAAGGTGGCTAAATTCCCCAAACAACTATCATTTTATAGAATCAGTAAAAGCTGGTAATTCGCGAGTAGAAATTCTAAAATCTAGAGAAATTCTAAATACCTTATCCCAAGACGACCGGGTATTAGGGTATTCTCGCAAGATATCATCCCCTGCATTTTTCAATCTAGGTACAATTGATATAGCAGGATTTCTAAATGGCGTGGACGTGGAAGAAGAAATTAAATATTATAGATTTACAGACTATGTTACGAAAGGAAATCCAATTGATATTAAAAATATCCCCAATTCTATTATACTAGGGAAACCGCTTGCCGATAAACTTTTGGCAGATCTTGGCGACATCATTCAGATTACAACTTCGCAGGGCGATCGCTTTCAGCTCAAGGTAGTGGGCTACTATCAATCTGGAATAGCAGATTTTGATAAAACCCAAAGTTTTGCCTCAGTGGCCACTACCCAAAAAATCCTAGGAAAAGGTCCAGATTACATTACTGATATTCAGGTAAAGTTGAAGGATATTTTACAAGCACCATTGGTGGCACCAGAATTTCAAAAAAAATTTAAGACCAATGCTATGGATATTCAAAGAGCCAATGCACAGTTTGAGACGGGAACTAAAGTGAGAAATATTATTTCATACGCTGTGGGTATTACTCTTCTTATTGTTGCAGGATTTGGCATTTACAATATTCTCAATATGATGATTTACGAAAAAATGGATACCATAGCCATATTGAAAGCAACTGGTTTTTCTGGCGGTGATGTCAAATCTATATTTATTATTATTTCTCTCACGATAGGCATTGCTGGCTGCATAGCTGGTCTTTTCTTTGGCTTTCTATTTACGGCTTTCATTAGTACGATACCATTTAATACAGAAGCTCTTCCGACCATTAAAACCTATCCAGTTTCTTATCGTCTGTTGTTTTATTTTATAGCCTTTTGTTTTTCATTGATTACAACCTTTCTTGCTGGTTGGTTTCCTGCTAGTAAAGCTAGCAAAATAGACCCTGTAGATATTATAAGAGGCAAATAAGGATTCTATGAATAAATCTAAATCAATGTGTGTATTAAAAGCAGATAAAATTTCGAAGTTCTTCTATGACCCATTAGAAGTGAAGGTTCTAGATAAGGTGAGCTTTGAGGTCAATAAAGGAGAATTCATATCGCTCATAGGAAAATCAGGTTGCGGCAAGTCTACTTTATTATATATTTTATCTACCATGGATAGTTCATATGAGGGGCAATTATATATAGATAACGAATTGATGAGCGCAAAAAATAGTCATGAACTAGCTCATGTGCGGAATGAGAAAATTGGTTTTGTATTTCAATTTCATTATCTCCTGAATGAGTTTTCTGTTTTGAAAAACGTCATGCTCCCAGCCTTAAAATTAAATCGCTTTTCTAAAGAAGAGATTGAATATCGAGCTATGCAAAAATTAGAACTTCTAGGCATTCAAAAATTAGCAAATCGAAATGCTGGTCAGATATCAGGTGGTGAAAAACAACGGGTAGCCATAGCTAGAGCGCTTATCAATGAGCCTCTTATTATAATGGGTGATGAGCCCACTGGTAATTTAGATTTAAGAAATAGTCAAATAGTTTTCGATACGTTTAAACAACTCGCCGAAGAGTTTAAGCAAACTCTACTAATTGTGACGCACGACATGGGATTTGCAGAAAAAACTCATCGCATCATTGAAATGGAGGATGGAAGAATTATGGATAACTAACAGAAGTCTGTATAGTCTATCTTTAAGGACGCTCTTTCTGAGTTTGTTTCATCAAGCTAAACTTCTTAGCACTTTCATTCCATAAATAATAATAAAACTCCTGTCTCACTTTATTCTCATTCTTCACTTTCACTTTTTTACAAGTAGAGGTTATGAATAAATTACTCGTTGGGAGAAATAAGTAGCGATCAAAAATATCATCTATATCCATACATTTATTCGTGCAATTGAGAGCAGATATTGGCAGCCTATGTATGATGCCATTTCGGGAATCTATCATTACCCCCTGCACCGTATCCAAGCCCTTTTGCCATAAAACAGTTATATAAAAACCTGCAAAACTGATTTCATTATTAGCATAGCCCTCCTTAATTTCCTTAATTTTATTTTTGAATGGATTGGTATTCCATCGTATCGCAGCCTTCTCTTTTAGCTCATATTGCTGTGCTGGATATTGGCTTAAGTCTACTCCTTCGACTAACTGACCATTAACAAAAGAGATAGAGGCTATAAAACAAAATAGTAAAAAATGTTTCATGTATATAGTAATTTAAATCTCACAATGCTTTTGATATGAGTTGCTAATTTCAAACTATTCTATTCAATACCTTATAATCTAAATAAAAAGTGCCAAACGGGATAAAGCATGAAATCAGTAACTTAAGAGGAAGATTGTTATACTTCCATTTATACTCTTCGGTGGTTAAAAACAATTGAATAACAAAAAGGATAAACAAAGCCCCATGGATAGATCCTATCATTCTAACATAAGATGGGTCTCCAAAGATATACTTCATAGGCATGGCAAAACCCATAAGTACTATCAGTGATAATCCTTCAAAAAATCCTGCTAACCGCAATCTGCCAATACTTGATTTTAATAATTTCATTTCTGACTACTTTATTCGTTTGCCCTCGTATGTCTTGGTTATAAAAAATTTTTTGCCCACAAATCGCATTTGCTGATCGTTATCTAGGTAGACTTTCGTAGAAATATTCATTTTTGACTTTGGAGTAGTGAAGGTACCTTCCAGATAATTAGCACCTTCAGGGCTCTTACCTTTATAGATAACTTGGTTTACATACACGCTGTTATCCGATTTTAAAATCTTACTATACCAATATCCATCCGCTCCCTTGTAAAAACTAACCACAGAGTTAGATAAGTCTTTCACCATCCATTCCCCTTCTATATTCATAGACTTTGTCTGTCCATAACCTTGTGAGAAAATGAAGCAAAACAGAAAAACAATCACTACTTTCATTCCAGACATTATTTTGTTGGTTTATAATTTGAATTTTTTAATATTTCCTTTGGAGATGTATTTAGTAACTCTTTGAGCGATTTATTGTATTTTGATTGATAGGCTTTGACAATTTGCCATCCCGTCCATGCCCCTACCATTCCAGGGCTTTCACTTGGCATTCCAGGCGTATTAGGTCCTGCCTCTGTCAGTTTTTTTATATCCATAGCCTCTGCACTATAAAGCACTTTATTTTCCTTTAAATACGCCCAAATTTCAAATTCATTTTCTTCACACCATTTATATTGAGCTTCCGTATATCCTATTTTTACTTCATCTTTAAGATATGGGCATACCTTATCCAAATAATAAAACTCCTTTCCCTTTTCAATCATATTATATACCACTTCACTATACTCTTTATTTTCTTTGCTAGCTTCTAGTAGTAGATTGTACTCAACTAGCATAATATTGCGCACGATGTATTCTCTTTGATTCCATTCTATCATATAATTATACCCTTCATACAGAGAGGTATAAAGCGGAAATTCTTTGCCTAAATAATTAAACCAATTAAACCCTACGGTATCTTTTCCATAAGTAAAGGCAGAGGCAGGATTAGCTCCCATAGGGGAAATGAAAAATGAGTATACTATACTAGGCTTTTTCTCTGGAAACTCTGCACACAATCTAGCATAACTTTTAGTTAAATCAGTTTCTATATGTTCTATATCCTTAAAAATATATTTTTCAAAAGTATCCATAATAGATGGGTACTCCTCGGCGAGAAAATTTATTAAATAAGGTTTATAGTAATACCGGTGATTTATTTGCAGGCTACCTAAATCCATTAATTTCTCAATATAGAATGAATATACTTCTCCGTACTTATCTATCATTTTCCGTTCAGATGCTTCAAAATTAGCTGTATCGAAACTCTTTAAATCTAGTTCAAACCGCTGAATTTTTATAGGAGGTATCTCGGCTATATTCTCGTTATCACAAGAAAAAATAGAAAATAAAAAAACTAAGGTGGTGAACCCAAAGGTCCAAAGTTTAAAATTAGACATCTATTTACACTTTTCTATTCGAATAGCCACGCGTCTGTTCTTTGCCTTACATTCCTCTGTATCATTAGCTGGGCAAACTGGAAATTCTGGTCCATAACCTTCAGAGGATAAACTAGCAGCTGGCACACCCTTGTCGACTAAAGCTAGCATAACCTGTGAGGCTCTATCTTGAGATAATTTTACATTGACAAGAGCATCACCAGTATTATCGGTATAACCACCAATTTTAAATTTAGAATTAGGGAACGCTTTCATCACATTCGCAATATCTTCTACCTGATCTAGAGAAGCTGTATTTAATTCTACTGAACCCGTTTTGAAAAGTAATCGATCACAGTTAAACCAACTAGCTTTTAAGTCTCCTGGACAATCTTGACTTAAAAAAGACAATAATGATTTTTCAAAGCCCTTCTCTGGAACAATTAATTTACTGCCATTGGGTAGATTTAGTTCGATATTGCCTCCTAAGGTCTTTGCCCAAATCTCAGTAGCCGCTTTTCCCTCTGCGTCCAATATCACACTATCTGTTTTCGCTGCACTGCTTTCAATCGATTTTAATGACTGAGCAGAGGTGGTATACTCAGATTTTGTGAAGTAAAGCCAAAGTAAACTCGCTAAACATAGAACAATGAGTAGAGGCAAAAAACGCTTTAAAAGTTTCAAACTCAAATCAGGATTTTCCTTCACATCCTCCGCTATCTTTCTTATATAATCCTTTTCATTTAGACTCATTGTATATACTTTTGAGCAAAAATAACCAATTTGATTTCGATAGAGATTATAATTTAATCTTAAAATTGCCAAAAAACAAATGAAATCTTGAAATATTGTAGCGCATGACTAAAATAGCAATAGTAGGTGGAGGACTAGCTGGAACATGTTTGGCAAAGCTATTTACAGAAAATGGCGATGATATCCATTGGTATAGCGATAATCAATCTGCTGCTAGTCATATCTCCTCTGGCATTCTAAATCCTATAACAGGAAGACGCTATGCTCTTGCCTGGAGGTATGATGAACTATTAAATATAGCGAAAGAATTTTATGGGAATTATCTTACGCCCATTCGACTGGAAAAGCACTTCAGCCCTTTTAATAATGAAGTTTCAATAGATGAAGTCATACATGGAAAAGAAAAGTATTTAAGTAAAATAAATGATGAGTGGATTGAAGTGAAAGAGAGTTATCAGCTTCAAACGAATGCCTTTATTGAGAATACAAAGCTTAAACTTAAGAATAGTGATAATATCGTGACCAATTCTTTTAACCATTCTCTACTTAAATTTAGCAATAATCAATGGCATTATCAAAGTGAAATTTATGATCAAATATTTTTTGCAGAAGGCATTCAAGTTAAAAAAAATCCATTTTTCTGTCATCTACCTTTTCAACCCAATCGAGGGGAAGCACTCATTGTAAACATACCAGATGATAAACCTGATGCGGTACGAAAACACGGTAAATTTATCTGTCCGCACGGCGAGCATTTTTGGCTAGGTTCATCCTTTGATAAGGTAGATATGGGCGCTCCATTATTGACCGAAAAAGCAAAACTGGAAATGATAAATGCTATACCCAATTTAGTGCATCATGTAGCATACCAAATCATGGATCATATAGGTGCTTTGCGATCTACAACCCCAGACCGCCGACCTATCATAGGAGAACACCCTAGTCACAAGGGCTTGTTTCTATTCAATGGCTTTGGCACGAAAGGAGCATCACTTATACCATGGTGCTCCCTGCAATTATTTAAGTTGTTGAAGAACAATGAAAGCTTGCCTATAGAAATTTCAATAGACCGATTAAAAAAATTCACTAAATGAGATATTAATAACTTCAATTCATGATAACAGTATTAAATTTGTCTTTTATTATTTCAAATGAGGTCTATATTAATAACAGGTGGTGCGGGATTTATTGGCTCCCACGTCGTTCGAAGATTTGTCAATAATTATCCAGATTATAAAATTTATAATCTGGACAAACTTACCTACGCAGGCAATCTCGAAAACTTGAAAGATATAGAGGATAAGCCAAACTACGAATTTATCAAGGGTGACATTCAGGATTTCGATTTTATCAATAAATTGTTTCAAGATAAACATATAGAAGGGGTTCTGCACCTAGCAGCAGAAAGTCATGTAGATAGAAGCATAGCGAATCCTATGGAGTTTGTACTGACGAATGTAGTAGGGACAGTCAATCTGCTGAATGCTGCAAAAAACCATTGGGGAAGTAATCTTGCAGACAAGAGATTTTACCATATATCTACCGACGAAGTCTATGGGGCACTAGGAGAAATAGGGTTGTTTACTGAGGATACGAAATATGACCCACATAGTCCATATTCAGCCTCCAAGGCGAGCAGCGATCATTTTGTGCGAGCATATCATGACACTTATGGTCTTCCAGTTGTTCTATCAAATTGTTCTAATAATTATGGTTCGCACCATTTTCCTGAAAAATTAATCCCACTCTGTATTCACAATATAAAGCACAATAAACCACTTCCTATTTATGGAGATGGCAAATACACACGCGATTGGCTGTTTGTAGAAGATCATGCTCGAGCTATTGATGATGTATTTCACAAAGGGAAATTAGGAGAAACCTATAATATTGGTGGCTTCAATGAATGGCAAAATATTGATTTAGTCAAATTGCTTTGCGATGTTATGGATGAAAAACTTGGCAGAGAAAAAGGGACTAGCCAAAAGTTGATCACCTTCGTAAAAGATAGACCAGGTCATGATTTGCGGTATGCAATAGATGCTTCGAAGATAGAAAGAGAACTCGGATGGCGTCCATCTGTAACCTTTGAACAGGGCTTAGAGAAAACGGTTACTTGGTTTCTGGAAAATGAAGAGTGGCTAGAACATGTCACGAGCGGTAGCTACCAAGAATACTATAGTAAACAGTACCAGCACTAAACTATGAAGGAGCAAATAGCTGGCAAAAAATTTCTAGTTACGGGCGGTGCTGGCTTTATTGGTTCTCATATCGTTCGCTACCTAATAAATAATGGAGCGTTTGTTCGTGTTTTAGATAATCTTCTTACGGGGAGCATGAATAACATTAATGAACATTTAAACTCTAGGAATTTCGAATTTATTCATGGTGATATTGTAGATATAAACACTTGTCAATTAGTATGCGAAGGAATGGACTATGTCTGCCATCAGGCAGCCTTAGGTTCGGTTCCGCGCTCCATACTATACCCAGAAAAAACAAATGAAATCAATGTCTCAGGCTTTGTCAATATGCTAATAGCCGCTAAAGACCATAAGGTAAAGCGCTTTGTTTACGCTAGTAGTTCTTCGGTATATGGCGATGAGTATAGCCTGCCAAAGAAAGAACACATTATAGGCAATCAACTATCTCCTTACGCTGTTACTAAGTATACCAATGAACTGTATGCTGGAGTATTCGCAAATGCCTATGGTCTTTCAACTATTGGATTGCGATACTTTAATATCTTCGGTCCAAATCAAGACCCAAATGGACCTTATGCTGCCGTCATTCCATTATTTATTTCCAGTATACTACAGGACAAAACCATATATATCAATGGAGATGGCAAAACTACACGAGATTTCACTTATGTAGCGAATGCTGTCCATGCAAATATTTGCGCTCTTTTGATAGATAATGAAACTGCATACAACCAAGTATATAATATAGCTTGTGGCAAAAATTATTCACTTTTGGACCTAGTGAACAATTTAGAACAGGTTACTGGTAAAAAAGCTAACATAGAATTCAGAGATTTTCGTCAAGGAGATATCAGAGATTCTCTTGCCGATATTTCTAGAGCCATGCAATTGATAGGGTATCAACCTCAAGTAGATTTTTATTCAGGATTAAAGGAGACGATAGCTAGTTTTTCGGAGAATCAAACCAATTCTTAAAATGACGAGCGGGGGTTACTGTTTGCCTGTTAATCCATAATACTAAAATTGTTAACAAGGCAAGAGCAAAAATCGGCCAATTTCTTAAGACGAAAAACCAAGAATCAACTATTATCTTCCAACCTTTACCCAATTCTAATTTAGTTTGCACTAAAAAGGGCGCTTTATATTCATTAGGTATTTTAGGGTGCTTTATTCCTTCGACTTTCAATTCAGGATTTTGATATATAGATAAGATAATCGCACCATAATTATTGGTATACTCTTCGATAAGTTCATCATAATTCACGTTTGCGCCCCATTTTTGCAAAGAAGTCTCATTGGAATAGCTAATATTTAATCCCTGTAAATATTTGCTAGCAGCATAAATACCAATAAGAGAATCATTCACCTTTGAATACATATAATCGATAAATTCTAAGTTCTTATTAATTTCTATCAATGCTGTATCTATAAAAAAATGAGGTATTCTTAAAACAATAGTATTTGAAGTATAATATTGTTTTACACATAAGCTACTATCTTCTGCTAACTTCGTAACCGTAGATGCTAAGAAATTGTTTTTAAAATGGTCACTAGAGACGTATCCACCATATTTTTGGGTTACTGATGTTAAGTGCGACATACTCGCAAATATATTACTGACCTTAGCTTTATATTCTACCATTCGCACATTACGAACCAAAGTAGAGTCTATCATATTCATGTACAGGACTACCGTGCTGTCATTTCTTTTGACAACCTCCTTTACATACGCCCTATGGACATAGTCCGCTTTATCTGATACTACTGTAGTGCAAGTTATTAAAAATAACAGCGATATAATTCCGACAATCTTTTTCCTCATACCTTTTAGGTAATGCGAATCTAAAAACAAAGCTTTAGATACCAAAACGACTTGTTAACTATTGTATTAAAATTCATACAATTTTGTTAGAAATCTCGGATTCAGCTAGCAATCATCAGCTCTTTTTTAACCCGAATTCAGCCATAGAGGTTTGAAAACCGATTAGTGCTAAATAGGGTTTGCTGAAAAACGCCAAAACAATTGATAGTCATAGTATTGCAAAAAAATTCTAACCAAAAATGTAAATTGTAAAAACAAGTTTACTGGAGTTCGTGCCTAAAGATCATGCAGTTACCGGCAAGAATTTTGGGCTACTCAGAAGCACACCAACTACTTCGCCATCTTCACCTCGCAGTATGTCTATGCAGCTTCGGCTTGATGACTCGTATTTGACGCACTTCTGAGTTTTTCAGCAGACCCTAATAATGAGAGTAATCTCTGACGGAGTCTGATACTCGTCAGAGTCATCAGACCCGACATAGTGTTTGTTTTCAATTTATTGAATTACAAACACTTCGTTGAATTTGCATTTCTAATTCAGATTATGGGGTTAATGCATTCTATCGCCACGAAGGCTCAATTCCTGCATAACCTGTGCTTCGGTATCTAAGAAAAACTTCCAACGCTTATCCGTTTTTTCTTCCCCTAAATAGTGGTATGCAAAATCAAGAAATAACTTGTAATGACCAGCCTCCGATACCATCAATCTTTTATAAAAAGCACGGAGATCTAAATCAGAACATTGCAGAGAGAGTAGCTTAAAGCGCTCGCAACTCCTAGCCTCTATCAAAGCACACATCAGCAATCTGTCGAGTAATATTCCGTCAGGAGAACCATCACTTTTGATACGCTTTTGAAGTTCATTGACGTATTCATCCTTGCGCGCACGCCCAAATTTTAGATTTCGTTTTTTTAATTCATCCAAAACCATTCGAAAGTGCCCCCACTCTTCGTCCACCACTTTCGTTACTTCATCGACTAAATCTTCGAGATGTGGATAATTAATAATCAGCGATATTCCAGAACTAGCCGCTTTCTGTTCACAATAGGCATGGTCTGTAAGAATTTCTTCTATAGACTTATCTACGAGATGGACCCAGCGCGGATCGGTGGGGAGTTTGAGGCCTAGCATAATTTAGTGGAAAGTAGAAGGTCAAAAGTTAAAAGTCTTTCTATGACTTTAGGATAATTCTGAAACTCTAATGTATGTATTTTTTCTTGAATCGATGCTAAATTATCATTCTCTGTTACTACAAACTCTTCTTGGAAAATAATTTCCCCTTTATCAAATTCTTCATTGACATAGTGGATGGTAATGCCATGCTCTTTTTCATTATTTTCCAATACCGCTTTATGAATATGGTCTCCATACATACCTTTGCCACCATACTTTGGCAGCAGAGCAGGATGTATATTGATAATTTTTTTGGGGAAAGCCTGAACGAAACTTGCGGGTATTAAAACTAAAAAACCTGCCAAGACGATTAAATCAACTCCATACAGTTTGGCTAATAAATCTGGAGACTCTAGTGCTTTTTTTTGAATGAGAATTACTTCAACATCTGTGTTTTCAAATCGTCGCAGTACGCCTGCATTGGGATTATTACAAACTATATACTTAATTGAAATATTTGTTCCCAGAAAATAGTTGTAAATATTTTCTGCATTGGTGCCGCTTCCTGAGGCGAAGATTGCGATGACTTTTTGCATCATAAAAAGGGATTATTCTTCATCTCATAGCCAATAGTGGTTTCTTCTCCATGACCTGAATACACTATTGTATCTTTGGGTAGAGTCATCAATTTTGTCTTGATGGACTGAATGAGTGTATCGAAATCTCCACCTGGCAGATCTGTACGTCCTATGCTCATTCTGAAAAGAACATCACCTGCTATGATGAAATTATGTTTCTCACTATAAAAGCTGACACTGCCTGCGCTATGACCTGGAGTGAAAAGTACTTTTAAGGTAGAATTGCCAAAACGAATATCATCACCTTCATTCAACTCTACTTCAATAGGAGGGCTCGGCTCTATAGGCATATTATACATGATTCCAGCTTCAATACTTCGCTGCAAATTATACTCATCTAGCTTATTGGCTTCGAGTTTTAGTGACCAAGTTTCGGCTACGTACTTATTTCCACAGATATGGTCGAGGTGGCAGTGTGTATTGATGAGCTTGACCGGCTTCAACTCATTTTCTTCTATAAAATTTTTGAACTCTAACCTTTCATTATGAAAATAACAACCTGGATCTATGATAATACATTCTTTGCTTTCATCATAGATTACATACATGTTTTCCTGAATAGGATTGAAGGTGAATTTTTTTATCTGCATTATTCTTCTATAAATTCTAATAAGTCTAAGATTTCTTTATCTGACAACGACTCTATCTCTAATTTGTCATAAATAGATAACAAATATAGTTTTCTATCTATAACAGCAATATGGGTAATAATTCTTACTCCTCCTGATTTTCCTTTGTTTTTTGACTTAACGGATAGTCGAAGTTTAAAGCAGTTTTTGCCAAGTGGTTTGCCTTGAAATGGGTCTTGGATTAGCATATCTACTAAGTCTAGAAACTCCTCTTTAAGAGAAGGATATTTTTTTATTAATCTCTTTAGCTGCTTATCAAATGGAGATATTGATAAAACGCTATAACTCATCAATTAGTTGCTTTATAGGCTTTGCCTTTAACTTGCCTTTTTTGACCTTATTCAAGTTGATAACGGCTTCTTTCATTTCTTCCATAAACTTTGATTTTTCGGCAGAAATCAAAGTCGTTTTAACATAAGCTAAATCTTTCAAAACTTCAAGAAGATGGTCAGCCTTATCGTCTTTAATATCTAGAATGAATTTCATCAATTAATATTTAACTATTGAATATAAAAATACAAAAATTCTAATAAATAATAGGTGTAAACAAAAATGAATATTCCTCTTCATTTTCTATAAGCAAAATACAGTATTTGTCATTATTGTTTTTATATTGAAATTTGAAATCATCCAATTTGTCTTCTACAACTATTTTCTTGTGATACAATTCTTCGAGGTGGGTGATAAAAACATTCCACTTTTCTTGGCTTTGACTTTGGTCTATGATTTTTTTACCTAGAATCGTTTGCGAGGGTTTCTGGAAAACAAAGATTGGATAATTAGATATATTTTGATCTACAATCATGGTACGAATTTGCAAAAGTTCTTCGCTTTTGAGTTCTATTACCTTTTCAATACTGAATAAATTGTCACGCTTCGCCAAATCTTTCTTTTTGTGCAAAAATAGAAATAGTGCAAGAAGTGTATTGAAAATCTAGTTATATTTGTAGCATATGCAGCGAACCACCGAATCCGAGTCACATTATCAAGAATTAGAGCAGCAGTCTATGGCGGATATTCTCCATTGGATGAATGAAGAGGATAAAAAAGTGCCTCTAGTCATAGAATCAATTTTGCCAGATATCGAAAAATTCGTAGCTGCAGTGCTACCGAAACTTCAAAATGGTGGTAGAATGTTTTATATGGGTTCGGGTACGAGCGGACGACTGGGTGTGGTCGATGCGTCAGAACTTCCACCTACTTTTGGAGTGGCATTCGAAAAAGTGATTGGCATCATAGCGGGCGGCGACGGAGCTATCCGCAAGGCAGTAGAAGGCGCAGAAGATGATACAGAACAAGGTTGGAGAGATTTAGAGAAATGGAATATCTCTGAGAACGATGTCGTGCTAGGGATAGCTGCCAGTGGTACGACGCCCTACGTTATTGGAGCTATGAAAAAATGTAGAGAGCATAAAATCATGACAGGTTGTATTACCTGCAATGCTGCTGCTCCACTCATAGAACAGGTTGATTTCCCTATAGTAGCGGTGGTAGGTCCTGAATTTATCACAGGTAGTACACGGCTCAAAGCAGGTACGGCACAGAAACTTATCCTCAACATGATATCGACTTCGCTCATGATAAAACTAGGTCATGTCAAAGGAAATAAAATGGTGGATATGCAACTCTCAAATGCGAAGCTAGTAGATAGAGGTACACGAATGATTATGGCAGAAATAGACAAGGACTATGAGTTTTGTAAAGATTTATTATTGAAATATGGAAGTGTGCGAAAGGCGGTGGATAATTATTTGATATGATGATTAGCTGATATGATGATGTGAAAATGATTAATTTGAAAATGGTTCAATTTGAAAATTTGAAAATGAATTTCAGTAGCTAGTATGAAAGTTCTCTATACTTTATTCTCTATCTCCACTCTATTAAAACGACTGAAATTTATTTTTTTTCTGAATTTCAATTAATTGAAACTTAAAAATAATTTATCAGTCAGTTTGATACATTACTTATTGTCCCTTCTTAACCACTTAAATATATTATAAGTCCAAAGAATTACAAAAAAGGGAACAAGTAGAATTAAAAAATAAATATTAAATAAAATACCTATACTGATAATATTAAGAACATCACTTTCAATATTTAGTTTTCTTAATAAATCTGATAATACATTTGCTATTATAATTACTATACAAGCATAATATGAAAAATATAGCAATATTCTATTTTTTGTTTTTAGGTCAATTTTAGGCAAGATAAATTTGTAAAAAATAAATCCGTAGATAATAAAAAAAATCAAAAAAGATACAATATGAAGTAGAACTTCCATAAAATCTAGTGCTTTAACTTTTCAAAAATAGCTCCATCCATTAATTGATTTTCCGCCTTGTCATGTGCTTCCATCTGACATTTTAATTTAAAAGATACAATACAAAATTAGAAACCAACTTTAAAATTACTAAAAATTTTCTGCTAATCTTTTCTCTTTATTTCATAAACCCAAAATTAATCATTAGAAGCCACTGCGTGGCGAACTATAGGATTTAGTTGTCCCGAAGAACCTTCGGGACGATTTAGAATTTGTTTCAAGATTGGTATAATTCTTAATTGACGTCTACATTTTCTAATGCGGAATTTGGGTTTAAGTCAGTATGCTAAAGCGAAAGAATAAGGAGCTATAAGTATAGGTTTTCTAAATTTATCTTGAAAAATGTCATTTTGAGTTAAATTCTAAGTAATGGACGGAATGTGGGTTATCTTTATTAAAATTATAAATCAAATGAGAGCATACATTTTTTCTAGTCTTTTTATAGCTATTATTTTTACCTCTTGCGCTACACCTAGAAAGGTAAATAAATGGGAGGCTAGTTCCAGTAAAACGTTCTTTCTTCAAGGTGTGGAGTATCAAGCTGTCGAGAAGGATAGTGTTTATGCGATCTGTGGTGTGGGTTCTATGGAAAATGATCGTGTATTTCTAGATTTAGAAATTACAAATAAAAAGCAAAATCCAATTTTATTCAATCCAGACAAAATTTATTATCAGTTTAAGTTTAAGGATCAATTAGAAAAAGTAGCAGCATTCAATCCAGAAATAGAAATCTTAAAATCAAAAATTAAGGAAAACGAACTGGAAGCAAGCCGCAAGAATTCTGAAGCTCTTGGAGCTACCTTATTGGTGCTGGGTGCAGCTACAGCTATTGTTTCCGAAGTGGCTGCAGCCACCTCAGAAACGGAAAAAGGATATAATAAAGCGGTAGCAGCCAATATAGCAGGAAATGCAGGAATGCAGTCTGGAGCAGCTCTATTAGAGAGTTCTATCTATCAATCAGCTGAAAAGTCATTCAATGCTAACCAAAGAGTCTACTGGGAGCGAAACTCTTTTCGAAAATCCCATATCAATAGCAATGAATCTATGCGAGGCACTGTTGTTCTACCTATCTATGATATCTCTTCACTTATAAAATTAACTATACCCATTGAGGATTTCCAGTTGGAGCTCAACTTTAACCAAAAGCAATACTCAAGAAAAGATTTGATAGAGTTGGAAAATAATCACTAGTCAATTCGAATCTATAAGAAACAAATCAAGTTAGTTTAAAATAGCCAGCTTAATAAAAACCTTTTATTTTTACCACTGTAATTCATCAAAATGCAAAAAATACTTATTGCTAATCGTGGCGAAATAGCGTTGCGCGTCATGAAGTCAGCCAAAGAAATGGGTATCAAAACGGTAGCTATTTTCTCGGAAGCAGATAGGGAAAGTCCTCATGTGCTCTATGCAAATGAAGCCGTTTGCGTAGGTCCTCCACCGAGTAATCAATCCTATTTATTAGGTGATAAAATAATTGAGATTTGTAAAAAACTAAAGGTGGATAGCGTTCATCCAGGCTATGGTTTTTTGAGCGAAAACGCAGACTTTGCCAGAAAACTTCGAGAAGCTAAAATCACCCTCATAGGTCCAAGCCCAGAAGCCATGGACATTATGGGTGATAAAATTTCATCGAAGCTTGCAGTTAAGAAGTATGGAACGCCCCTGGTTCCGGGAATAGAAGATGCTATTTCAGATGTAGCGGCAGCTAAGAAAGTGGCGGCAGAAATCGGTTATCCAATAATTATCAAGGCTAGTGCAGGTGGTGGAGGTAAAGGCATGCGTATTGTACAAAAAGAAGAAGAATTTGAAGAGCAGATGGAACGCGCTATGAGCGAAGCGCGCAATGCATTTGGAAACGACGCCTGTTTTCTAGAAAAATATGTCACCAATCCACGTCATATTGAGGTTCAGGTTTTAGGCGATCATCATGGAAACTATGTTTATGTATTCGAGCGTGAATGTAGTATTCAGCGTCGTCACCAAAAAGTAGTCGAAGAAGCACCAAGCTGCATTCTTACGCCAGAAATCAGAGAAAAAATTGGAGAAGCTGCAATCAATGCTGCTAAGTCATGTAACTATACCAATGCTGGTACAGTTGAATTTATAGTGGACGATAAATTAAATTTCTATTTCTTAGAAATGAATACGAGACTGCAGGTGGAGCACCCTGTTTCCGAAATGATATCTGGCCTCGATTTAGTCAAGGAACAAATTAAAATAGCTAGAGGCGAAAAACTAGGTTTCAAACAAGAAGATTTAAAAATAAATGGTCATGCTCTAGAGTTAAGAGTGTATGCCGAAGATCCTCAAAACAACTTTCTCCCTGATATAGGTAAATTGGAAGTTTATCAAAAACCCGAAGGATTAGGCATTAGAGTGGACGATGGCTTTAGAGAAGGTATGGACATACCTATTTACTATGACCCCATGATAGCTAAACTAGTTGTTCATAGTAAGGATAGAACAGATGCCATCCAAAAAATGAAACGTGCTATCAAAGACTACAAAATAAGAGGAGTCAAAACGACCTTAGATTTCGGGCTCTTTGTATTGAATCACCCCAATTTTATTAGCGGTGATTTTGATACTGGCTTCGTCGATAAATTTTATAAACCAGAATATCTCAATGGAGTGCTGACTGAGGAGCAAGTAGATGTTGTTGAAAAATTTATTGCTTGTCTACCATCTGAAAGTAATGAGGTAAAAGCTGTGACTACGTCCATAAAACAAAGCAATTGGAAAAAAAATAGAGTTCAAAGATAGAACAAACTATATATTTGTGAAAATATCCTATTAAGATATACTTCTAATGAAGAAGATTTTTATACTTTTTTTTCTAATTTGGGGCAGTTTACACTCTCAGAACAAAATGCAAAAATGGCAATTCAATGCAGGCTGGAGCATTCATAAACTAATGGACCAAGATGTAGGAATGGTTGAAAATCTTACCCAGACGGACAAGTTCAACCTTGGCTTTCCACTCAATTACCTTAGTGTTTCTAGGCATATGTTTGGTGGATTATCCCCTGAAATAAAATTTGCCACGAATTTAGTAGCCAGAGATCCTAAAAAAGAAATAAGTAAGATACTTTTAGCTAATGGTATGTTTAATTTGAAATATTCCTTCGCTAATGGTTATCTGCTAGGGGTTAACTCATTTTTCGAGCCCTACTTAAAAGGTGGTGCAGGAATGACCTATTTAGATGCTCGTGACAACGATAAGTTTTTACCTACCTATAGTTTTGGAGGTGGTTTAGCTTTTTGGTTTAATAATAAGCGGACATTTGGTCTCCAGCTGCAGCAAATGTACCATACCTTGCCAATGTTTACCACTAAACAATCATCCGTAGATTATTTTGAATACTCTGCCTCTTTAGGATATCGATTTGGAATGAAAGATAGAGATAAAGATGGAATACCTGATGATAAAGACGAATGTCCTGATGCTCCGGGTCCAAAGAAATTTAATGGTTGTCCTGACAAAGATGGAGATGGAATACCTGACACTAAAGACCGATGCCCTGATGATGCAGGCTTAGAAGAGTTTGAAGGCTGTCCAGATAGAGATGGAGATAAGGTTCCTGATATTGATGATAAATGTCCTGATACACCAGGTTTGATTATCTTCCAAGGTTGCCCTGATTTTGATAAAGACAGTATCCCTGATTATCAAGATTCATGTCCTAAAATAAAAGGCATCAAGAAGTTTAATGGTTGTCCTGACCGAGATAATGATGGAATACAAGATAGATTTGACAAATGTCCTGATACTCCAGGTATTGTTAAATTCCAGGGATGCCCTGACCGAGATAATGATAGTGTTCCAGACTATATGGATGATTGTCCTGATACTCCAGGTCTGGTGAAGTTTAAAGGCTGCCCTGATCCGAATGAAAAACAAAAACAAGCCCTTGACTCTACGATTTCATTCAAGGCTCAGTCTATCTTCTTTGAAACTGCTAAGTTTAAAATTCTACCGAAGTCTTACAAAATTTTAGATGAGATTGTAGAAATAATAAAAGCAAATCCCGAAATGATCTTCTTAATTGAAGGACATACAGATATACGGGGTGGAGAATTATATAACCTCGAACTATCCAAAAACAGGGCAAATTCAGTAGCAGAATACCTTGTTTCAAAAGGGGTAGCCCGCGTGTATCTGGAAGCAGTAGGTTTCGGCATGAAATACCCAATAGCTGATAATCGAACGGAATCTGGACGCGCTAAAAACAGAAGGGTCGACATTACAGTCAAACGATAAATAATTTCTTTTTAAATTTGAGGCGCTTAATCATAAGATTAAGCGCTTTTTTAATTGGTGAATAAGTACATTTTTTTTATATATGTTTTAGCACTTGCGTTTCCCTTAGATGCTCAGCTAGATTTTTCTGACAGAAAAGGAAGTATTAACGTAGAGCGATTTGCTACCATACATAGAGACCGACATATCATAGGATATGTAGCTTCCGTAAACAATGAACATAAAAAAACCACGAGCAAAGTCATATCTATACTAGATACCAAGGCAGACTTGATATTTCAACTTGAATTTATCAATAGTGCTAATTATTACCTAATTGAAACTGCTTTTAATGGCAGTAGCTATGCTTTTCTATTTCTCGACGTCTCAAAAAGGCATTTAAGTTTGCAAGTGTATAGCTTGAAAGGTGTGCTATTGAGAGAAATTACAAAATCACTCACGCCACCAGATATAGAGTATTTTTTAGCGCATGTAACACACAATAATAATTACACTGGATACAATCAGTTTGTTCAGGAAATAGGCGAACATGGATTTTTACTTATCCATCATTCCGTGGAACAAAATCTTAACACCTGCCAAATTTTTAAGATATCTCCAGATAGCAGTCAAGACAAGTTTTATACTTTTATGACAGAAAGCCCTATTTATGAAACAAACTATTTAGGGAAAAGTAAAAATCAGATTTATTTCTCATTTGAAATTGATGGTTCAAAAAAGGGAACCTTTTTTACAGAATGTATTGCCTTAAATATAGCTAACTTCAATAGTGTATTTGAAATAAAACAAATGAAAGATCAAGATTATTTTTTCTTTCCAAAGATGGCACTGACAACGGATACTTCAGATCAAATTAAACTAGTAGGATATTTCTTCGAGGCTGAAAAAAATATGGAAAGAGAATTCTATGATGGGTTTGCATTTTGGAATCTTGACCCGAAAGGAGATTTTAAAAACGAAAAATATCTATCCTTTCAGAAAGATATATCTGATCTAAAATTTAAAAAAGATAATCAAGGTAAAAATTTAGGCTATCTTTTTCTACAAAATATTTTTACAGATGGACATGGTTCTATATATCTAGTGAGTGAAGGTTACCAAAAAGTAGCTCAAAGTGCTGCAATAGGGGTAAGCGTAATGGGCATGGGCAATGTCTATGATTATACCAGAGTCAAAACCTATGACTTAGCTTTATCAAAATTTGATAGTGATTTTGCATATCAAGGTTCTCAGATAATTGAAAAACCTGGTAATGCCATTCAACTCTCTTATCATTTCAATCAGCCGATATTTGAAATAGGTAAAATCTATAATCGTTATGGTCTTTTTGACTACCTAGGCACAGAGGTCAGAGAAGACAGATTTGAAATCTATTTTAAAAATTTCCGACTGGAAGCCATAAGTGGCGGTAAGTTTAAGATTGGCAGATTTACAAAAAACAAGAATGGCACTTTAGACTTTAATAATGTAGAGAAATTGCCCAATACAAGTGAGACCTATATTCTACCAAATGTCAATGGCAGAGTACTGTTTGCTGAAAAAATAAAAAAGACTATCTATTTTGATTTTAAGAACTAATGAATATGAAAAGCGTCCAATATGAAGCTCCATCTAACATAGCACTGGTCAAATACTGGGGGAAATATGGCAATCAACTACCTAGAAACGCCTCTGTGAGTTTTACCTTGTCTAATTGTAAATCAATATTTGAGGTAAAATTATTCGATAAATGCGCTAAGGAAATAGAAGTAGATATCAATTTTGAAGGGAAAAACAATCCAAAATTTGCAGAAAAAATAGTGAAATTTTTTGGCAAAATAGCTGCTGAGTATCCCATAGTAGAGCAATACAAATTTGAAATTAAGAGCTCAAACACCTTTCCTCATTCTAGTGGCATAGCGTCGAGTGCATCATCTATGGCTGCGCTGGCTATGTGTCTCGAAGAATTGCAGTACGGCATGGCAGATATACAACGAGCATCGCATACTGCTAGAATAGGCAGTGGCAGCGCTTCGCGCTCAGTTATCCCCAAATTAGGTTGGTGGGGAGCGCATAATGCCCAGCCATTAAGTTCCAATGAATATGCTATACCGGTATGGGAGGAAACTGATGATGTCTTCCATGATTTTCAAAATGCGATACTCATAGCATCTTCTGGCGAAAAATCTGTCAGTAGTTCCCTTGGACATGAATTAATGCAGAATCACATCTACGGGGATATTCGCTTTCAAAATGCTAATCAAAATATAATAGAACTGTATGGTGCTATGCGAGAAGGAGATATCGAAAAATGGGGTGAAATTGTAGAATATGAGGCTCTTTCTTTGCACGCCTTGATGATGATGTCTCGTCCTTCATTTATTCTCATGAAACCAAACACGATTACTATGATAGAAAAAATTCGAGCATATAGAGCTGCAGTTAAATTGCCAATATACTTCACCTTAGACGCTGGACCTAATATTCACCTTCTTTATCCGAAAAATATTCAAAAAGAGGTGGGGGAGTTTATAGCCAATGAAATGGTAGCACTCTGCGAGAATAGTGTTTGGATTCCTGATTTTGTAGGCAATGGACCACAAAAACTTTAGAAGTTTTTCGTCAAAAATTTTACTTTTTGGTGAATACCTCGTATTACAAGGTGGGCAATCCCTGTCTTTTCCGTATGCAACTTATTCTCTTAAACGCAGTCCAGAATTTTCTCATAAAAATCGATTTTTTTTTCACAAACTGGTAAAGTATATTGAGCAAAATGACAACCTAAAAACAAAGATAAATCCAGAATTTAAGATTCAAGTAAATCAGGGTCTTCACTTTGACAGTAATATTCCCGTAGGTTATGGATTGGGAAGTTCGGGCGCCTTGGTGGCAGCTATCTACGATAGTTTTATAGATGACAAGGCTACTGAGTATACAGAATTAAAAAAAGATTTAGCAGAGTTAGAATCCTTTTTTCATGATAAAAGTAGCGGAATTGACCCACTCACATCTTTTCTCGATAAACCTATACTCTTTGACCAAAATGGTATAAAAGTCATTCCAATACTTCGTTTGGGGAAATTTAACTTAATTGACAGCGGAAAAAAAAGAAGTGCCCGAGAAGCTATTCAACATTTCAATAAATTATCAAAAGATACTAATTTCAGACTAAGTTTGTCCGAATTAACTGAAATATCGAATGAAATGGTGAATAAGTATGTGAAAGGTGAAGATATTTTACTTGAAATGAAATCTTATTCAGAAAAACAATTCGCTGCTTTCAAAGACTTTATCCCATTGAACATGCAACATGAGTGGCAAATGGGACTGGAGTCTGGAGATTACTGCATGAAACTCTGCGGAGCAGGTATGGGCGGTATGTTTCTGAAATTCAATGTTCTAGCCTAGGGCTTCAACATTTTGAATAAATTTTTACTAAATTCCTTATTATCTATTCCTTATTCGTTTGAAATTCCTTACTTTTGCACTCTCAAAAATCAAATCAAACTCAATTTAAATAAATAATCATGTCAAATAACGGTAAGATTCAGCAGGTTATCGGTCCGGTAGTAGACGTTTACTTCGGTGAAGGTGCAGCACTACCAAAAATTCTGAACGCTTTGGAAATCAACAAAGGTAATGGTCAGAAAACTATCTTGGAAGTTCAGCAGCATTTAGGTGATAATAAAGTTCGCACCATAGCTATGGACTCTACCGATGGACTCACAAGAGGAATGGAAGTAGCCGATACCGGTGCTCCTATCACCATGCCTACCGGAAATGCTATCAGAGGTCGTCTATTCAACGTAATGGGCGAGGCTATCGATGGCATTCAGCGTGATTTGACTAAGGAAGGTGGATATCCTATCCATAATCAACCGCCGAAATACGAAGATTTATCGACTTCTACCGACGTTCTTTTTACAGGTATCAAAGTTATTGACTTGATTGAGCCTTATGCAAAAGGTGGTAAAATTGGACTTTTTGGTGGAGCAGGGGTAGGTAAGACCGTATTGATTATGGAATTGATCAATAACATAGCGAAGGCATACGATGGTATGTCTGTATTCGCAGGTGTGGGAGAGCGAACAAGAGAAGGAAATGACCTATTGAGAGAGATGATTGAATCAAACGTTATCAAATACGGTGATGAATTCAAACATGTCATGGAAGAAGGCGGTTGGGATTTATCTAAAGTGGATTTAAAAGCATTAGAAACTTCACAAGCTACCTTGGTATTCGGTCAGATGAATGAGCCTCCTGGAGCGAGAGCGAGAGTAGCTCTTTCAGGTTTGACTATGGCAGAATATTTCCGTGATGGAGGTCCTGATGCAGACAAAGGTGGAAAGGATATTCTTTTCTTCGTAGATAATATCTTTAGATTTACCCAAGCAGGTTCTGAAGTATCGGCACTACTAGGTCGTATGCCTTCAGCGGTAGGTTATCAGCCAACACTTGCTACGGAGATGGGTATCATGCAAGAGCGTATTACTTCAACAAAGAAAGGGTCTATCACATCGGTACAAGCGGTTTATGTACCTGCAGATGACTTGACCGACCCAGCTCCAGCTACTACCTTTGCGCACTTAGATGCTACTACGGTACTTTCTAGAAAGATAGCTGAGCTAGGTATCTATCCAGCGGTAGATCCATTGGATTCTACTTCTAGAATTTTGAGTCCTACAGTAGTAGGTGAGGCACACTATACCTGTGCTCAAAGAGTAAAAGAATTATTACAGAGATATAAAGAACTTCAAGATATTATCGCCATCCTTGGTATGGATGAATTGTCTGAAGAGGATAAATTGGTGGTGCATAGAGCGAGAAGAGTGCAGCGTTTCTTATCTCAACCATTCCACGTAGCAGAGCAGTTTACAGGCTTGAAAGGGGTACTTGTGCCTATCGAAGAGACTATAAAAGGCTTTAATATGATCATGGCAGGAGAAGTAGATCAGTATCCAGAGGCAGCATTTAACCTTGTAGGTACTATCGAAGAAGCTATCGAGAAAGGTAAAAAATTAATGGCGCAAGCTTAAGAGATGTTAGATATTAGAAGTAAGAATTTAGAACTCTTTCTTAATTTTCTAATATCTAATTTCTAACTTCTAATTTCTTATAATATATGACACTCAACATTATCACTCCCGAAAAGACACTTTATAGTTCTGAAAATGCTAGTTCGGTGATATGTCCTGGCATGGATGGTGCTTTTCAGCTTTTGAACAACCACTCTGCATTGGTCTCAGCCTTAAAAAAAGGCAAGGTGATCGTAGCTGATAGTGAAAATAAAGCCTTAGAATTTCCAATAGTCTCTGGTTTAGTAGAATGTTCAAAAAATGTGGTGAACATATTAGTAGAAGAGAATTAAAAACTTTATTTTTGGACAAAATTAGTGGTAAGCTACTAATTTATGTTGTATTTCGACGACCCACTTCGGTGGGTCGTTTTTTTTACTCATGATGGGTCATCTACTCGTCATCATGGATCATCTGCTCGTCATGACGCCTCATCTACTCCTCATCATTGGTCATCTGCTCGTCATCACGACTCATCTATTCGTCTTGCTAAGTCTACTCCTCGTCATCGCGCTTCATCTATGCACACTGGCGGTTCATTTTTTCGTCATCATGCGTCATCTATACTTCATTGTGGGTCAACTATTCACCTTGTCGGCTCATCTGATAGTCATCATTAATTATCTATTCAATATGATACTTCTCTAATCAATGAACTTAAATACTTAACTATAAACCTAATTCTAAGAATACCAGAAAGCAAACATATCGCTAACGCTATGGTATGGATGTTTTCCGATTTTCTGATTTACAATTTTGAGCAAATCAAAAGGGTCAGCGTAGGAGATATTTCTATCTCTAATTCTCATCCAATACTTAGTATCATCTTTCATTAAATCTACGCTAAAATTCTCTTGACCTCTACCACTGCTTGAATTGACCGCTCTATCTATATGTATTAAACGAATATACTGGTAGTTCCATATTTTCGCTAGCCGTCTATTAAATAAATGATCAACTACTAATCTATATGAGTTTTCTATGGTACTAAAATAATCAAAATAACATTTTCGGTAGCCTTTAAAATCTGGAGTAACCCATACTTGCTTTGCCTGATGGATATTATCACCATGCTCTAAGCATTGTAATTTAGCACTAGGCTTATTATCATAAGGCAACCAGTCAACTATTAAAGCCTTCTTATCACTCCCATCAATAAATGTATAATTCCCTATATGGTTGGTGATTGAAGATAAATCTTTGGCAGCTATAGGGGTCAATAGTGACAATGGCAAATTATGATTAGGACTATTTATATCTATTACTGGCATATAAATTTAATGAGAACCTCTCTGTCGATGTCTATATTCATATTCTGTTTGCGTAAAGTGATATAAAGCAAATTATAAATATCGCTACGACCTCTCCACTTTTCCATTAACTTTTAGTTGTATGACCTCTATGCTTTCTAGGCCTTCATTGTCAACTACTTTGACTGCTATACTATATTTTCCTGCCTTGAATTTTTGTGTGTGCTGACCAATTTTATCTAACAGTATATCCGCACTAAATTTATCGTCTTTGTAGTCAAAATCCCACATATAAAATTCGATACCCGCTTCGCTTTCACCCTTAGCAATAAACTCAATTTCTCGAAATCCTTTATCGTCTGTGACCAAATCTCTAATCTCTACTGATAGTTTTGGTTTTTTAGCAATAGGGATAATATCTTCTACAGTAACCAATTTGATAATAATATTTTCTTCATTTTTTAATCGAGCGACTTCCTGAACTGCGCCTTTGCCGAACGAGAAAGCGATAATGAAACCGACAGGTTTCTTTTCAGCTTTGTTTTTATCGTATAGGTTTTTGTCATATCTCTTTACTGCCGATAAAAAATTATCAACTACATTGCGCCCAATATTATCGCTGCGCTTGACCTGAATAGGTGTGTTCTCTCGTGTCTTGCCATCAAGACCAAAATCCCCTCGCTGCTTTGTATTATTAGTACCTCCAAACTGAACTACTATAAAACTCTCGAACTCAAAAGCATCTGTGTATCTGAGTGTATCATAGTCATATTTATGCAACTGGGTAATAAATGGCTTTGAAAATAAATCTTGCCGATTCTGCATACGAGCCTCAGTGACCTTGATAGCTGCTACAGACTGGTCAATGCCTATCCATCTTCGATTTAGCTTATCAGCAACTGCTACAGTAGTACCACCCCCTACAAATGGGTCAAGAATTGTATCTTCTTCATTACTTGCCATTTCAATTATTCTATGCAATAATGCTTCTGGTTTTTGAGTAGGGTAGCCAATCCTTTCGTTAGACTTAGAGGAAATAACTGATATGTCAGTCCAAATATTTCCTACTATGACCCCCTTCATTTCATCGAGATATTTTTTGAAACGAATTCTACCAGAAACGTCTTTTGGAAAAATAAGCAACCCTTGTTCATCAAGTTCTTTCATCCTTTCAAATGAAACAGCCCATCCATTTGGATGTGGCTTATATCCTTTGTATTCATAGGTGAGATTTGGTCTTGGATTTGGACTTCGACTATCGACTGATTGAAATCTTCTACCTTTCTCGTCCGTATATTTATAAACTTGATTAATATATTCTTCAGAATAATCAGCAAACTGTGGAATATAAATATTCCTATTGGTTTTTGAATAGTACCATATTGTATCTGATAGAACTGCAAGTTTCTTTTTAGCATCATTATGCGCATTAGTTCTCTGCCAAATAATTTCTCCCTTCAAATTACTTTCTCCAAAAATTTTATCAAGAATTTGAACTCTTATGTAAGAATTTGCATGCCAATCGCAATGCAGAAAAATACTGCCCGTAGGTTTTAGTATGCGGTGCATTTCTATGACTCGTTCTTTGAGCCAAGAAATATAATGGTCTATACCTCCTGAAAATCTATCTTCAAAACTACGCACCTCTCCGCTATCTCCCCAGATAACTTCATAGGTTCTATTGCTAAAAAATGGTGGGTCTAGATAGATTAAATCTACAGATTCACTCTCCAAAGTTTTTAGAATCTCTAAATTATCTCCTAATATAAGTTTATTGATTGCTTGCATGTATAATATTGAAGATTAAATGATATTAAATTAATCCGTCCGATATGACTTAGCAAAAATAATCAAAATAATTAAGTTAGATTTTTTCATTGATTATAAAAAAAATGCCACCGTTTTTCAACGATGGCACTGGAAATATTCTATCACTTATAACTACTTCAGATTTCTGAAGGGTAGTCCTTTGACTTGGGCGTATTCGTCGCTGGTAGCTCCGAATATGGATTTGATATACTTCTTGACACCTAGAGCTATGGGTACAAGTCCTTTTTCATCTGCATAGAGAGTCTTATTGCGCGCAATAATAGCATTGCTATAGTCTGCATAGGCAGCCGATACGGCATTATTGGTGGTGATAAGCAGAGACTTTTTTGTATTGAGGGATGAGATTTTGAGGTCGGCTTCATTGGGATTATAGCTAGGCTCTGAGCTTAGTACTTCAATAAGCCCAGTAAAGTGCTGTATCAACTGGTCTCGAGATACCTGTGAGACACTAATGGTAGTGGGTACTGGTGCATTGGGGTCAGTAGGAGTCTCTACGGCAGTGGCTCTAGAGCCTTGTATTTTTTTGTTGTAGCCTTTGGCATCGTCTATCAATGCCTTGGGTGCAGAGGTGGCTGAGAGTGCATTGACGAGTCTGGTAGAGAGTGCTCGCAGGTCTTTGAAAGCTGCGATGCGGTCGTTAATAGCGTTATTAAAAGCAGTGCGCTTGGCGGTAACTAGATTGATTGCTGCATCTGCATTAGTCTCTAAGGCTTGAAGTTCTGAGACCTTATATTCGGTTCTAGTAGGATTGTAAGCTCCCCCATATCCGAGACAAAAGTCTATGAGTTCATGCAAATAAGCAACATTTTTTGGGTGTCCGATTTCTGATTTTGATGTCATAACTATAAAATTTAGATTGTTAACATCTAGATAACGGAGCGAGTAAAAAAATATTGATTAAGGCAATTTTCTTTTTATATTTGCATCAGGTTTTCATAGTATCGTCAACAATGACGAGATTATGTTAGTTTTGTTTTCATAGTATTTTGGAGTTCGGTTCCCCCTACCGAACTCCTTTTTTTTTGCATAAAAAAAGCCTAGCTGCGAGGCTAGGCTGTGTATAATACATACCTATTTTTTATGGCTTAGGGCAGGTATTAATGATTTCAAACTCTCCACCTGCTAAGACTTCAAATCCCCCAAAAATCTCTGTAGTTTGTGACGCTATCACTTTACGATTAGTCCCTCCTAACACTCTGAGATTAGGCGAACATAGTCTATTGAGATTGACTCTTCTGCCATAGTGGGCTATTCTATTCGCTATCCAAGAGCAGTAGTTGCGATCTATTCTTTGCTCACTTTCTACCAACCATCGGCTTGCATTGCCTTGTATGATGTTTCCATTATGGGTATACGTGCCCGTAAAGGTTAGAAAATAATGCATAAGTTCGATCTGCATAGGGCTCATTGCATGATTATGGTCATAATCCATAGTATTATTTGACCACCATGTAGGGTGTAATGTTCTTAATGAATCATTACGCTCCCCAGGATGAATAGGTGCTAATAGGGTATCTGTCATATACCATGCCGATGGTGTTTCATTATTAGGAATTCCATCATCACATGTTGTATCTATATTGGTAGCTCCAAAAATTCTGATAGTAGGGCATAATGGACCATTATTATAACGGACGGTATGACTGAGCGATAGCGAATGCCCAAGTTCATGCTCCCAAGTTTTAATTTCTCCATCCCAGAACCAATCTCTCGGATGGTTTTTATTGATACCAGAAGAAGCAAAAAATGAAAAATACTTCGCATAGCTACCCATTTTAACAATAGGGCCTCCCCAGCCGCCACCGCCATAAGTATTTTTAAAAACCCATACGCCAGGTGAAGGATTCTCAGGAAATATACCAACCCCATGTATAAACACATGAACGACACTATCTATAGGACCTAGTCTCTGAGCGGCTAGATCTGTTTCTGTTGGCTGCCTTTCTAGCCAACCTCCAGCACCATCCGATGCGGTATCCATCTCGCGATTTATTCTGGAATTTCGAATATAATAAATACCCTCGATGACGAACTGAATATCTTTGTGATTGACTGGGATATTATTGTTCGGAGGGATTCGCAGTTTGACATTTAAGTTATACCTATGATTGACCTCTCGCACCATATCATAGGCAAAGTCCTTACCAGAATAACTATTCCCTAATCCATCTCCCTGTGCATTAAAGTTCTTAAGTCCATTATCATCTTGCATAAAATAAATATTGAGCCTAACTATTTTTTTGTCACACTCTGTACCTGATTTTAATCGAGGGTACTCTCGCATCTGATTAAGCAGATGCTGCCGAAAAAAGCGGAAACCAGGAGGATGAACCTCTCTACAGGTATTCTGAGCATCTAGAATAATTAGGCAAGTGAAAAAACTTGCAGCCATTGATATTAATTTTTTATGCATAATCTTTTTATTTAATTTTTAACGAATTTTTGACGACCTAGAACTTCTGATTTATTCTGAATACATATATAATAGGTACTAGGAGGTAAGTGAGAAATATCTAGACTCGCAGATTGATGAAATTTGTCAGAGGAAATATATTTCCCCTGGCTATCATAGATAATATAGAGCAATTCTTCCGAATTATCCGATTGTACAAACAACTGATCTTTGGCAGGATTAGGATAGATTTTCAAACCTGGTCTATCTGAACCCTGTATAGACATATAAGCATTTCTCAGCCAGCAGAAACCAGAATAAAATATGTAGCTTCCTAGATTCGGATCATAATAACAATCAAAATGCTGAGGCGATACTCTTGGTTGATTAAAATTTGGATTGTTACATCGACATGTAGCATTATGAACCAAATACTTATGATAATTGAAATTGTTAGACCTGATTAAATATGAGAATGTTATTGCCTTGTATGGCATGAATTCAGCTAATGTATCTTTCGACACATATTTTCCCCAACTAAAGTATGAGGCATTGCTTGAATATATCTTCATTTTATATTTTGCTGAAGTACCGAAACCATTCATAATTTTATAATAAACAGTATCTAATCTGACCCAGACGGTATCATTGGGGTCACAGCTTCTATATGGATAAATGGTATCACCCACCAATTCTCTATCCACATAGTAGACTTCTTTTTTTTCCTTGCGGCAATATTCAAAAACAGTATCTCCGACTGTAGATATAAAATAACTGCCCAATAAGACCTCGGATCGATTTTCAAAAGTGGGTCTTACCTGAAGGTCGAAGACATCAAACACCTTGTACCTATGATTGCGAACAGTTGTATCTCTTTCATGCGCTATTCTCACACAAAAATACTCGCCACCGATAGTCTGGTCACAATACAACCAATTAGCGCCTATAGGTGCCCATTCTTTAAATTCTTGCTGAGCGACAGTAGAACTATTGATACCAATGAAACTTATTAGAAATAATAATCTTAGATTCTTCATATTTATTTCTATTTAATTTTTTTACCTTTAATTGTCCATCCAAAACTACCAAAGGGATTTAATACGAATTTTAGACTTTCTTGCTCAAAATAATAGTCCGAAAAGGATAATTTATTCTCAAATTGAAAATCTCCATTGACCATATTAATACTTGTAGGACTATATGAATTAGATATTGGAATCGTATCATGTCCCCAATAGACTAAAAACTGGTGTGAACTATCCGATTTGACTACACTGCCTCGAGATGTATAATTTTTAAATACATGCGTGTATCTGTAGTTACAAACAAACCCCGGAGCATGATTCGTTCTAATTGTATCTATTTCAAACTCGAGATAATGATTCACTATATCAAAATTATACGCTCCTACAAGATTATCTCGAGGGTCTGATGGCTTCTGATCTTGAATTATATCTTTACTGCAAGAAATATAAAATAAGAGCGCTAGAATGACAGCGAGAAGAGAGAAAGCTCTTTTATTCATACTATTGTTCTTTTAAAAACATTTTTGAATCTTTGACACTACCATTGATTTTGAGCGTATAGATGTAATATCCTTGGGTTAGACCAGAACCATTATAGAGCACACTGCCTAAGCCTGTGCCATCACTGAGGGTTATGGTAGACTGTAGCACTCCCATAATGTTTCTCACTTCTATAATAGCTGAGGTCACAGCCGTCGTCTCATCTATAAAATATGTGATGGTCGTAGTGCCATCGAAAGGATTGGGCGTATTTTGAAACAATCGAGACCGAGACTGACCAATGGTATCGATAGATCGTCCCTGCCAGTTGATAATCTCTTGGCGCAAATCTTGTATCGTCTGCTGCTGCTCCTGAATAGCTTTGATCAATATAGGGACTAATTCTACATAATTGATAGCCTCTAAATTTTCTTTTACAGTACCTACAATATTGGGGAACTGAACCTTGACATCCTGTGCTATTAGACCATAGTGCTTGGGTTCATTTTCAGTAGGTATTGGTAGATGAAAGTCTGCCTTTATCGTGGAGTCCTTTATATCTATACTATCTGTAAGTGGTATATCCGAGTTTGATCTTTCTTTGGTATAATTATACATTTTCGGCTCTAGAGCGAGAACTTTAGTTAATACCGTAGGTAGATTTTCAATATTGGTCTTGATACTCACATCGCTCCAAGTGTACCAGCCGTGAGAGATGGCATTGCCCTCTATCTGTAGCCTAAAATTGCTAATAGTTCTTCTCAGCCACCACGCATAGGACGATACAGGGACAGAAATCGAATACCAATCGATTGGACGCATGTTTATGCCCACAAAACCTCCGTCAGAGATAAACATTTTATAGTTTCCAGAGTTCCAAGTATTCCATGGTCTCCAGAAATTAAGACCACTATTCCAATGCTCGATAGACCACGCACCATTATTCGGATTAGCAGATGCCCTGCCAAAGGTTAGGTATCTATAATCATTATACCCTAGCATAATGGCTGCGTCACTTGTGTTTTGTCGTCTTACCTGAAAAGCGCCCACTTGGGCGGATAACTTGCATAATGATATTGTTATGAGTAATAATATTATTTTTTTCATATGATTTGAATTTAAGAGTTTATTAATTTGATTTTATATGCAAAGGCATTCAAGCCAATGGCTGGTATTTAGTAGCAAAAACTGTAAAGAACCTCATATCAATATTGCATCGTATGATTGAGTACTCATTGGCTCCGGATCTGCGAGTAAAACATGATTAAAAATATAAAGAAGGGTGTGGAGCCATGCCTGAATTACTAACCGTGATAGGTATCGGAAACCTGGAGAACTAATAAAACAAGCAAGGACACACCCCGAAGGGTAGTCTTGCCCGTCTCCTCGTCCTCCTTATAAAATTTCCGATTTTATCACGGAGAGGAAAGTCGTGCGACCGTTTTATATTTTTACGTTTTTTCTAGTTTAAATCATATGTTTAAGTTTAAAAGGTGAATGAATCTTATCCCTTTCATTTATTCCTTTCTCTGCAAAGATATATTAAAAAAATGACAATTATGTAAAGAAAATTATCTATAGAAGTCAAAATTGATTTTTCTTACCTTTGCTAATCAAGAATTACAATATGTCAGAAAATAATCCCATACTCACAGACAAGGCCGCTAAACCGCTCGGTCTATATCCGCATTCCCGAAAGGTAGGAAACCTTTTATTCCTTAGTGGAATTGGTCCTCGTAAAGCAGGAACAGATGAAATACCAGGATTGAAGCTGGATAAATATGGTAATTATTTAGAATTTGATTTTGAGGCCCAAGTGCGCTCTGTTTTTGACAATGTGAAAACGGTACTGGAAGAGAGCGGGTCTTCATGGGATAAATTAGTAGATGTCACGGTATTTCTAGTCAATATGAAACGGGACTTTCATATCTATAACAAGATCTACGCTGAATACTTTAAAGATGCGATGCCATGTAGAACCACCGTAGAGGTATCATCCCTGCCGAGTTCTATTTCGATAGAATTGAAATGCATGGCGACTATTTAGTCGTTTGCCAATTGTTTAACCATACATTATGAAATCAGGGCGAAAGTTTTTATTGACCAATTTATTATACCTCAAAGTTTTTATCGCTTTTACCTTTGGCATCATCTCTTCAGAATTTATATCGAATTACTGGGTATTAATAAGTCTTCCTTTCCTCTTTTTTGTTGCTCTCAATTTACTTTACTTTTTTATCAAAGTGAGTAGAAGTAAGTTTTCTGATAGCTTTGTATTTTGTCTCATTTTTAGTTTTGGTATTTTCTTTCATAGCTGGACATGGAAGGAGAAAACAGATAGCTTGGAAAAGCTAAAACCTATTTTAGAAAAAGAAGCAAGTCATATCATTCGCCTAGAAGACAAACCTCTGTTAAAAGCTAACTCACTTCAACTCGAAGCCACCTTATTGAGGTCTCAATCTGATACTGGTCAAGTAATTCTCCATGAGAAAATTCTAATTTATCTACCTAAGGATATTCAAATAAAACAACCATATTATGGTCAAATTTTACAAGTCGAGGGTCGTTTAGTTCAACCTTCTCATGCGCATTATGTCTTTGAATTTGACTATGCCAAATGGTTAGAGCGCAATGGGATTTACGCCACACTTTATTCAAAAGATTTTTCGTCCATTAGTATGGATTCTAGTAGTTTTTACCAGTTATCTAAGATTCCATTTAAACTGCGAGACTATTTTGAAAATGAAATTGATCGAGTGCTATCCGATAAATCCTCTAATGCTATAGCCAAGTCTATACTTATAGGCATTCGCAGCGATGTTGATCGAGATCTATACACCGCCTATGCCGATACTGGAACGATTCACATACTTTCTATCTCAGGATTACATTTCGGTATACTTATTTTATTTCTAGAATATCTATTGTCTTTTGCGATAAAAAAAGAAGGTTTACGATTAATTATTAAACACAGTGTCTCGTTTCTTTATGCCCTTATGACAGGATTTAGCGCACCTATCATGCGTAGTTTCATCATGTTTTTATTCTTTGATTTCACAAAATGGAAACAATTGCGAGTTAGTTCGTATAATATTTTGTTTCTTTCTGCCTGGCTAATTTTATTATTTGACACACATCAATTATTCAATATCGGTTATCAATTTTCCTACTGTGCTTTGTTAGGCATTATGCTCATCTATCATCGAGCCATTTGGAAAATTCAATTCGGTTCTTTTATACTTAATTTCATTTGGAAATCAACAGTAACTTTGTTAGCAGCATGGCTATTCACTGCTCCTCTGACTATTTTTTATTATCATAAATTTTCTTGGTTTGGTTCATTGAGTAATATTCTAGTCGTGCCTTTGACTACTCTTATCATGTATGTAGGATTCATATTTATCCTTTTTTCTAAACTAGATTTACTATCGAATTTACTAGGCGATCTCCTGACGCTACTTATCAAAATACAAAATACTATCATAGCGTTTTTTAGTCAAATTCCATATGCTAGTATTCACTCGAATATACTTGATATAATAGGATTGATTTTGCTATTTGCACTCATTGGATTTGGAATGAGTTTAATATACTCTAAAACAAGATTCAGTCTAAGATTAACGCTTATCTGCACAACAATCTTTACATGCTATAGCTCATTTCATTCTTTTAGATTGGCTATAGAAGAGAATTGGTTTCTCGTCTCAAACTATAAACATAGCGCTATCGCCTATAAAAACAAGAATCAACTTCACATAATTACAGACACAATAGATGACAATATGCAGCGATACTTTTTCAATAGCCTAGAATCCTTTTATAATATCGACGCTTCAAAAATACATTCTAGTTATGATTATATAGTCCAACAAAGAAATAAATTTAGTTATCACTTAGCAGCTCAGCCACAATTCTTGGTTTTAGCAAAAGAGAATAAAGAGCACTGGGATGATTATATAGAAAAAAGAGATAGCTTTGTATTGGTGTCCAATATAGGATATAGAAAATCAGATTTAATTAACACCTTGAAGCAAAAGAATAAGCACTATCATGTTTACTAAGTCTCAACTACTTTTTCTAAATGATAAAAAGATGGCTCTCGCTTGCAGTGGTGGTGTCGACAGTATGGTGCTTGCGGATTGTCTTCTAAAATACAAATTTGATTTCTCTATAATTCATTGCAATTTTCAACTACGTGGAGAAGGATCGTTTGAGGATGAAAAATTTGTCAAATCTTATGCAGCCAAAAATAATCTTCGTTCATTCACTAAGTCGTTTGATACAGAAAATTCTGCTAAACTAAATTCCACTTCTATTGAAATGGAAGCAAGAAATTTGCGTTACAAATTTTTTCAAGAAATCTATCATCAGCAAGAATTAGACCTCATTCTTTTAGCACATCATCAAAATGACCAGGCGGAAACTATTTTTATGCGCCTCATCAAAGGTACAGGACTATCAGGACTATCAGGCATGAAAGAAATTCGAGATGACATATATTTTCGCCCTTTCTTAAATATAACAAAAGAAACCATATTAGACTACGCTAGAGAAAATAAAATTGAATACCGAGAAGATGCATCCAATAATGAAAATATTTATCAGCGGAATCACATCAGAAATAAAATTCTTCCATCAATAGATAAAATAAATCCTTCCTTTAGAAGTGCATTGATACATCTTGGGAATTTAAGCTCTCAAACTAAATCTTTGATTGATGATGTATGCTACTCCTTAACTGAAATTTGGGATAGCACAGGTAACTTAGATTTAACTCACTATACCGATAAACCATATTTGCCATTAATCATCTCACATATACTTGATAAAGAAATTTCACACAAAGATCAGTTGGAATATATAGTTCATGCTTTGTCTAGCCAAGAATCTAAATTCTTTCAGTTGTCATCATACGAAATTGAAGTTAAGAACTTTCGCATTTCAAAGATATCTGAAGTTCATTCTAAAATTAAAATTTACCATGCGCTCCATGATTTGATTTCGGATAGCGCTTTTCATACAGAAATAGTAGAAAACAAACCTAATCTATTTAATGAAACTAGTTTATATATCGATATAGATAAGCTTAATTTTCCAATAAATGCCAGACCTATGCAAATAGGTGATAAAATCAAACCATTCGGCATGAGGGGCTTATCCAGAAAACTGTCTGACATAGCTCAAGAATTGCAATGGTCGAGGTCTGAAAAATTGTCAAATAGAGTTTTTGTCGATGGTGATAATGATATTATAGCTATCTTAGGCTATCGAATTTCTGAAAAAGTAAAATTAGACTCCAAAACGAAAACTATTCTAATAATCAGACAATGAAAAATTTTATCAATATAAAGAATCTATATGGCATACTAGATTCTGATATTAAAAGACTTTCTGGTGCGGAGATGAAAGCGGTTGAGTCGTTGTCCAATGCCTATATGAAGGTAGAGAATGGACGAATTATTGAGTTTGGAGAAATGACGAACTGGATAGAGAATGCAGCGCCTATCATTGACCTGAAGGGAAAATCGGTACTACCGAGTTATACAGATTCCCATACACATATAGTTTTCGCAGAACCCAGGGAACACGAATTCGAACTCAAGATTCAGGGTAAAACCTATGAGGAAATAGCCGCAGCAGGAGGTGGTATCTTAAATAGTGCAGCTAAACTAGGTGAAACGAGTGAAGAAAAATTATTAGAATCAGCGACGAAACGAGTGCAGCAAGTGATAAGGATGGGAACAGGAGCCTTGGAAATAAAGAGTGGATATGGATTGACCGTCGATGCAGAAATAAAAATGCTTCGCGTGATTCAAAAATTATATGAAAATTTCGCTATTCCTATCAAAGCAAGTTTTCTCGGGGCTCATGCCATACCTACCATTTACAAATCCAATCCAAAAGAATACATAGAAAAAGTTATTTATCCTTGTATTGAAATTGTAGCTAAAGAAGATTTAGCAGAGTATATCGATATTTTTATTGAGAAAAATTACTTCTCTCTAGAAGATGCCCATAGAATTTTAGATTATTCTGATAAGTTTGGACTTAGACCAAAATTGCATGTCAATCAACTTTCGAATATGGGGGCCTTGCAATTGGCTGTGGATAGAGGTGCTTTGTCTGCCGATCATTTAGAAGAATTGACTCAGACAGAAATCGAATATTTAAAGAATAAATCAACTATAGGAACGCTTCTCCCTTCTTGTTCATTTTTTATAAAAATACCTTATGCCCCAGCGCGCCAAATGATAGATAACGGCCTACCTATAGCTCTAGCCTCCGACTATAACCCTGGTTCTACACCAAGTGGCAATATGAATTTTGTCATATCCCTCGCTTGTATTTATCAAAAACTCCTACCAGCCGAGGCTTTTAATGCCGCTACCATTAATGGAGCTTATGCTATGGATTTGAGTCATGAGGTTGGAAGCATTTCCATCGGCAAACGGGCCAATTTCTTTACTTCCTCGGACTTACAATCGTTGGCATCTATTCCTTATAGTTTCGGTCGGCCATTAATAGATGAGGTTTATATCAATGGGGAAAGATTTCACTAGATAAAAGCTGGTTTTTACTATCTTTGCTATCCTTAAAAAAATAACCACTGGAAAGTTGCAGGAGTGGTTGAACTGGCTCGCCTGGAACGCGAGTATCCGCCTTGGCGGATCAAGGGTTCGAATCCCTTACTTTCCTCAAAATAATAGTCACTAGTAATCAGTAGTCGGTCGTCAGTTTTCTGGTAGGCAAAATTCTACTGATATCTAAAGACTGAAAACCGACCACTCATTATGTATCGTTCACACACTTGCGGAGAATTAAATTTAAAACATCAAGGACAATCTGTTACCCTAGCTGGTTGGGTGCAGAATTTGCGAGATTTTGGGAAGTTGACTTTTCTTGATTTAAGAGACCGCTATGGCATCACACAGTTGGTTTTCAATGCCGAAGAAAATCAAGCATTGTATGAAAAAGCGCATGATCTCGGCAGGGAGTATGTTATTCAAGTTCAAGGTCTGGTCAAGGAGAGAGAGAATAAAAACTTAAATATTCCCACAGGTGAAATTGAAATTATAGCTTCAGAATTCACCATTCTTAATGCTAGCGAAGTACCTCCATTTACCATCATAGATGATACCGATGGAAGTGAGGAACTCCGTATGCGATATCGCTACTTAGATATTAGAAGAAATCCACTCAAAGAGAAACTTATTTTTCGACATCAGGTAGCTCAGCTTTTCCGTCAATATTTATCTAAGGAAGGATTTATAGAAGTAGAAACACCTGTGCTCATTAAATCTACGCCAGAGGGTGCTCGAGATTTCGTAGTGCCTAGTAGAGTCAATCCTGGGCAGTTTTTCGCACTACCTCAGTCTCCACAAACCTTTAAGCAATTATTAATGGTGGGTGGTCTCGACAAATATTTCCAAATTGTAAAATGTTTTCGTGACGAAGATTTAAGGGCGGATAGACAACCTGAATTTACACAAGTGGATTGTGAAATGTCCTTCGTCGAACAAGAAGATATTTTACAAGTTTTCGAAGAAGCAACCAAATATATCATCAAAGAGACTAAAGGAATTGATTTAGATACTTTCCCACGAATGACCTACGACCATGCGATGCGTACTTATGGAAATGATAAACCAGACATTCGATTTGGTATGGAATTTTGCGAATTGCAAGACCTAGTTAAAGGCAAAGATTTTGCTATTTTTGATAATGCAGAATTGGTGGTGGGTATCAAGGTAGCAGGGGTATCAGAGTGGACTAGAAAACAAATCGATGAGTGGACAGACTTTGTCAAAACCCCACAGGTGGGAGCTACAGGGCTTATTTGGGCTAAGTACAATACAGATAATACGCTTACTTCTTCTGTAAATAAATTTTACGCCGAAGAAGATTTGAAAAAATGGTCTGAAAAATTTAATGCGAAAGCAGGGGATTTAATGCTCATATTAGCTGGAGAAGCTAAGAAGGTAAGACCTCAACTATCCGCCTTGCGAATGGCGATAGCAGAAAAATTAGGTCTGCGTAAACCTGATGAATTTGCACCTCTATGGGTAGTAGATTTTCCATTGCTGGATTGGGACGAAGAAAGCGCCAGATACCATGCTATGCACCACCCATTCACAGCACCCAAACCAGAAGATGAAGCGCTTTTGGAAACGAATCCAATTGAAGTCAGAGCGAATGCCTATGATTTAGTCCTTAATGGCAATGAGGTAGCAGGTGGCTCTGTCAGAATATATGACAAAAATTTACAATCTAAAATGTTTCAGCTTCTAGGCTTTAGCCAAGAAGAAGCCGAGGCGCAGTTTGGATTTTTGATGAATGCCTTCAAATATGGAGCTCCACCTCATGCTGGGATAGCTTTTGGATTTGATCGCTTTGTGTCAATTCTCGGCGGTAGTGAAACTATACGTGACTATATCGCATTTCCTAAAAACAATAGTGCACGAGATATTATGATAGATGCGCCGAGTATAATAGATGACAAGCAGTTAGATGAGTTAGCTTTGAAACTAGTAACTATTAAGTAATAATTAATAACTAATAATTGGTTTGTTATGGAAAATAAAAACATCCTTTTAGATAAAAGTAAATCACTGGCGCTTCAAGTTATTAAGCATTGCCGAAATATTTCAGAGGAAAAGAAAGAATATATTCTTACAAGGCAATTAATGAAGAGCGGGACTAGTATTGGCGCAAATATCCGTGAAGCTAAATATGCAGAAAGTAAAAATGACTTTATTCATAAGTACAAAATTTCATTGAAAGAAGCAAACGAAACCGAATATTGGCTTGAGTTACTTTTTGAATCAGAATTAATGAACGAAGAGGTTTTTAATGAACTTCACAAACTGAATACGGAACTTCTGAAACTATTAACTTCAAGTATTAAAACAATTTCTAATCGATGATAAAAATTGATTATGATAGCATATTGCCTAATTTCACACAATTATTAACTATTAGTTATTAATTATTACCTATCCCTATGTTCTCCATCCTCCACGAAGATAACCATCTTATCATCTACAATAAGCCCCCGGGCATGCTCGTGCAGTGGGACAAAGATCGCATTGTAAAACCCTTAGAAGAAATAGCTCGTGACTACCAGCGAGAAAAGAAAGGCAAAAATCCTGATGAAAATGTGTATATCGGTCTACCGCACCGAATCGATAGACTCACCAGTGGCATCGTTATTGTTTGTAAAACTTCCAAGTCGCTAGAGCGAATGTGTGATTTATTTAGCAATCGACAAATACACAAAACCTACTGGGCTATTATAGAAAAAGGAGATTTGCCTCGTGAAGGACACTGGGTAAACTATCTAAGAAAAATAGAAAACCATAATAAATCCTATGTGAGTGATGTCGATAAGCCAATGCATAAGCGTGCCGAATTGAAATATAAAATTATAGCGGAATTAGATAATTTCATGCTGACCGAAATAGATTTAATGACGGGTCGTCATCATCAGATTCGAGCGCAGTTTGCACATCATGGCTTTCCCATTCGTGGCGATGTCAAATACAATTATAAGCGTGCCAATGAAGATGGCTTTTTTGATTTACATTCTAAATACATCCGATTTACCCATCCGGTATCGAATGAAGAAATAGTAATTGATGCGCCAGTGCGAGATGATAAATTATGGCAGTTGTTTGAAGAACAAGTAAAACTGAGAAGCGAAAAGTGATTGACAAAAAAATAACTATCCCTCAAAAATACCTTCCCAAACCACAACAGACCACTATTTATATACATAATGGAAAGGAATATTGCATAGTAAATCTCGATGGAAAAATTTATGCTATCGACAATATCTGCCCTCATCAAGGCGCTAGTCTGAGTCTAGGTGAAATAAAAGGAGAAGAAATCATTTGCCCGCTGCATCAGTGGCGTTTTAATGTCAAAACAGGGGCATGCAATGTAGAGAAGTATTGTGTGGATAGGTATCAGGTGGAAATAGCAGATTAATTCTAGCCACAGACTTATAATTTATTAAATTTGCCCTTATTCTATATTAATATATAAAATTCAAATCATACCATGTCCGTATTAGTCAATAAAAACTCAAAAATTATCGTTCAAGGATTTACAGGAAAAGAAGGAACCTTCCATGCAGAGCAAATGCTAGAATATGGCACGAATGTGGTAGGTGGTGTCACTCCTGGTAAAGGCGGTCAATCTCACCTCAATAAACCTGTTTTCAATACCGTGTTAGATGCTCGTAAGGCTACTGGATGCGACGTATCAATTATTTTTGTTCCGCCTGCATTTGCAGCAGATGGCATTTTAGAAGCTGTAGATGCTGGTATCGAGACCATAGTTTGTATCACAGAAGGTATTCCGGTACAGGATATGGTCAAAGTGAAGGCGGTTGTTGAAAAATCAAATTCTCGTTTAATAGGCCCTAACTGCCCAGGTGTCATAACTCCTGATGGTGCTAAAGTAGGTATTATGCCAGGCTTTGTATTTAAAACTGGAAGAGTAGGTATAGTGTCGAAATCTGGAACATTGACGTATGAAGCTGCAGACCAAATCGTAAAAGCGGGTATGGGAATATCTACTGCTATAGGAATCGGTGGCGACCCTATCATAGGTACCACTACCAAAGAAGCAGTCGAGTTATTTATGAATGACCCAGATACAGATGCTATCGTAATGATAGGCGAAATAGGCGGTGGTATGGAAGCTGAGGCTAGTCGCTGGATAAAAGCCAATGGTAATAAAAAGCCAGTTGTAGGTTTTATAGCAGGTCAAACAGCCCCTGCAGGTCGTCGTATGGGTCATGCCGGTGCTATCATAGGCGGCAAAGATGATACTGCTGCTGCTAAAATGGCTATAATGCGTGAATGTGGCATTACTGTTTGTGACAGCCCTGCGGAAATAGGCGCGACTATGGCTTCACTTTTAAAAGTAAGCAGTAAGAGTAATTAGTCATAATTTTAACTGCGACTGCGGCATAAATGAAGGTCAGTTATATCGTCAAGCGATACATCGCGATTCTCGGACGACTTTCTAATCAAAAAAAAGCCACTTTTCAACAACTCATGGATGCTATAGAGCGCATGGGTGGAGAAGATATGAAGATATCACAACGCACTTTTCAGCGCATGATCAACGATATAGAAGAATTGTTTCAAGTAGTTATTAAATGTAATCGGGAAGGTTTTTATTATATCTTGGAGAGTGAATCTGATATGGAGAATTCAAAAATCACCCAGTCACTTCAGTTTTTCAACTATCAAAAATACTTAGAAAATTTTGAAAATAAGATCGCCTATGACAAAAGTTGCTTGATTGGTCAACAGTTTCTTTATGATATTCAAAATGCAATAAAAGAAAAAAAAACTATTCGATTTGACTATACAAAATACAATCAGAAAGAAAATGTAAATGAAATAAGAGATATATCTCCATATGGATTAAAAGAGTATAAAGGAAGGTGGTATCTCGTAGGTCTTGATAATCATAAAAATGAAATACGAATCTTCGGACTCGATAGAATTACCAACTTGATAGAATCGGAGACTCGAATGGTATCCTCCAATAATTTTAATATACACAACTATTTTAAACATTCGATAGGTATCTCAGTAGATAATGATGATATTTCAGAATTCGTGGAACTTGAATTTAGTAGTAAGTTGGCGGGTTATATTCGCAATTTTCCTCTTCATCCTAGTCAAGTTATCTTGTCTGAAAACTCAAACGGCATAGCGGTAAAGTTAAGAACCTATATTAACCTAGAATTAGTAAATGAACTCATGCAATTCTCAGATGATATTAAAATAATCAAACCAGCTAGACTTAAAAAAATGATGATAAAACGCCATCAAGAATTTTTAAAAAATAATCAATAGTCAAACTGATTTGTAATAATCTCTAATCCATTATTTTGACAACACTAACCACTAAAAAAATTGCCATCAATACACGCGTCTTGATGCCTAATAAATTAGATGGCATAGGCTGGTTTACTTATCAGGTTGTAAAACGATGGGTGGAAAAGAATCCGGATGTAGAGTTCTTTTTTATTTTTGATAGGCCCTATGATTCTTCTTTCATTTTTGGAAAGAATGTGACACCCATAGTTGTTTCGCCACCTGCTCGTCATCCTTTGCTATGGTATCTGTGGTTTGAATGGATGGTTCCACGAATTTTAAATAAGCTCAATCCCGATGTCTTCGTTTCTCTGGATACCTACACAACTACTCGATGGAAGGGCAAAAAAATAACAGGAATTCATGATATTGCTTTTGCACTATTTGATGGTCAGGTGAGTTGGCTAACTGAAAAATTCTTTCGTCACTATATACCCCAATACATTTCTGTCTCCGAAAAAATCGTGACGGTATCCAATTCATCCAAGCATGATTTAATAAATTTCTATCACTGTCCAGAAAATAAAATAGTAGTTTCTAACAATGCTGCCTCAGATGCATATCTACCAATGTCTGAAGATGCTATTAAACAATTTAAGAGTGAAAATACTAATAACTGCGACTATTTCATTTTTGTTGGCTCTATTCATCCGCGAAAAAATGTTGTGCGAATGTTACAAGCTTTCGAAAAATATAAAACGCATACCCAGGCTAATACTAAATTTGTATTGATAGGTAGAAATTGGAATTATAAGGATGTAAAAGACTACTTACTTCAAATGAAATATAGAAATGACGTTATTGAAATTCCTCACTCTAGTCCTGAAATCATAGCCAAATGGATAGGTGCTTCTATAGCATTGGTTTTAGTATCTATCTATGAAGGATTTGGAGTACCTATCGTAGAGGCATTAGCCTGTGGGGTGCCTGTAATATGCTCAAACGTGTCTTCGATGCCAGAGGTAGCCGGGCAAGCAGCAATTCTAGTGAATCCTAATGTAACTGAAGAAATAGCAAACGCTATGACTAAGATAGTATCGAATAAAGAATTGTATCGTACACTTACCTTGAATACATACGCTCAATCAGCACGTTATAATTGGAATGATGCAGCTGATATTATTTGGAAGTGTATTTAAATACCTCCATCAAACTTGAAGTCTAATTTAAAGTTATCATCTTTTTTAGAATAAGACCTTTTCTGACCATATCCTGAAGATTTTTTATCATTATTGTCTCTTGATCTAGTGGCAGAAAAATCTCTGCTACCTCTATTTTCATTTCTTCTACCTTCGAATCTACTAAAATTAGTACTATTAGAATCTCCAGCATTCTCGCTAGCTACATCCACGCGAAGACCGCGACCTTTGTGCTCCATAGAACGCGCGTTTTTCAATACATCTATTTTAAATCGGGATTCGACCTCAAAAAATGAAAATTTATCTTTCATGTCAATTCGACCAATACTAGAACCTCTTATTCCTGAATGATCACATACTAATCTTAACAACTCTCCTTTTCCTATTTTATCCAGATTGCCTATATTGATAAAGAAACGAACATATCCTCTCTGTGGCAATATACCTCCTTGCTCATTTCGAGGACGTGTATTTTGGTCCCTGTTTCCTCTATCCGTTCTATCCATGCCCCTTTCGCTTCTGTCTCTTCGCTCCTCTTTAATATTGAGATCCTCCGCTTCTTTGTAATAGTTTAGGAAACGATTAAATTCTAAGGCAGCAAATCGCTTTATTACCTCTTCTTTCGTCATTTCTTCAAATTCCGCATTGATTCTGTCCATAAATGGCTCCATCTGTTCTTCATTGATTTCGACATTATGCGCACGCTCCATGATAGCAAAGAGTTGTTTCTCACAGACTTCATTTCCAGTAGGAACCATTACACGTTCAAACTTCTTACTGATTATTCTTTCGATCTCAAAAATTCTTTGCATTTCACGCTTGCTTACAAGAGCTATTGAAATTCCCTTTTTACCAGCACGGGCAGTACGACCACTTCGGTGGGTATAGTTTTCGACATCATCTGGTAGAGCATAATTTATCACATGGGTGACATCGCTTACATCTATACCACGAGCAGCCACATCGGTAGCTATGAGCAGCTGGAGTGATTTCTCTCTGTATCTGTTCATAACAATATCTCGCTGCTGCTGAGTTAAATCGCCATGCAATGCATCCGAATTATAACCATCCTTTATGAGCATGTCTGCTATATCCTTGGTTTCATTTTTTGTACGACAAAACACAATACCAAAAATATCAGGGTAATAGTCCACGATACGCTTGAGTGTGGCATAGCGGTCTCTAGGATTTATGAGATAATATTGATGATCTATGTTTTCATTACTCTTATTGACAGCTACAGCCACTTCTATAGGGTTTTCCATGTATTTTTTAGCTATCATTTTGATATCTTTGGGCATGGTAGCGGTAAAGAGCCAAATGTTTTTCTCATCAGGAGTATTAGATAGTATTTGCGTTATACTTTCCTTAAATCCCATATTCAGCATTTCATCTGCCTCATCGAGCACGGCTATTTTTACTGCTTCAAAATTGATTTCACCCCTGTCAATAATGTCTATCAATCGACCTGGTGTAGCTACTACTATCTGAACTCCTCGTCTTAAGTCTTTGATCTGCATACCGATACTAGCTCCACCATATACGGCTACAGTCCGAACCTGTGAATGATATTTGGTGAATTTTTCAATGTCGGAGGTTATCTGCAAGCAAAGTTCTCTTGTAGGACATAATATCAGTGCTTGAGGTTTGCGAATATTGATATCTAGTTTTTCTATTATAGGTAGAGCAAAAGCAGCAGTTTTACCTGTACCTGTTTGAGCTAAACCCATTAGATCTACGTCACCATCAAGCAAATGTGGAATGGCCTGCTCCTGAATCGGAGTCGGAGTTATAAAATTCATTTCTGATAAAACGCGAAGCGTTTCGGACCCAAGTCCTAATTGTTCAAAAGTCATTTTTCTAAAGTTTAAAAATTCTAATTCAATGCTAGAAAATAAAACCTATCATAGAAAAAACCCGGTATTGAACAACTTCTATACGAAGGCTTTATTTAAAAGCGAGTGCAAAACTAAGTAAAATAAAATAAAATTGGCTAAAAAACAAATCCAATCGCCACCACTCCACTCATTGCCAACGCATTATATTGACTATAGCCCATTACAAACGTGTACCCTAACCCAATACTAGGATCAATAACTACATTTGACCCCGCATTTATGACATGTCCTAACCCCACTCCAACTGTGAAAAGTTTGAAATTGCCAGGACTTTGTAAACCTAGGGTAGCAGAAGGACCAATATGTAACCCCTTGAAAACCTCTTGCGAATAAAAATCGAGTCCTAGTCCAAATGAAAATGCCGATATTTCTTTATATTTTATGCTTTTACTGTATCCTATTCCTACGGTCAACGCTTTTGACGAATCTAATGAAGAGGATAAGCTCAACTGACCTCCATAGGAAAAACCCGAATTTTCTTGAAATGACCGACCTAGTCCAAATCCTACAGAAACTAACTGATTCTGTGAATGACCATGAAAGAATGCAACCATTGAAAGTATAATAACTTGTAATTTTATTTTCATAATTTTCAATAATAATTTGTGAAAAATAAAAAAGCCACCTACAAAGAGGTGGCTTTTCTTAAATTAAAGAGGATATAATTATTTACCTCCGAACTTGTAACCAAATGTAAGAGTAGGTCTAACAGCAAATGCTTTACCATCTAACATGTAAGCACCACCGCAAGATACGTCTACAAACATAGCATCACTAAGTGGGTGTGTGTAACCAGCTAAACCACCAATAGCCATCTGACCAGCAGATACTGTTTGCTCAGGGAACAATACAACACCACCGAATGAAATTGCAGGGATAGTAACTGAACTTCTCAAGTAAGAGATGTTTGTACCAGCGTGAAAACCATTGAAAGCAGAATTAAAATAATAATCAAATCTTGGTTCGATGTTCATCAAAGAAGCACCACCGCTTCCAAACTGATAATCAAAATTAAGACCAATAACGATGTTTTCGTTAATTCCATACTGGAAAGAAGCACCTGGACCAAAATAAGTAGCGCCATCTGCTAAAGTTAATCCACCTCTAAGGCCTGCTGCTGCTTGTGAATAAGCTGAATTTGCAAGAACGATTGTTGCAAGAATTAAAAAGATTTTTTTCATGATTTAATATAAGTTTTAAATTGTTTATGCAAATATATAGGGAAAGCAAAAAAATGATTCGTTTTTTTTTATATTTTTTTTTTAGAACTATATACTTATTGATGTTCTGCTAGTTATGTGCATAAATTTTTTTCATGCCTAGATGTACTACTTTGTTCTGCCCGCCTAGTTTCCCAGCCTTTTCTCTTTCCAAATTAAAAAATCCTCTGCATACCGATATAATGCGACATGAACTTATAATTTTCCCGTACAATAAGTGAGCATAATATTTATTTAAACTCGCTAAATTTTTGTCGAGTTGATGAGTCAGAGCAGCTAGTATAGCTTTTGAAAGTTCAGAGTGAAATTCCACCAGCCACACGTATTGTTTCCTATTTACATCAGGGTATACATAATAGTCGTTTACCTCTATATTTAATGATTTACTAGCAGCAGCCATAGCACTCTCTATTTCATAAGCTATCACATGTTCACCAAAAGCAGAAATAAACTGCCTAGTTCTACCTACTACTTTTATACGATAAGGTCTTATAGATGTAAACTCAATAAGGTCACCTATAGCATAGCGATACAGACCGCTATTATTCGTAATAATAAGTTCATAGTGTGTATTGACGATCACATCCTCTAAGGTAATTGTAGTATTGCCTTCATTAGGATATAACCTAAACTCATAATAAACACCCTGATTTAGTAGCAATAACATATCTTCTGCAGCCATTCTATCCTGTAGCGCAAAAAAACCTTCCGATGCAGGAAATATTTGCATACAGGGTATATCGGCACCGAGGACACGCATCATACTGGCTTTGTAATTACTAAAATCAAGACCACCGTGCATATACATGGTCAAATGAGGATAGAGTTGTTTAAGGTTTTTTGTTTTCGATATATCTAATAGTTTCTCAAAATACTGCAAGCACCACGGAGGAATACCACCTAAAATAGAAATATCTTCACGATAGGTCTCCTCCACTATTTTAGTTAGTTTGGTCTGCCAGTCCTCAATAATATTCACCTCATAACTCGGCAATTTGTTTCGTTGAAAAAATTTGGGAATATGATGATAAACAATACCAGAAAGCCTTCCAGAAGGAATTTTAAAGCTATAATCTAAGGCAGGACTTCCCTGCAAGAATATCATTTTATAATTCATAAAATCTGCATGACCACTGTTTACAGAATAAAAACACAATACCTTTACTGCGGCTTCTATTTGATGTTGTATTCCTGCCTTGGAAATTGGAATATATTTACTGCCAGCAATGGTACCACTAGTCAGGCTGAAATATTGAGGATCTTTCTTTGTCAGTACTTGAGAATTGCCTTGTTTGATTTTTTCTATATAAGGTAGAAAATCTTCATAGTTTCGAATAGGAATCCTTGACCAATAAGTGGAAATATCTTTTATGTTCTCAAAATTATGTTCGATACCAAACGCTGTATTTTTATTTTCCCGCAGCCATGGGATAAGGAATTTATTTTGATAAAATCCTGCCCGTGCGTGGGTCTTTAACTCTTTCCTTACCTTCCATTGGGCGTATTTAAAAAATAGAAATGACTTGACGGACATTTGTTTTTTGCTTTTTTATCTAGGCAGTTGATGATTCCGTATTAATTTTGAAGTTATAGAGTAACGACATTTGCAAGTTACAAATTTCGTTTTTATTCTTTAATTCAGACTTATTTGATTTGAGAGCTTGGATATATATTTTAATAGCTGTAGTGCTGCAAACCCTCTGGGGCATTGTGCTCAAAATACTTGATTTCGGCAAAGCTTTTGAATTAATAAGTCAAGGTAAGGTTTGGAATATGGCATTTTTTAGCCAAATTGTACCCATTCTAGCGTATTTCATACTCGGACTGATCATAGCCATTGTCATTTCCAAAGCATACAAACTGCTCCCAATGTCTATAGTATATGCTGCCTGGATGGGCTTGACACTTTTACTTCAGGTACTTGTAGATGTATTTTTATATCAAATTCCTATGCAGGCTATTCAGCATCTATTTATTGCTTGTATTTTGGCAGGCATACTCGGCATGAAATTATCCAAACCCAAATCCATTCAACCTGTAGAAATCGAAATCGATGATAGCGTGGATTAGTGTCATGTTGGCTTCTCTTTGTGAAACCCTCTGGGCTTCATCGCTAAAGTTCCTCAACTTTAGACATATCAAAATACGCCTGCGTCGCAATGGCTTTTTTTCTCAGAAATTTGGCATAGCATTTCTGCCACTCTGCACCTATATTATTTTTGGCATTCTGAATATGGTCTTTCTCACCATGGCTCTAAAGACGATACCACTCGCTATCTGCTATGCAGTATGGATGGGATTGGCGCTCTTGCTTCAAGCCATGATTGATGTGTTTTACTTTAAAGAAAATATTAGTCTCAGACAAATAGGATTTTTACTTCTCATTTTAGTAGGTATCATTGGCCTTCAATTTTTTTCACAATATGGGCACTAAGAAAAAGAAGAAGTCCAAACTCTACCTCCATATAGAAAGTAAAAACCGTGAGAAAGCCAAGGAGCAAGGCTTCTATGATGGTAGATTTAAAACCAAAATTATTCGAAATAAAAAGAAAGAGGCGATAAAGAAACTGTCGAGGGGGAAGTGGAAGGATACAGAATAGCAGGAACGAGCCACAGAGATTATAGCTTAATTATGCGGTAGAGGAGGAAGACGAGAAAGAAGTCGAGAGGAGAGAAAATACAGTTAATTCTTAGGATAAATTTAGCAGTTGATCATATCTTCAAGTTAATAACTAATGGATATCCGTATAAACGTTCCTTAAAAGGTAGAAAACGTTCCTTAATTTTCTTAAAGTATTGATATTCTTTATTATAAATTAATTTAATTACATTCCTTAAGTAGATTCTAGAGTTTTTTAAACGCGTATTTAGCATTCTTATCTCTTTGTTTATTGCTTAATCGGTCTAAAATATTTTCAATTTCAATAAAATGATTTAAATACTGTCGAACATTTTTTTCATGAATATGAGTTGCTTCTATCAATTCACTTAAAGTTGCCTGATTGTGATAAAAAAGATATTGTAGTATTCTCCTCTGAGTGTCATTATAAAAATGCCAGTTTTCATGAATTTTTGTGAGAATTGAGTCGGATATTGTTTTAGTATGTTTACTCACTTTATTTCGTAGGGTTAAATAAACGTTTCCATTTTTCTCTACATATTCGGGTATAGAAAGCATTGATTTTTCCATAGATTGGTATATTCTTGAAACGCCTTCATTCAGTTGTCTCACAAATCCCATATCCTCTAGAGTTCTTGCAATTCTCGGATTTCTTGAAAATCTTTCTGTTCTTATATTTTCTACATTAACTTGTGCAGGCAATGGCCCGCTATTTGAAATTTCAAGTCTATCGTCAAAATGTTTTATATAAATAGCACTACCTTGAACATTATAGGAACGATGACAAAGTGCATTTACAATACCTTCAAGCCATGCTTCTTCAGGGTATTCCGGAACTTTGTTAAATCTCCCCGTTTCTAAGTCCAAAAAATAGTAGTCTTTGAGAGTAGCAATGAGAAATTTTTTAACTGAATCGATAATCCAAGGTATATTATTTTCAAATCTTACATCTTTTACGACATTAAGTTCCGTTCCAGTCTTGGCTTCAGTACCTTCATATTTTATGTACCTTAGAGAAGCAGAGGTTATATATTTTTCAGGGTCTTTGGCAAAAAGCAAAATACCAGCTTTTTTGATTCTATATTCACCATCTTTTTTGATTGCTAAATGCCGTTTTTCAAGTAAGTCGAATACATCTCCTTTGAAATTTAGTTTTTCTTTATATCTATCTAATAATTTAAAATCAAAATCCTGAAGTTCAAATTCAACATCTATTTCATCTTCATATTTTCTTATCTGTTTGTCGTATTCAAGATTTCTTACAGCATCTCGGTCAAGTTGTTTATTTTTATCGTCAACTCTTAAGAATATATCTTCATTATCTTTTCTTTTAAAAACTCTCTCAATATCTTGTTCTACATGGTAAAGAAAAATGAGACGACCTTCGATTTCTACTTCTTCTAGTTTAATATTCCCTTGTGGAACTATGAAGTCAAAAAATAAACTTCTATAGTCGCTTAGTTTTTCCTCAATACTATAAAGATCCTGAATTGTACCATCATTACCAACTCCAAATGCCAATACACCCCCATCTGCATTGAGCATGCCAATCAGTTCATTAGCAATTTTTGAATGACTAGCATCCTTTTCACCTATGCCTTTACGTTCAAAATATTGATTTTCTCTCTTTTTCATTAGAAAATCAATAGTGATTTGAGTATTAATTTTAGAAACTACCATTAGTCATTATTTTTTATAATGTTCCTTTAATTCAATTATCTTTATCTCCTCCTCCGTCAAGTCATACAGCTTATACACAAGCTCATTGATTTTATCTTCAAAGTGGTCTATTTTTCGCTTGATTTGTTCTTTCATCATTTTAAGCGTACAATTTTATAATTGGGGATTGAGAAACTCTTGTCTTAGATTATGATCTTTATATTTACCGATTTTGAGCACAGGCAGTTGCTCATCAAATCTCCTGACTAACTCTTTAATTGTCTGTAAAGCTGCTTCTTTGTTATTCACTTTAGGTTTTAATGTGCTACAAATATAAGTATTAATCTTCTACACAGGCGTCAATAGACATCAGTTCAGCGCCATCGGTGGAAAACCCACTTCCTTCCATCTCGCTATTTCTCTATATTTGCCTTATGTCTAAATATTATAAATTGGTGCTGCCTATCGAAGGGGAAGAAAACCAAGAGCATGCCATAGCTATACTGAATTTTCAGAGCAATTTTGAATCGGTGGTACAGGAGGATAAGCAGTTGATTTTTTCCTATGACAGTCGTTTACAAAACAAGGATGATTTGAAAGAAATCCTCACAGAAATCAATCTGTGTGATAAATACGACATAGAAGACGAACCTGATATCAACTGGAACGAGACTTACGAAAAGTCTTTTCAGCCCATCACCATTCTCGATAATTTATGGGGTGTGCGCGCCTCTTTTCATAAGCCATTGCCCGTGGAAAATGAAATCGTCATCGACCCGAAAATGAGCTTTGGTACAGGGCACCACGAGACTACGAAGCAGATGATGGAGATGATGCAGAAATTGGATTTTAGTGGCAAAACTGTTTGGGACTATGGTAGCGGAACAGGCATATTGGCTATCATGGCAGAGAAAATGGGTGTAGAGAGCGTGTTAGGAAATGATAATGAAGAATGGGCTTATCACAATTCGATAGAAAATGCGAGTATCAATCAATGTTCGAATTTGAACTTCCACCATGGAACGATTGAAGAATGCGAATTAAGTGGTTTCCTTAATCCTAATGACAAATTCGATATTATCATAGCCAATATCACTAAAAATATATTGCTCGACAGTGCGTTTAAGATAAACCAGTATAGTCATAAAAATTCACATTTGTTGTTAAGCGGATTTTATTCAAAAGATATCCAAGACATCGAAAAAAAATATAATCAATATCAATTCGCCCTCATCGAATCGAGTATCGAGAATGATTGGGCATGCCTTTATTTAGTTAAAAGATAATAGATGAAAGTTACAAGTTACAAGTTGCAAGTTAAAAGTTTAAAGTTGAAAGTTGAAAGTCCCGATAGCTATCGGGATTGGTCAATGGAAGTGATATGTAAGAGAATATTGTATCTCCTGCTTTTCACTTTTCACTTTTCGCTTTTCGCTCAAACCGAAAAATACTTCGATCCGCAGCCAGAAAATTTCATGAAGCAGTTAGGTGTGCTATTCAAAGAAAATCAGCACGACGAATTGAAGGAGCTCTATGATAAGCTGGAGAAAGAGTTCAAGGCTAAAAAAATCAATGATTATCAGCTGAATAAAATGTGCGATATACTCAATGCCATGCATAGCCGCAAGATGAATGTATATCCCATGTACAAAGATTTTATCTCTGCTAGTTTGAGTGCTACCAATTCTGGTTTTGATGAAAAATTTCAAGACCGCTGGTATCTTTTTGTCAAGGGAATTCTAGATAATGCCAAAAAGGGAAATAATCGTGACTTCAAAATTTTTATTGATTTCTCAAATGATTTATTCGGTCAGAATGCTCTAATAGCCGAAAAGTCCAAGACCTATCAAATTGCTACAAAAGATTTAAGTTTTGCCTATGACAAAGGGAATTTTATTGTCAAAGTGCCACAAACGACCATTAAGGGATTCTTTCGAACAGATACCGTTTACATTTTCAATACGAGTGGAGAGTACAATATCATGGAAAAAATGTGGACAGGTAATATGGGTGTCATCAACTGGGAAAGAGTTGGATTTGCTGCGAGTGAAGTCAGCGCCAGTTTCGGTCGATACAAGATAGATATGAGCAAACCTGAGTATGTTATTGACTCTGTGATGCTCAATTATCCAGAATATTTCCCTAAGCCTATTATGGGCAAATTAGTCGATAAAATCACCAAAGAACAAGACTTCACCACGGTGAAATACCCGCAGTTTACATCCTATTTAAAAACCTATTCGTTTGATAATAAGATAGCGGCAAACCTGAGAATGAGCGGAGGCTTTGTCATGAAAGGACCCGATGTCGTCGTAGGTTCTGAAGATGGATCAGCGGTCAAAGTAGTTATTTACAATCTAGCCAATTCAAAAAAATTATTAGAAGCCGAGGGATTGAGCTGTTTATTCAAGCGTGGCATGTATATCCGAATGGATAAATCAAGAGTTCGAATCTATGCTGACAAGGATTCTCTAACCCATCCATTTGCATCCGTAAAATATGAGGTAGATAAAAAATTAATCACCATATTGGGAGAGGAGTACGGTTCTGGCAAAGCCAGATACCGAAGCAGCTACCACAATATGGCCTTTGATGCTGAAATGCTCACTTGGAAAATAGATGAGGATGATATGAACCTTAGCATGCTCGTAGGGCGCGGCAAAAATGCTTCAAGATTTATCTCTGAAAATAATTTTGATATGCAGACCTATAGTCAGGCTAGAACAGCATCGGCAGAAGTAAATCCATTGAGCATTTTAGCCAGATTGAGTAAAAATGGCTCTTATTCCATACCACTCAATGATTACGTGGCCGCTTATGGCCCATCATTTTCTAGTTCCAGTGTTCTTCCGGCTGTATTTGCCTTAGAAAAAGATGGGTTTGTCAATTATAGCAGTACCGACCAGACTATCAGTATCAATGCTGAAAAGGTAAATTTTTACCTAAAAGCCTATAAGAAAGAAATCGACTATGATTTATTGCGCTTCAAAGGTTACGGAGAAAAAAGTATTGGCAAATTTTCTACAAACAATAGAAAAATTTCGGTGAATAGTGTAGCTCATATACCGTTCAATGACTCGACGTATGTTCATGCCTATCCATACAAAACCTCTAATACGGAAATAGGAAAAAATAGACAATTAGGTTTCTCAGGAAAATTACTCGCAGGTCGTCTAGACTTATATGGAGATGGATATGGATTTAACTACGATAGCTTTTCTATCAAATCAGATAGCATAGATAAAGTAAAAATTAACATTCCCGATGGTGAAGATCCTACAACTGGTCAGGAGTTGTTACAACCATTAAAATCTACTATTGAAAAAGTTAAAGGACAAATTCTAATCAATGGTCGTTTTAATCGATCTGGAAAAGAGATGGCAAGAATGTATCCCAAGCTGATATCCTATGCCAATTCGTATGTTTACTATGACAATCCTAATATCTATGGCGGCAGATATAAGAGAGACGATTTCTTCTTTAAAGTTTTTCCATTTAAAAAAGATTCCCTTCTTCATTTCGATCCTAGCACATTATTTTATGATGGAGAATTAAATTCTGCTGATGTTTTCCAACCCTTTAAAGAAAAACTAGTCATTCAAAAAGATCTATCTCTAGGATTTACCACACAAACTCCTGCTGCTGGTTATAAGAACTACAAAGGCAAAGGAAACTTTATAGGTTCCATAAAACTTAGCAATTCTGGGCTTGTGGGTAAAGGAAATTTAACCTACATGACCACAACTATGAGCTCAGATAGTATAATGTACTTTCCAGATGAGTCCCATCTACTAGCAAAAACCATAGATATGAAAGAACAAAAAGGTCTAGTAGAATACCCTCAAATGGCTGCTGACAGTGCATTAGTGGCTTGGAGACCCTATTCAGACAGTATGTTACTAGCCTCTACAAAACGAAATCCCTTCGACATGTTCAATGGCGGAACGAAAATGCATGGATTACTTATTTTAGAAAATAGTGGACTATCAGGCGATGGGTTTCTTGATTTCGAAGAGGCGAAAATTACATCGAATCAGATGCGATTTAAATCTACGACGATGAAGGCCGACACTTCATCTATGGAAATTAAAAGTCTAGGAAACAAAATTACATTTAAGACTCCAAATGTAAGTTGTCTCATGAATTTTGAAACTAAAATTGGAGACTTCAAATCCAATGACAAGGATATTTCTACAGACTTTGCATACAATCAGTACAAGGGAGAAATCAATGAATTTCGCTGGGACATCAATAAAAAGATATTGACCTTTAGCGCCAAGGAAGGTACGAAAGGTTCACGGTTTACGTCCACTCACCCTATGCAAGACAGCTTGTCATTTTATTGTCAAAAAGCTGAGTATAATATGGTATCATCTATTATAAAAATGGATGGGGTAGAGGAAATACTAATAGCGGACTCTAAGGTGATTCCTGATGGAGGTAAGGTGAATATTTTTCCAGAAGCTAAAATGGAGACATTAAAAAATGCGACCATAGAAGGTGATACATTGAATAAATATCACCTCATAGAAAAAGCTACCATAGACATTAAAGGCAAAAATGATATTCTAGGCTTTGGGGAGTATAATCTTATAGTCAGCAATCAAGTTCACCCTATTAAATTACATTCGATACGAGTAGATCGCAAAGAACTGCCTTTGGAAAGAAAGGCGAAACGTATACAATATGCCTATACCATAGAAGGTATAGGGAAAGTGGAAAAAACTCAAAATCTTAAAATTTATAGAAACACTGATTTCCATGGGAATGTGCATATTTTTTTAAACAAGAAGTATCCGCATTTTGAAGGTATGCAGCGCATAGAATTTACAAATCCCAGCTATAAAACGAACTGGTTTGCGGTGGACAATGAAATCAATGTAGCGGAGCTATCTATGTACAAAAAAGAGTTGAAAGCAGAGAACGAAAAAGATCTCTACACAGGATTTTTTATTGATAGAGAAACCCATACCGGTTGGTATACGGGTCTCATAGCTCCACTAAAAGGAGAATCAGATAACATTGCCTTAGATGGCAGAGGCGTTATCAAACACCAACCTATAGACAACCATTACCTATTCGGAGATTCAGCACGTATTTTGAGTGGCGCCTCTAAAGGCGTCAAAATAGATTACAGCGATGCTGAAGGCACTATCACAGCAGAAGCAAAGATAAATCCATCACTTAAAATCGGAGGAATTCCCTTCATATTGGCGGGTACTATGCAAAATAACCTCAATGAGACCACATATAAATTTTTTGGAGGAGCTGGCTTGCATGTCTCACTTGATCAAAAGGTCATGTACTCTTTAGCTAATTTTATTGCTACCGAATTTGCAGAAAATAAGGAAATTCTATATGGTAAGAAAGAAACTCGCTATGCATTGAATGAACTATGCCACTCAAAAGATTATACAAGTTTTTATGCTGATATAGAAAAAGGAATTAATATTCAAAGTGGTCCTAAATACACCCCATTCAATATCCTATTTACAGATCTTATCATGGATTATGATAAAGTAGATGTAGCATTTAGATCCAAGCCAGAATTCGGAGTGGCTATTTTCGGTGGTATGCCTATGAACAAACTTACGCAAGGCTATTTAGAAATAGGATATGGAGAAATTTTCGACTATTTTACCTTTTACATGAAATCCAAGAATAAAGAATGGCTTTACATGAGTTATAGCGATGGCGAATTATCTATCCTCACATCTAATGAATTTGTAAACGGATCGATAAATCAACTAGATTCGCGAAAAAGGACTATTAGAAAATCTGCTAGTGAATATTATCTCTATAAGCAAGCTAGCAACTACGAAGTAGATGCCTTTGTAAAAAGAATGACTAAAGGTGGGAAATATAATGAAGATGAAAAACGAATTGCGCCAAATCCAGATAAAGAAAAACCATCTGAGAAAGAACTCAAAGGTACAGAAATCATTGACGATAAATCACCTGAGTTAAAAGCTTTGGAAGAAGAAGAGAAAAAACAACTCAGTGCCGAAGAGGCAGAATTAAAAGCTCTGGAGGCAGAGCTGAAGGCACTGGAAGATCAGAAAGCTGCCTTACAAAAAGCGAAGGCAGAAAAAGGAGTTGAGTTAGAAGAATTTTCTAATGAGAATAAAAAGGCGCCAAATCTGGAGCAAGTAAAGAAAACAGCAGAACCGGAAATACAACCAGAGGCTTCTAAGGAAGAAAAAACGCAAGAAACTAAGCCTGAAGAAACAGAAAAAAAAGAGGGTGAAGAAGGCGAAGATGAAGATCAACCAAAAGATCCAAGAGCTAATCCTGAAGATACTCCAGAGAAAAAGAAAGAATCTGAACCAGAGAAAAAAGAAGAAGGACAGAGTTTATTTGACTCTATGTTTTAAGCGCAATACCAATCTTACATATAAAATAGTTCGATGTGTTTTATATGTATAGAGTGGTAAATTGTGTTTAGTCCTTTGGAGCGTAGCGTCCCGATAGCTATCGTGAGGACTATTACAGAATTCCAAACGGTATAATTTAGGATTCTAAATAGTTCTAACACGAATCAGAAAAGCCCCGTGAAATCACGAGGCTCGTCCTTTACCAAATTTAAAAATATGAAAATCACTATTCCATAAAGAATAGCTTATCTGAAGTCAATTTTCTGCGTAGTCTTTGGGCAAATTGGTTTGCTCTACATATTTTCCAGTTTGCTTATATGGTTCATAATAATATTTCAAAAACTCCGCTTTATTATCTCGATACGATTCTATTCCTCCTAAAAAATTAATTAATTTCACATACCAGAAAGGCAAATCCAGCTGATATGGTAGAAAGCCTGCTCTGGCACTCGTTCCATAGACATGGTGATTGTTATGCCATTCGCCAGCTACAAATCCTGGCCACAGTTGATTAATAGAATAATCGCCTCGAAAGTAATCTGAATCACCCCAAGCTTTTTTACCTTTGCCAGCACCATGTCCTCCATAGTTAAACGTACGAATGCCGACAGCCCACACAAAAGTACCTGCGAACATGGCTGTCACTAATGCCCATCCGCCACCAGTAACAGGTATCCACTCGCCAAGGAAGTAAAAAAATGTACCCCAAAACAACCAATTAAGTATCCAACTCCAAAGAATATACCAAGGTGATACTATGGTTCCATATTTTTGATATGCTTCATAACTATTGAGCTGGCAACCGGTATGCTCCATCATCTTGCAAACTATCTTATAGTCATCAGATGATAAATTTCTATTCATCAATTGATGATTCGTGTCTGCCAAGAAGCAATAAAGAAATCCTCCAAAAGCATTATAAGGATCTCCCGGTCGGTCAGATCGGTCATGATGGACGTGATGTGATATGACATAAAGCTCTTCAGGTATCATTTTTATAACCAAATGCTGACTAATAAATCTCCAAAATTTACTTTTAAATACAAAAGCACTATGGGTGGAATAGCGATGATACCACATTGTACCATGACTTGCCATCAGCACCAAACCATACAAGAATGCCGCTATAGCCAATCCAATGGTAAAATATTTGAATATAAATAGCAAGAATACAGGAATCAAAATCCAAACAAGCACCCAAGCAAAAAGCGGGAACCAGTTTTTAGAGTCTCTAAAAATATTGATGCGATAAAAATATTCAGACAACATCTGCCCCACAGTAGGTCTTACAAACTCACCATTCGCATCTGTCCAGCCATAGCGTGGTTCAATTAATATATAATCTAATAATTTCATTTTAACTATACTAATTTATCGTTTAGCAATCTTGTCCCCAATTTTCAATTTCTTCTGTACTCCATAGACTAGGGAAAAATATTCTCCGTTGATATTTTGGATGCATATATTTCTGCCAGTGACTACCTCCTGTAGCAGCACTATCTCCTAGATACTTAGCTGCTGCATTATAATGCGCCATGACCCATTCTATATTGACGGTATAGTCATAGTGGCGCATCATGGCTATCAAGGAAGAATTATTTTTAGCTTCATCACTTAATGATAGAAATTTAGAATACAGATTGTTTTCTCTTCCGCATTCTATGTCTTCGATTAATTGTTTTTTATATTTCTTTTCAAAAAGTTTTATCAAAAGTGATTTTTCTCCCGTTGTATAATCTTTGCCCGCTGCCTGCCAGTAGAGGTGTTCATAAATGTCTTCAGCACTTCCATTCGGGTCAAAATCTTTTCGAAAACGATTATCGATCAAATTTATGGCACTAGTCGATGCCAATTCTATTTGCCGATACTGACAACTCTGAAATCCGCTAGCTGGGGTCAAGGTATTTCTGAATTTCTCATACTGCGCACGTTCCATACCATCGCCCATCACATCAAAAGAAGATGACAGCATATCAAAATAGCGACTGATACGTTTTAGCTTTTCAATAAAGAAATTATCACTCACAGTTTCTTTTTCAAAAACCTGACGAATCTCCCAAAGAATCATCTTAAACAATAATTCATTGATTTGATGATAGCCAATAAACACCATTTCATCGGGAAGAGTGGTACGCTGAATTTGTAGATTCAGTAAACTATCAGTCATCACATAATCCCAGTAGGTGATAGGTGTGCTCCATAGCAGACCTTCTAAATATACATCGGGATTTTGTCCTAGCTTTTGATATTTATCTGTGATGCGATCTACCATAGGCTTATCATCAATACAACCGCAGTTTGCACAATCTTTGTTACAATTTCCTCCCATACCCTTTTTACTGACTACTGACCACTTATAATGTTCCTCTTCTTTCTTGCTCAGCTTCTATACTTTCAAAGAGAGCTTGGAAGTTTCCTTTGCCGAATGACTTCGCACCTTTTCTCTGAATAATTTCAAAAAACAAAGTAGGTCTATCCTCCACTGGCTTGGTAAATATCTGTAGGAGGTAGCCTTCTTCATCTCTATCCACCATGATACCTAGGGATTTTAGTATCTCTAAATCTTCTGCTATTTCACCGACACGTGCTGGAACAGTATCATAATAAGTTCCCGGGACATGCAAAAATTCTACGCCAGACTTTCTCATTTCAGAAATGGTAAATACAATATCATCTGTAGCTACAGCTATATGCTGACAACCTGGACCTCCGTAGAAATCAAGATATTCTTCGACTTGTGATTTTTTCAATCCTTTCGCTGGTTCGTTAATTGGAAACTTAATTCTGCCGTTGCCATTAGTCATTACCTTACTCATAAGAGCAGTGTATTGGGTAGAAATATCTTTATCGTCAAATGTTATCAAGTTAGCAAATCCCATAGTATTCGCATAGAAATTTGCCCACTTATTCATTTCCCCCAACCCTACATTGCCTACCATATGGTCAATATATTTCAAACCCTTGGTTCCAGGGTTATATTCACTTTCCCATTTTACAAATCCGGGCATGAAGATACCTTTGTAGTTACTTCTTTCTACAAACGTATGAATGGTATCACCATAGGTTTTTATCGAAGCGCGAACGATTTCTCCATGTTCATCTTTCAATACAGTGGGTTCCATCACTATCTCTGCACCTCTTTTCGTTGTCTCTACAAATGCTTTTCTGGCATCATCTACCCATAGTGCTATGACTTTTACCCCATCGCCATGTCTGCGTATGTGATGTGAAATCTCACTATCTGGATTGAAAGGTGTGGTTAGCACTAACTTTATTTTATCCTGCTTCACTACATAAGAACAGTATTCTTTGTTACCCGTCTCCAGACCACAGTAGGCGTAGCTTTCAAAACCGAAAGCAGTTTTATAATAATGTGCAGCTTGTTTGGCATTACCTACATAGAGTTCTACATAGTCTGTACCATTGATTGGAAGAAAATCTTGTGCTTCTTCAAATATTTTTTGTATTCCGTAATCGAAATTTTTTACTTGTGTTAAATTTTCCATTTTGATATTTTAATTTTAATGGTTTAGGCTAATACGCGATTTATTCTCTCTGTAAATACTGCATTGGGTTCTACATAGATATCGTTATCTACATATTCCTGAATTTTCTTATCGATATCAGGAATGCTCTCTGCCAATTGCTGATAGGATTCTAGTACAAAATATTTTTCTTGAAATTTTTCCTTGATATAATACGATTCTAAAATAGCATCGACATCATATGGAAAGCGTATGGAAGCAGCTTCATCACTCAGGCAGTATCGTGATTCACCCGGTGATGATAAAATACCAGCACCATAGATTCTTAAGTTTCCGTCTTCTTTTATCAATCCAAACTCTACGGTGTACCAATATATTCGTGATATTAATTCTAAAGCAGACGGATTGTCAATATGCTTTAAGCCTATTGCGCTCATACCTTCGAGAAAATCACAGAAAAATTGTTCGCTCAATAAGGGAACATGACCGAATACATCGTGAAACATATCAGGCTCTACGATGTAATCAAATTTTGTCATTTCGCGTAACCATGTAGTTACAGGAAATTCCTTGCGACCAAGGTGGGAGAAAAATGGAAAATTATCTACATAGCCAGGCACCACATATACAGTCCAGCCTGTTAGGTTCTTTAATGCTTCATTGACCTCAGTAAATCGTGGAACTTCATGGGATTTAAATCCTACTTTTTTGATGCCATCCATAAAGGCTCGTGTAGCCATGTTAGGCAACTGACGCATTTGCTCTTCATAGAGCAGTGACCATACTTTATGATCTTCAGGTGTGTATTTTTCGTATTCTTGATTCATATTTATTGATATTTTTTTGCCACAAAGGCGCTAAGACTCCAAGGTTTTTTTGGTGTTTTGCGTCTTCGTGTCTGGTTTATTATTTTATATTTTTATGCCTTAAACCTTTCTGCCGTCAGGCAGGGGGGATAAGACACAAAGTGTTTTTCTCTATTTCTTTTTGTTTTTATTAGTTGATATTTTGTATTCTTTTATCACAAAGGAACTAAGATCCTAAAAAATTTCTTTGTGCCTTTGTGTCTTCGTGGCAATTAATTACTTCTCATTTTCTTCCAACCATGATTTATAATAATCTTTGACCTCTATTTTAAGCGCTTCTTCCGTAATCATGACAGGGGCAAATGGATCAATCATAACTGCTAATTCTCCAGTTTCTTTCTTGCCGATACTTCGCTCAATGGCTCCTGGGTGTGGTCCGTGCGGTAGACCTCCTGGGTGCAGGGTAATTTGACCTTTTTGTATATTGTTTCGACTCATAAAATCACCATCGACATAGTACAACAATTCATCACTATCGATATTGCTATGATGATAAGGCGCAGGAATCGCTTCTGGATGATAATCATAGAGTCGAGGCACGAAGGAGCATATCACAAAATTCGCATTTTCAAATGTCTGGTGAATCGGTGGAGGCATGTGGATACGACCAGTAATTGGTTCGAAATTGAAAATAGAAAAGATATATGGATAATGATAGCCATCCCATCCAGCTACATCAAATGGATGATTCGCATAGACATAGGGATACATCATGCCCTTTTTCTTGATATAAATATCAAATTCTCCTTGTTCATCGTAAGTTTTTAAATTCTTTGGGCGCACGATATCACGCTCGCAGAATGGTGAGTGCTCGAGCATTTGTCCGAATTGATTTCGATATCGACTAGGAGTGAATATGGGCGAAAAACTCTCTACATATAGGAGTCTATTTTTATCGGTATCAAATTTAATTTGATATACAGTACCTCGTGGGATGATGATATAATCACCATATTTGAAATTCAATTCACCATACATAGTATAGACTGTCCCTGAACCTTCGTGCACAAATATCATTTCATCCGCATCCGCATTTTTATAAAAATAGGTCGTGCTCTCCATAGGTGCAGCGAGACCTATATGCATGGCACTATTTACAAATAGCGTTTTTCTACTTTTAATATAGTCTTTTTCTGGCTGAATGTTGAATCCTTGAAAACTCATACAATCTAAGCTGTTTTCACTCGCTACTTTAGGAGCGACAGAATAAGCTTTTTCTTTTTGTTTGACTCGTGTAGGTGGATAGAGATGGTAAACCAAGGAAGACATTCCTGCGAAACCCTGTGTACCTACAAGTTCTTCGTGATATAAATTGCCATTAGCCTGACGAGCTACAATATGTCTTTTGTATGGTATTTTACCATGTTCTTGATAGATAGGCATAGACTTTTATTTTTTCTGAAAACAAAAGTAAGCCTGCGTTTAAAATAAAAATGTGCGCTAGGTCACATTAAAGATGGATTTGTCTAAAATGACAATTTTCTTGCCAGAAAGAAGTATCAAATTTTCATCTTGCAAATTATACAATTGGCGAGTAATTGTTTCGCGACTCGCACCTGCTATATCTGCTATATCTTGTCGAGTAACTTGGGCATTGATAGTCATGCTATCTCTTGAATATCCATAGTTGTCCACGAGCGTTTTAAGAGCCGAAATCAATCTGCTGCGAGCAGAATCCTGAGCCAAATGGGTCATAGAGCGCTCCGCCTCTCCGAGTTCCTTAGCCAAAAGTTTGGAAACAGCCCACACTACCTCAGGATTTTTTTTTGCTAGTTCTTGTAGAGAATTTCTAGGGATAAAACAAACATGCACTTTTTCAAGGGCTACTGCTGAACCACTAAATTTTTCTTCAGCGAATAAGGCTCGATGTCCTAAATTTTGCCCTGCGTGAACAAGATGGGTTATTTGCTCCTTGCCATCAGAGCCTATTTTACAGACTTTTACTTTTCCTGCTCTCAAACAGAATATTCCTTTAGGATCGTCCCCTTCATGAAAAAGGTAATCTCCTTTTTCGTAAAACTTGCACTGTTTTAAAGCATCAATTTGATGGAGCTCTTCAGAGTGTATTCCTTTGAATATAGACTCTGAACGTACCGCACAATTATGACATGTAAAATGCTGCATTTTGATTTTGTTTTTTTACCAACTACCTCCAGCCCCACCACCATCAAAGCTGCCACCACCAAAGCTACCACCGGATGAGCCGCTTCCCCATGAACCACTGCCTCCCCAAGAGCTACCGCCTCCAGTCCCCCAGAAGCCGCCACCTCCCCAGTTATCTCTATAGCCTCTGCCTGAATAGGTTTCGCTATAGTTCATTCCTTTGGCCAATTTACCTAGAAACCACATAACTAGAAAAATAATGAGGAGTATCATGAGTAGAAGTCCTAATGAAATTTCACCATCTTCTGTGCTATTATTGTCAGACTGAAAGCTGCCACTCAATCTATTCATCATTTGAATAATGCCAAGACGTACACCACTATAATAATTGCCAACTTTAAACTCAGGAAGAATATAATTGTCGCGAATTCTCCCAATAAAAACATCGGTTAATCTTTCTTGTGTACCTCGTCCTGTAAGTATGAACATTGTCCTCTCTTTCGGGGCAATTAAAAACAAAACACCATTGTCTTTATCTGCTTGTCCTATACCCCATTTTTCTCCTAATTCCACTGCATATTGTGAGGCTGCCATCCCATCTAAAGATTTCATTGTTACTACAACAATCTGCGTAGAGGTAGAGTCATAATAGTCGATTAACATTGCTTCTAATTCTGATCGCTGAAAGTCTTGAAATATTTCAGCAAAATCATTGACATAGACTGCTGGTTCTGGGCGAGGAGGATAATTTTGAGATTTAGCTGAAAAACCAAATGCCCCCAGTAAAATGAAAAGAATAAAAAACTGCTTAAATTTTGCCATAGCTTATTTCATTGCTCAATTCATTCACTGGCTTTCTCATTTCAGGAAAATACTCCTTGAGTTTTTCTCCTACAGCTATGACTCCGTACAATATACCTGAATAAATAGATTCGTGGTTAAACTTTTCCTGCATATTTTTCATAATAGTGTGCCAAAAGTCGTCACCTACGATATCATGGATACCTTTATCCCCAATGATAGCTAATTTATGATCTTCACTAGCAATATAGATAAGCACTCCTGTTTTTTGACTTGTATTATACATGCCTAATTTATTGAAAACCTCAATAGCCCTATCTACGGGAGCTGCTTCGCATAAGTCTTCAAGGTGTACCCTTAGTTCACCTGCTGTGAAATTTTCTATTTCATGGATAGCCTGAATGATACTAGCTGATTCCTGCTCAGTAAAAAAATGACTCATGTATAGAGACTAGCTAAAATTTATTTTTTCTCCGTTCCGAAGTCTACCTTAGGAGCAGTAGCAGCAGCTGCATCGGCCTGAAAAGGCGTTCTTGCTGTAAATCCAAACCAACCTGCATAGATATTTTGAGGTATTGATTTTATTAAAGTATTATACTCAGCCACAACTTCATTAAATCTATTGCGTTCAGTATTGATTCTATTTTCTGTCCCCTCCAATTGGTCTCTCAAATCACGAAAACCTTGATTGGCTTGTAGGTTTGGATAATTTTCTGTAATCTGCATTAATCTACTTAGTGCGGAGCCTAATTGTCCTTGTGCTTGTTGCCACTGCATCATTTGCTCTGGTGTAGCCGATGAAGCATCAATTTTCATCTGTGTAGCGCTGGCTCTAGCTTCTACGACCTTGGTCAAGGTTTCTTGTTCGAAGCTGGCTTCACCCTTTACGGTAGATACTAGATTAGGAATTAAATCCATTCTGCGCTGATAGGCTGACTGTACATTGGCCCATGCTTTGTCCACGCCTTCTCTTTTGGCTACCATATCATTGTATCCACAAGACGTCATAAGCATTTGAAAAGCGACTGCTATAGTTAATAAAAGACTTGTTTTTTTCATTGTTTTAAATTTGATTTAAGTTTAAATGATAAACGGAAAATTTGAAATTAAGTTCCGGAAATGTAAGGGAATAGCTACAGAAGGCTAGTTCGTTAAAATTTAACTTCTAAGTCCGCAGGATTTAGTTTTTGATTGAATTGAATAGTTTTGACTGTGGCTTTACCAAAAGCCGTGGTAAAAGTGGTCGGATAAGAATAGCCTTCTGGACTTTTGGCATAAGGACCATAGACCACTTTGTCAAACTTTTCTTGGCCTTCTTGGAAATATCTGGTTTCGACTCTTACAAGATGCATCGTTTTCATATCTATCAAGAAGATATGAGCCATATCATTAAAAGGGAGGGGCTGAACTATTTTTTTCAAACTAGGGTCTAGGTCCTCTGATGGGGGTGCGTCCACCGCTAATACAGGAGCCGTGATGGCCATGTTTCCATTCATATCCATACCTGGCTCGAGCATTTTCATAGGAGCATCTTCACGTGAACTTAGAAGTGGATAAAAATTTAACCATAATTTTTTTCTAAAATGCAATTCAGAGTTAGTTTCACCTATTTGCTTCTCTTTGCCACTCGCACTGATTAGTTTATAGCTCTGCTGATCAATAAATTCTATGGACTTGCCTTTAGGCTCTACCATTTCTAACTTATAAATCATATTTTCGAGAATCCATAATGTAGCCGGAAACTTGCCATCCTTAGTTTCAATCTCTAAATTAAGTTTTACAGACTGTATCGGCTTTAGGGGTTTTTCCTCCATTAGTTTGAATCTATGCTTTGAGATAAAATCTTTAGCATCTTGAGCGAAGGCAGTTGATAAAGTAAATACAACCAATAAATAGCAAAAAGTAATCTTTAATTTCATTTTAATTTTTTCTAATAGACAAATTTAATAGAAATAAGTTTAGCTAGTATTTAAATTTTATTGGAGATAACTTATCACCATGTGATGGTCAGATAGCTCCGTTTCGATTCTTTGATAGGAGTTTGTAATAATAGATGGCGATATAAAAATATAATCAATTCGGTATAAAGGAAGCCCTATAGATATTGTATGGGACAGTCCGAATCCCTTTTCCTTAAAAGCATCATTGCATTCCTTTGATAATTGTTGATAGGCGTAGGAAGCAGGTATATCATTGAGATCGCAGCAAAGAATAACATTCTCGCTCGCCTTTAGTTCTTCTGCTAGAATACCTACTTGTTCTTGTCTGTGGGTATAGGCGCCTAAAATTTTACGCAAAATATGCCAGGATTTTATCTTATCAATTAGTGAAATTTCCTTCTTTACATCTTCAATATAGTTTAAATCTGTATAATCTAAATGAATAGACTGCATATGGGCATTGAATATGGTATACTTTTTGTTCTCAAACGTCAAATCTGCACGAACACAATGGTTGAGGGATGATGATTTTTTACTAAGCGTTATAGCCTTTGAATTGGATAATTGATATTTGGATAGAATAGCCAGACCCCATTGATCGCCATCTTTTTGGGAGAATGTAGGAAAAAAACTAATATACTGATAGCCTAGCTTTTTCAGAGCATCAATATTATTATAGCTATTAGGGTTGTTATAGAACTCTTGAAAACATAACACATCTGCGTCTTGGGAATCAATAAGTGTCAGCATTTTTTGACGAGTTTCTTGATTTTTTGTCCAATTATACAAATCAAAATTTTTGACATTCCAACTCATTACTTTCAAGCCTTTTTTTTCTTGATTAAAATTTAGAGCTATAGAGTTACCTAGAAATTTAAATGAAAAAGCTACCAAAATGATGGCGCTAATAGCTATCCACTTATTTCGTCTAAAGTAAATAACTCCAATGGTCAGAGTTAAGAGGAATAATGGGAGAAAGAGCAAGCCAAAAGGTGCAAAAAAAACACTTAGACTTGGCGAAACAATCTGTGCTAACATGCTCAAAACAAAGCACAAGTAGATACCGAGAATAAGTAAATTCTTGATGCGTTTAAAAAACTGATAGATAGCCCCCCACATAATTTTTAATAGAATCTCCGTTTATCTTTGTTTATAAATTTCGTAAGAATATAACCTGTCAATATGCCGCCGAGATGAGCAAAATGAGCAATATGGTCACCTTTTAAATTTGCTAATCCTAACAGCACACTTATAATAACTGCGGCATACAATAAATATTTTGCCTTGATGGGAAAAGGAATAAAAAAAACATAGAATTCTGAATTGGGGAACAATAACGCTACTGCGGCGAAAATCCCAAATACCGCGCCCGATGCTCCAACTGCTGGCGACCCTACTATATGTAAAACGTTCAACAGTTGCTCTTCTGAGGGGAAAAATGTACCAACCTCAATATAGAGTGTAATTCCCTGCACGAGGAGGTAGAAGATCCCTGCCCCAATGCCACAAATAAGATAAAAATTGAGCACTCTTTTAGCTCCCCAATAGCTTTCCAGCAGCGAACCAACAGAAAAAAGCGATATCATATTGAATGCAATATGCATTTCATTGGCATGCATAAAGAAATGGGTAAAAATCTGATAAGGTCGAAAGTCTGGATGAGCTGGGTAGTATAGCCCCAGCTTAGAATTAAGTTCCCAACCCAATTCTGGAAATGCATACATCACTACATATCGCAGAAGAAACATGACTACATTCAAAATGATTAAATTTTTTACAGCAGGAGTGAGTCTATTCATAAAAGTGTTTTTCAATATCGTGGTAAGGAATGTTGTAGAATATCGGTTTGCCGCTCGGTGTTACATAATAATTTTCGACTCGAAATATTTGTTCGGACAGATAATCCACTTCTTCATTAGTCAAGGATTGACTGCGTTTGATACTAGAAATTTTACATATAGAGATGAGCAACGTTTCTTTTTTTGAATTTTTGGCTTTGAAATTGTGTTTAAAGTTTTCTACCAATTCTATCAGCAACTCCTTCTCATTTCCACTCGGCAAATCTGCAGGTATGCCCTGTATAGCAAAGACCTGATTGCCCATAGGACTGATATCAAAGCCTAAGTGATGGAGGTCAACCATTATTTCTTCGAGTACGAAGCTATCTTGAATAGAAAAATCTACACAAATCGGAAACAATAACCGCTGACTAGCAATTTTTTCTTTAAGGGATAGTCGAAGCATTTCATCAAACAAAATTCGCTCGTGTGCACGTCTTTGATCAAGCAAAAGCAGTCCCTGATTGGTAGGCAATACGATAAATTTATTTAATATCTGGGTAGCACGACCTATGATTTCTATATTCTGTTTTTCAAATGGCAATTCTACATTGGCTTGTTCTTTTTGCTCCAGACCAGCTATTTCTCCTGAGTAATACTCATTGTTAAGTGATTGAGAAAAAATAGCTTCCCAATTTTTTTCGTTTTGTTTGACAAATGAAAAACCTGCTCTACCATTTCCAGTGTTAGATTTATTCAATACTTCTACTTGATTCTTCATAGCATTCGGATTGGCTACGGCATCCATATTGTGAAAAACACTGTCGATGTTAAAATCTATAGAGGGAGCTATATTGAATTGCATCAGGGATCGACGAATACTCGCATTGATAAATCCATAAATGAGTTGCTCATCTTCAAATTTAATTTCCTGCTTGGTAGGATGTACATTAATGTCAATCAACTTCGGATCGATGTCAATAAATATGACATAAAAGGGATAATCGCCTTGACTTATGAGGTCTTTGTACGCTGAGAAAATAGCATGCTGGATATAATTGCTTTTTATAAACCGCTTATTGACGTAGAGGTATTGTTTGCCCTTAGATTTTGAATTGGCAGCAGTAGGCTTGCATACAAATCCTGATATTTTGAGAATATCAGCTTCTTCTTCTATCGGAACAAATTTTTCATTGTAGCTTTTGCCAAATATGTCTGTAATACGGCGAAGAGAACTCGCTGGGAGCAATCGATACATTTCATGGTCATTGTGATGCAGCGAAAATTCAACTTGAGGATAGGCGATAGCCAATCGACTAAATTCTGCTATAATCTGGGACATTTCTTGCGCATCTGATTTTAGAAAATTTCGTCTCGCTGGCACATTGTAAAACAAATTTTTCATTGCGAACTGCGTACCTTGTGGCAAACTAGCGGGCTCCTGTGCCTTCACTTCACTATTTTCGATGACTATTCTTGTTCCGAATTCATCGATAGCACGCTTGGTTTTCATCTCGACCTGAGCTACTGCCGCTATGGAGGCCAAAGCCTCTCCTCTAAACCCATTGGAATGGATACGAAACAAATCGTCGATAGAGCGAATCTTAGAGGTAGCATGCTTTTCAAAACAAAGTCGAGCATCTGTAACGCTCATGCCTATACCATTATCTATAACCTGAATCAAGGTTTTACCTGCATCTTTGACTATAAGAGAGATTTTTGTGGCTTGCGCATCGATTGCATTTTCCATCAATTCCTTGACTGCACTAGCCGGTCGCTGTATAACCTCACCAGCTGCTATCTGGTTAGATATGTGATCAGGAAGAAGTTGTATGATGTCTTGCATTACAAAAGTCAAGAGTCAATTAGACTCTTAATCTATTTTTAAAGGATAAACAAAAATAAGGATTATTCCACAGCTCCTTGCCAATTCATCATACCCCCCTTGAGGTTATACACTTTGTCAAAGCCTTGTGATTGGAGAAATAAACAAGCCTGCATACTTCGATTTCCACTTCTACAAATAAATAGATAGGCTTTTTCTGGGTCTAACTGGTCGAAATTATCATGAAACTCGCCACTATTCCAGTCATAGCCAACTGCTGCCTGTGGTATTTTACCCTCTTCTATTTCAGCATGGCTTCTGACATCGATGGGTATGACTCCTTGTGCTAATAGTTGTTGATATTCTTCTTCCGTTGCTATTTCTTTCAGCATATTCATTTTTATTATAATTAATCTCTTCTTCTACCCATAACTAGGGAAATATAATATAATAGCTGTAAAACAGAAGCTATAGCGTTAACCACATAGGTCATAGCTGCCCATTTCAAGCCGTCTTTTGCCATATCATACGATTCACCTTGAAGTCCTTTGGTATCTAACCAAGCTAAGGCTCTATTCGATGCATCAAATTCTACTGGAAGGGTTACTAAGGCAAATATGGTGGTTAGACCATAGAATGTGATTCCAATAATTAATGGTAGAGGACTCATTTGAAACAAGGCAAAGCCTATTAGAAGTAAAAAAGGCATTACTTTATTCGTAATATTAAGTAAGGGTACCATATTACTCCTAAATCCGAGCATTCCATAGGCTGTAGCATGTTGAACCGCATGTCCTACTTCGTGAGCGGATACGGCAGCAGCAGTGATAGTATTCGAACCATATACTATTTCTGATAAGTTGACTGTTTTATCAGTAGGATTGTAATGGTCTGTCAATTGACCTGGCGTAGAGATAACTTGTACGTCAAAGATTCCATTGTCTTTGAGCATTTTTTCTGCGATTTCCTTACCGGTCAAATTGAGTGGATTGACTACATGAGAATACTTATTCATTCGGCTTTTAAGCATCATTTGCACTAAAAACCCAGCGCCCATGGCTAGTAGAATTAAAATTTGCATATCTTGTAAATATTTATTTTCCCTAATAACAGAGACTAGGGCAAATTGGTTTCAAAAAAAAAGTCAATTAATTATCAGGACCGCAGGCATCCGTCCAAGACTTCACTTTGGTCAATATACTGTCGGGAAGTTTGGCTGCACCTTTGGGCATAGAACCATTAGCCATTACGGAGTAAAAATGTCCGTGATCAACAGCTTCTTTTACCCCTGCATGCGTAGTAAACTGATGGCCACCTGCATTGCTAGCTACACTGTGACATCCGGCACTATTGCACGAAGCTGTCATCAAAGGAGCTATGAAACTCTTATAGGATACTGTCGTAGTATTTGAGGTGGTACAAGAATCATGGCTATGGTTGTCTTTGGAGCAACCTAACACAGTTAGTATAAAAATTGTCGTTATGAAATAAATAGATTTGGTCATAGATATTAAGTTTTAATGAATAAACACATAAGTAACACAAAGATACTAAATATTAATTATTAGGAGAACAGGCATCTATCCAAGAAAACAATTTACTTTTTTCATCAGCTGTTAATGCAGGAGAACCAGCCGGTGGCATGGTATTATTATTTACTCTAGTTCTAATGTTAGAGCTTTTATCTTTTACGGTGGTATAAGTTGTTAGATTAATTCCGCCTGCGGCACTTGCATTGTGACAACCACTAGTATTACACTTATTATTGAGGACAACACTAATATCTGAAGAATATTTAAATGTAGTGGTACCGCAATTCGAGGTTGTATCTTTTGTACAACTTAAAATCGTAACTAATGAAACAATGGAAACAGCAAATACAATTTTTTTCATATTTAAAAATTTAAAGGTTTATTATTTATCTTTTAAAATGGTAAATACTCTGGAAATGTTGAAGCCGAGACGGAAATTGCCTTTGGTTGGATCTTCATTGCCTAGTGGTATAAATTGATTTTCCATAAGCCCTCCCGTATTGCTAAGTATGATATGAAATACGTGGCCTCCGGTCTCGAGCTCAAATCCTAAACCAATAGGTGGTATGTGTTTATTTTGGGATTGAAAGCCACTTTTGTTTATTAGCTGATAGTAATCGGCTATGATAGCTGCACGATTGCTTATTTTAGCACGAGCACCTATACCTATAGCATAATGCGTATTGTTATCACCCAAAGTTACCAGATTGCGGTGCACTATGGTAGGGGCTAGGATGAAAGAGATAGCATTGCTCATTTTTCTCGCTATTAATACTTGTCCAAAATAGTTAAATCTATGGGCTGCACTTCTGTCAAAATGTGTTACAGAACTAGAAGCTGACGCTGAAGGCATGGTGGTATATGTCAATCCTGCATTGACAGAGAGTGAAATAGGAATGGTTTTCTTATTTTGAATCAATATTTTATATTTGGAATTGGCGTCCCAAAGTTGATTGAGGTCATAAGCGCCTTTACTTCTTCCTATACCAATAGCCAATCTATCCGTCAATCCATAATCGAAAGAAAAACGAATATCCGATACATTTTCGAGTCCGAAAAAATTCGTACTACCCCCACCGGGTCCCGCCAGATTTCCGAATCTATGCGCTATACGAAAATCCAATTCTCCTTTTTTCACCTGTTCTATCGTGGTCAAATTGATAAGGCGAGTGGTTTTAAAGCTAGCCGTCACTTGATTGTCTAGGCTAGAGTCTGTTTGACTTTCCACTAATTTGGACAATTCATCATCTTGTGCGCTCAAGCTGAGAAATAATGAACATAATAGTAGTGTGGAACTAAATTTTATCCTATTCATAATTTATTTGGTATATGGTTTTAACTCTGCATTTACATTTAATTCTATCTCCTCTGCGATATTCTTTACAACAATTTTGGGTATTTCTATATTATAATCTACGCATTTTACCTTGAAGTTAGATTTCCCAATAATTTTATCCTGAGATACCGTTAAATTTACAGGAAGCTCAACTTCTTTCTTGACACCATGTATAGTCATTGTGCCTTTCAGAACTACTTGGTAGGTCCCTTCCATGCTAAGATCGGGTTTATTTGCAATCTGCCCTGTGAACTCAGCGAAAGGAAATTTATCGGATTCCATATAATTCTCGTTAAAATGTTCCTGCATCAGTTTCTTGTCAAATTTAAAACTTTTGATAGGTATTCGAACAAAAATTTTTCCTGATCCTGAATTAAAAGCGATACTGGCCTTGTCACTTTTGGCTTCAATATCTTCAATTACATTTTCTGAAAATAAACGTACGCTTGAATTTGCAGATGTCCAAACTTGAGCTAACAAAATTTGAACAGCCAAAATATTCAAGGTTAGTATAATAATTTTTTTCATTTAAGGAATTATTCTCGAAAAGTAGTCAATTTAATTTTATTTCAACCAAAGATAACATAAAGTTTTTTAAAACTTGTTTTAATAGCCATGATAAAGTATTTTAACTAAACTATTAATTCATAAGGAATTTATTATTATAATTCAAAACAAACTGACTAAAGCAACTTCAAATTTGCCCTCTACAACTGGAGTAGTTCTCTCTAATATAAGCTAAATGATATTTCACTAGAAAATACTTTTAGCCTTTAAGAATAAAATTGGCGTCAACAGTTACTTCTATGTTATCAGAAATATTCTTTCTCGTGACATTGGGAATCTTAATACTATGTTCGTGACAAGGAACTAAGAATACGGCTTTGCTTTCCAGCTTGCCATACTTCAACTTTAAAGTAGCCTTTACATCCCTCGGTGCTTTAACTCCATGTAAAGTTAGATATCCTTTTATTAATATTTCATAAGTGCCATCTACTTTAAGCTCAGGTATGTTTTGTATAACACCATCGTATTCCGCATAGGGAAATTTATCAGACTCCACATAGTTTTCATTAAAATGCTCCTGCATCAGAGGCTTTTCAAACTTAAACGACTTCATGGTTGCTTTAAAGAAAATTCTTCCAGTTTTCAAATTTAAAGCTCCCGCTGCAGTTTGTGTGATAGCTTCTATATCCTCAATAGGAGTCGTAGAAAAAAATCGAATTTTAGCATTCTTTGCCATCCAAATTTGGGAGGAGGCATCAAACATGACCCATGTCATAATAATAGTAAGGATGAGTTGTTTCATTTTTTTAAAATTTGGTATTCAAAGATAGAAAACTTAAAACTAATATTGCCTTTATTTACATACTTTGGATAAAACCAAGTATCCTATTAGTGCAGAAATAGTAGATGCTATGAGTATGGCAAGCTTGGCTTGATTGACGAATTGAACATTGTCAAAAGCAAGAAATGAAACAAAGATAGACATGGTAAAACCGATGCCACCTAGACAACCTACACCTAGTATATGCTTCCAGCTCATTGTTGTGGATAGCTTGGACCAACCCAATAATACTACAATATATGAGAATAAAAAAATACCTAAAGGTTTTCCTAAAACCAAACCGAGAATAATCCCTACATCTAAGGAACTCATCAAGGTCATAAAAGAAAAGCCTTCGATAACAAAAGCCGTATTCGCTAAAGCGAAAATGGGTATAATAAATAAAGCGACTGGAGTGTGCAGCGATTTCTCGAGTTTATTAGAAATAGAATTTTCACTTCCACTGCCAAATGGAATCACAAATGCTAAAAGTACACCACTAATCGAAGCATGAACTCCCGATTTTAGCATACAGTACCATAGAATCAACCCTCCTATAAGGTAAGGCCATAGAACATATATTTTTTTTCTATTCAGAATAAATAGAATTAACATGATAATCGCCGAGCCAAGTAGGTATTGCCAAACCAAGGTCTTGGTATAAAACAGGGCTATAATAATAATGGCGCCTAGATCGTCAATAACCGCCAAGGCTGTCAAAAAAACTTTAAGAGCAAGAGGTACTCTAGAACCTAAGAGCGAAAGTATTCCTAATGCAAAAGCAATATCGGTAGCCATCGGAATTCCAATTCCAGCCTGAGTAGTTTCTCCTCGATTCAACAAATAAAAAATAAGTGCTGGCAAGATCATACCTCCCAAGGCAGCGCCAAATGGCAACAAGGCTTCTTTAAAATTGGACAACTCTCCGTTATAAATCTCACGCTCTAGCTCTAAGCCTACCATAAGGAAGAATATAGCCATCAAACCATCATTGATCCAATGCTCTAAACTCATTCCTGCGAACTTGATGTGCCAAACATCAATATATTCATGACCTGAAGTGGAATTGGACAACACGAGCGAAATTGCCGTACATGCGATGAGTATGAGACCAGCTGATTTCTCACTTTCAAAAAAGTTTGTAAATATTTTGGTTATCCGCATGATTACTTTAACTTGGCGAAGTTAGACAAATAAACAGCTGCGTATTTTTAATTTAGGAAATTTTAGGATAGCTACCTATTAATCGTTTCTTCGAGATACATATCATCTATATTTTTTTTTATAAGTTTGCCTTCGAATTTCAAGTAATATTCCGTGAGAAAAATAGAAATGGTGGACCTAAAAAGTCAATACCAAAAAATTAAATCAGAAGTAGATCAAGCAGTAATAGGAGTTATGGAAGCGGCTACCTTTATCAATGGACCAGCTGTTAAAGAATTTTGCGATGACCTTGCTAGCTTTTCTGGCTCGAAATATGTCATACCATGCGCCAATGGCACAGATGCTATCCAAGTAGCTATGATGGCTATGGACTTGCAGCCAGGCGATGAAGTCATAGTGCCCGTATGGACCTATGTAGCGACAGCAGAAGTTATCGCGCTATTGAAATTAAAGCCCGTTTTTGCTGAAGTGGATCCTCATTCCTTCTGTTTAGATGTAAACCAGTTGGAAAGTAAAATTTCTCCGAGAACCAAAGCGATTGTTCCCGTTCATCTCTATGGTCAGTGTGCAGATATGGAACCAATTATGAAACTAGCAGCGAAACATAGTTTATTTGTCATCGAGGATACAGCTCAAGCTATAGGAGCAGTTTATACGTTTTCTGATGGCACAAAAAAACAAGCTGGCACTATAGGACACGTAGGTACTACATCATTTTTTCCTTCAAAAAATCTCGGTTGCTACGGCGATGGAGGTGCGATCTATACTCAAGATGAGGATCTAGCTAAAAAAATGAAAATGATAGCGCATCATGGTGAGCGTATTAAATATTATCACGATGTTATAGGCTGTAATTCTAGATTGGATACCATTCAAGCGGCGATACTAAAAATCAAACTCAAGCACCTCAGAGACTACGAGAAAAATAGAAACCAAGTCGCAGACTTTTACGATAAGGCATTTGCCAATCACTCGAATATAACGACTCCATATAGGGCCTCTAATTCTACCCATGTCTTTCATCAATATACCTTAAAGTTAAACGGTGTGGACAGAGATGCTTTGAAAGAATTTTTAGCATCAAAAGATATTCCTTCTATGATTTATTATCCGGTGCCATTGCATCATCAATTGGCATATAAAGAGAATCTGCAACCGGGAGATAGTTTTGAAATTTCTGAATCATTAGCTAAATCTGTCATTTCTCTTCCTATTCATACTGAAATGGATAAGGAACAATTGAATTATATTACTGAAACCGTAAAATCATTTTTTCTATGACCCAAGAAGGTGTTTTTTGTCACGAATCCTCCTATATCGATCAACCATGTAAAATAGGTAGCGGCACTAAGATTTGGCATTTTAGCCATATTATGAAGGACTGCGAAATAGGTGAAAACTGCAATATTGGTCAAAATGTAGTTATTAGCCCAGGGGTGAAGCTGGGTCAGCGAGTGAAAATACAAAACAATGTCTCGGTTTATACAGGTGTCGTATGCGAAGACGATGTATTTCTCGGTCCATCATGCGTATTCACCAATGTCATCAACCCTCGTAGCGCAGTGAATCGCAAAGAGGAATATGCTAGAACTCTGGTAAAAAAAGGTGCCTCAATAGGAGCTAATGCGACCATAGTTTGTGGAGTGACACTCGGCGAATTTTGCTTCATAGGAGCTGGAAGTGTAGTGACCAAAGACGTGGATCCCTATGCCCTGGTCGTAGGTAATCCTGCTGTGCAGAAAGGCTGGTATAGCGAAAAAGGCCATAGATTAAAATTTGACGACAAAGGTCAGGCCCATTGCCCAAGTGGAGATATCTATGAGTTTAGAGAAGGGAAAGTGGTTAAGATGTAAAGCTTAATAAATTTTATTTCACCTCTTCGGCACTATAATGAATTTTCATTACCATAGTGCCAAACATTTTCATAGTGACACTACATTCATAATTTTTGAGTAACCCCGAATTTTCAAAAGCTAACATATAAGCTGATACAGGTTCTGGACCGAGAAAATCATTCTGACTAACACTCCATATTTTTAATATACCATTGTCGATACTTTCTAATTTATTTTTTGTGTTTGTAGTTGTTTTTAAACCGTAGTTGTTTAGCTCCTGACTAGTTTGCCACTCATCTCCTACAGATATTGGTTTATCACCAAATTCCAGCACGCAATATTCTGCCATCTGCGGGGTCATTTCATCTTTAATCAACTTCCCATTCTTACCTATTTTAACTTTCAATTCTTGTCCTACAACTTCAAAGGTACGAGATAATTTTTCATCATCTTTAAATGTCTCTGGCTTGTTGCTATTTGCTGTTTTGGTTTTTCCTTTGTCAGTTACAGTTAAGGTAATAGAGTCAATAATCATATTAAAATCTATATCTTTTTCATTGACTTTTATAGCTATCAATCTAAAATAACTTTTGGTTTTAGAAACCGTAGGTTTTGACTTCTCATCCATGCTCATTTCCATGTCCATTATTGAAGTGGCTCGGAGAGTATAGCCAACGGGAGTATTAATTTGATATAGCTTTTGACTAGTAACTTGTAATGAAACTGTTATTAAAAAAAGTGTTAGAATTGCATTCATGTTCTTATAAGTTTATTGAATTGAGAGTCAAAATTAGCCTTAATATTTAAACTGACAATTAATTTTATATTGGGTTATACTCTTGCTGCTGTCTTTAAATGATTGATAAAAACATAATATTAAATAAAAAGCCACCTCATTGTGAGGTGGCTTTGCTCTCGCTGCTGGACTTGAACCAGCGACCCTCTGATTAATCCCGCACGTGCGGGACTCTAACCAGCTGAGCTAAGCTATCAGTTGGAACATAATTTGGATTGACTAACTTCTCAATCAATTTTCTTGACTTCTGCTTTTTTATAAATTTTTCTATCAATACAGCTTCACCTCTATTATCCGAAACTTTAAATACAGCTGCTAACTCCCAGTTATCATACTTTCCAGTAAATTTATCCAAATCATTTTCATTGTGCTGCTGTATTCGTTCCCATGGGTTCTCTGAATACCCCGTGTAATATTTATTAGCAGTCTTTGAATGAATAATATATATGTAAAACATAAGCGTGGATTGCTTTAAATAAAAAAGGAGTCCAATCTGGACTCCTTTGCTCTCGCTGCTGGACTTGAACCAGCGACCCTCTGATTAACAGTCAGATGCTCTAACCGACTGAGCTAAGCGAGATTTTTTATCTCTTTTTTTTTCTCTTTTTCCCTCTGATTAATCCCACATGTGCGGGACTCAAACGATTGAGCTAAGCGAGAAAATGCATTTTTTCAAAAGCGAGTGCAAATATAGGAGAATTCGTATATTTGCAAACATTTTTTTTAAAATCAAATAATCACTTAAAAATGAGCATACTAGTAGTAGGAACGATGGCATATGATGCTATCAAGACACCTTTCGGACAAACGGATAAAATCATTGGTGGGGCAGCGACTTATATTGCTTATTCTGCTTCTTATTTTCACCAGCCTATTAATCTGGTGTCTATTGTTGGCGGAGATTTTGATTTTCAAGAAATGGAAAATTTGAAATCTCGAGGAGCCGATGTGAGTGGCGTTGAGGTCAAGAAGGAGGGCAAATCATTCTTTTGGAGTGGCGTATATCATATGGATATGAATAGCCGAGACACCTTGGTTACCGATTTGAATGTCTTGTTAGAATTCAATCCTATTTTGCCAGAAAGCTATAAGAGTAGTGAGTATGTTTTGTTGGGAAATATTGACCCTGTGTTACAAATGAAAGTAATTGATCAAATGCCTAGCAAACCTAAACTGGTTGTATTAGACACTATGAATTTTTGGATGGATGTAGCTCTGGAAAACTTAATGAAAGTCATAGCTAAAGTAGATGTGTTGACTATCAATGATAGTGAAGCTAGACAACTTTCAGGAGAATATTCTTTGGTCAAAGCAGCTAAGAAAATCCTTACCTTTGGTCCTAAATATTTAATCATAAAGAAAGGTGAAAATGGAGCCTTGTTGTTTCATGACAACAATATTTTCTTTGCTCCTGCTTTGCCATTAGAGGAAGTCTTTGACCCCACAGGTGCTGGAGACACCTTCGCAGGTGGGTTTATCGGCTATATAGCTAAGACAGGAGATATCTCTTTTGATAATATGAAGCGAGCTATCATTTATGGTTCTGCAATGGCGAGTTTTTGTGTAGAGAAATTCGGAACAGAACGACTCAAAGAGCTGGATATCGATGAGATTCATGATAGAGTTGAAGAGTTTGTGAGTCTGTCACAATTTGATGTCAGTATAGAAGAATAAAAAAAACGTCTGCAAATACGACTATCGCTTGATTGAAACATATTAAGAGGAAAGTCCGGACAGCATAGAGCAGTCTACTACCTAACGGGTAGGTGTGTTGAAGTCAAGTTCAATGCAACGGATAGTGTCACAGAAAATAACCGTCCTGACATTTATCGTCGGGATAAGGGTGAAAATGTGAGGTAAGAGCTCACAGGTTTATCGGGTGACCGATGAATCGGATAAACCCTAGACGCTGAAAGACCAAATATATCTTGTACGAGGTAGCTCGCCTCACTCCTTTAGATGCAAATCTATTGGAAATCAAGAAGGGTAGGTCGTTAGATCTCGATGGTGACATCGGGACTAGATAAATGATAGTCGTCTGCCTTTTAGGTAGATTACAGAATCCGGCTTAGGTATTTGCAGATTTTTTTAGTTTTATAACCAATCAAAGGCAAGCTTTTTTTATAAATTTGCTAACTTTCAATTTTATACAATATGTGGGTAGAAGAAAATAATTTTTTAAAACGGACCTTTGAGTTTGCTGATTTCAAACAAGCATTTGGTTTTATGACGCGTGTGGCTTTTTTAGCTGAGGAGATGAATCACCACCCCAATTGGTCTAATGTTTACAATAAAGTAATGATAGAATTAACCACCCACGATGCGGGAAATACTATTACAGAAAAAGATAGAAAATTAGCCGCAGCCATTGATAAAATTTAAATTCGATTTTATGAAAAAGATTTTTGTATTTCTTGCTATTTGTTTATTTCATTTAGGAGCACAGTCTCAGATTTCATACTATTTGTCTAATAAATTCTGGAGACTAAAACATGCCGTTATTAATGGTAGAGAATATCCCTTAGCTGGAAATTCAAATGCACCTACCCTCCAATTTAGTGGTGGAAGTATTCGAGGAAATGGAGGTTGTAATGCCTATCATACTAAGTTTACTATCAATGGTAATTCATTACAAATCGATAAAATCATGTCTACTAGAATGGCATGTAACTCATTAGAACTAGATGAGTCTGAATATTTCAATGCTATGGCACAGTCTCACACACTTGAATATGAAGAAGGCTCTAGCGAATTTCGACTTATCAATACAAGCAATGATATGCTTATATTTTACTCTCAGTTTGAACGAAATCCAAGCAGCTATACCCCGCCACCATCAGCTCGTCGAGAAAGAGTAGTTCACTATGACGATGACGATAGACCGGCATTAAATAAAAAGCAGACGAGAAGAAAAGCCGACCTTGAGAAAAAACAAAAAAGAGGCAAGCTCACCAAAGCGGAGCGTCGAGAATTGATAAAGCTACAATCAAAAGCAAAACTAGGAAAAGTAAAAGGACGAAAGGGCAAATCTATAAAGGGCAAAAAAGGCAGAAAAGGTCGAGGCGAAGCACGTAAATCAAAAAAAGGAAGTAAGAAGACTAAAGCAAAAGCTTCTAAAAAGAAACGAAGAAAATAAATTATGAGTGAGTCTACTACCGAGAGTTTAAATTTTATTGAAGAGATCATCGCAGCAGATTTAAAAGCTGGCAAGTACTCACAAATTATAACTCGTTTTCCACCTGAACCCAATGGTTATCTTCACTTAGGTCATGCAAGCAGTATATGTTTAAATTTCGGTTTGACCAAAACATTTCCAGGATATACCAATCTTCGATTCGATGACACGAACCCGAGTACCGAAGAAACGGAATATGTAGATAGTATAAAAGAGGATATAAAGTGGCTAGGTTTTGAATGGAAACACGAGCTGTATGCTTCAGATTATTTTGATACACTTTATGAGTATGCAGTCAAGCTTATTAGAAACAATTTGGCCTATGTAGATGATAGTACTAGCGAGGAAATAGCCGCTATGAAAGGCACTCCTACTCAGGTAGGAAATGACAGTCCTTATAGAAATAGAACGGTAGAAGAAAATCTGGACTTGTTTCAAAGAATGAAGTCGGGAGAATTTGCTGATGGTAGTCGTACACTTCGCGCCAAGATAGATATGAAGCACTCCAATATGCTCATGCGAGACCCAATCTTATACAGAATAAAAAAAGCGCATCATCATAGAACAGGAGACAAGTGGTGTATATATCCTATGTACGACTTCGCTCACGGACAGAGTGATAGTATAGAAAAAATTACGCATAGTATTTGTACTATGGAATTTATTCCTCATAGGGAATTGTATGATTGGTTGATAGAAAAATTGGAAATCTATCCGAGCCATCAGTATGAGTTTGCTCGCAGAAATGTAAACTACACTATAACCTCCAAAAGAAAACTTCTTCAACTAGTCACCGACAAGCATGTAGAGAGTTGGGATGATCCTCGAATGCCTACCATCAGTGGTATGCGCCGTCGAGGTTATCCGCCAGTAGCTATTCGCAATTTTTGTGAACGTATTGGTATAGGTAAACGAGAGAATTTAGTTGATATCGGTTTGCTGGAATTTTTTGTACGAGAAGAGTTGAATAAATCAGCACAGCGTGTCATGGCGGTTTTAGATCCTATTCAGTTGACGATTTTAAATTATTCTGGCGATCAAATAGAAATGGTTTCTATAGAAAATAATCCAGAAGATGAACATGCAGGGATGCGGGAAGTGCCCTTTTCCAATAAATTATGGATAGAGCGAGAAGATTTTAAAGAAGTCATGGAAAAGAAATGGTTTCGCCTAGCTCCCGGCGCTATGGTGAGACTCAAAGGTGCTTATATCGTTAAGTGCATAGATTATAAAAAAAATGAACAAGGTAATATCACAGAAATTATCTGCGAGTATATCCCAGAATCGAAATCAGGCAATGATACAAGTGGTATCAATGTGAAGGGGACTATTCATTGGGTATCCAAAGCACATGCCGCCACAGCCGAAGTTCGACTCTATGACAGATTGTTTAAAGTAGAAAATCCTGCAGCCGAAGAAGGCGATTTTCTCGATTATTTGAATCCTGATTCTTTACAAATTATTTCGAAAGCATATATAGAGCCATCGCTCGCAAATGCGCACTTAAAGCAGAATTTTCAATTTATACGCAAAGGATATTTTGTAGTAGATAAAAACTCCAATGCAGATAAACTCATCTTTAATCGCACTGTAACGCTTAAAGACAATTGGGCGAAAGTACAAGGGAAGTAATATCTTTTGGAATCCTATAATAGCCCACCCGATAACTATCAGGTCGATACTCTCAATTCTACTAAACATTTTTGACAAAGGCATTTACCACAGAAAACATATTAAATAGTATAAACTATTATAGGTTATAGGTAAAAGACATTTTTACACCACAAAATCCTATTAGTCTTACTTCACTATTTTAACGACTTCTCTTCCTTGTCCATTAGAGATTTCAATAAGATAGACTCCAGACTGCAGCTGGTTTAGCTCGATAAGCTCACGCAGTGTGTTTGCAGTAGGTGTATAGGAATTAGAATACACGAATTTTCCGGAAACATCCATTATTACAAGACTAAGTTTACTCTTATCGATGTTTTTAGCTTCAATAGTGAGTTGTCCATTCTCTGGTATCTGAGTAGGAAACACGGATACTTGGAATTCTTTTCCTTTTGCTCGTTTGGCTAATTTAATCTCTGAATAATCAAACTGTCCATCCATATCCACTTGCTTGATACGATAATAGGTGAATGAATTAAAATCGCTGTGAATAAAGCTATAAGTATTCAAACTAGCTGAATTTCCCGCTGCTGGTATCTTATCACTTGCGACTTGAAAATCTTTTGCATCGTAGCTATATTCAACTTCGAAATAATCCGTATTTTGTTCGCTTGCTGTTTTCCAAATCAGATTATTGCCTGTTTCTAAGGTCTGTACTTCAAAGCCTGCCCAGGTTACTGGAAGACCTACACCGCCGCCGCCACCGCCAGGACCAAAACCGACTCCAGCTCCACCGCCAGAAAAGCTAGTAATGCCTCCGAGTTCTACATAATGCACCCCACCAGCCGTTGTGCCATAAGTTACCGTAGGTTTAACAATAGTAGATGGAAACTTATTTCCTACAATTCCCGAAATGAAACTAGCATTGTAAGGAACTCCTACCGTCTTAAACCACTCAATATATGGTGTTTTTACGGCAAGTGTATTGACATTGGTAATATTTTTTAAACGACTCCATGCGGAATCACGGAAACCTAAGATTAAAGTAGTATCTGACGGAAGGTAAGGGAATCGAACCTTAACGGTACCTGTGAAGCTACCCTTGGCATCCCAGAAGCGTGGCATCAAATACATAGCATGTTCTTGATTCGCACCATTCGAACTCTTGAACGAGTCGATAGTAGTCTGCACATTTATTATGACCGTATCGCCAGTTAATGCCCCAGAAGTAATACCGGAGGTATCAATAGCAAAATAATAATTGACACCATCGCCATAATAAATGAGCGATCCACTGACGCCTCTTCGAGTTTGCTTCACTCCATTCTGTGCGCCAGTCCCTAGAACCAAGTCAGCGCTCGATGTCACTTTTACAAACACTTTTTTCGTGCCCGTACAGCCGCTAGCAGTTCCTGTCACCGTATATTCACCAGAAGTAGTCGCTGAGAAGCTCACTGCATTGGTTATCGACTGAGGACCTGACCAACTATAAGAGGTAGCACCTGTTCCTGAAAGTACAATTGAGCTACCAGAAGATACAGCTATCGTATCGACACCTCCACCAGTAGATGTAAATGCGGGAGTACTGGTGTAAGAAACTATAAATGGGGTTGTAACCTCATCCGCACCTATATCTGGAGTTGAACTTCTAGCATCCCCATCGATATCAACTGCTATTCCTAAGTTCTCTCCATTGTTACAAACACTCGTGACATGAATATTAGAAGAAGAAACATAGAATGGATTTCTATTGATAGAATTCAATCCACCACCAGAAGGATAAGCCGCAGCGAAATTGCTAGCAGTATAATTTACCCCTCCGATATTCACGAGATTTGCAGAAGAAGGATTCCAATAATTGTTACTATTGACACCACTCGCTGCTCCACTAGGAGTTATGAATAATGGAGTCCAGTTAACAGCAGTAGGGATTGTTGTGCTCAAGATATTATTGCGCACATCATTGTTGCTACCATTTTGAATTTGCATACCATAATTCGGTCCAGAGGTTGAATTAATATCATGATTCACGGTATTGTGATACAAATTCCAATTCGAGGCACTATTCAAGAAAATACCAACTGTTGGACTAGTGGAAGCCATTCCATTTATAAAATTATTATAACATTGACCCTGATTACTAGTACCTCCTTGAGTATTGATAAAGTAGATTCCATATATACCAGTTCTCACTATCGTATTTCCATTTACTTCATTAAAATTGGAACCACTAGGATTAGCCGATGTGAAGTAGATAGGCCATGTATTTGTTATTGTAGTCCTTGTGTTTATGGTATTTCTATTGAACTTAACAGTTTGTGGATTCTGGAACCAGCCTCCAGAAAAATAAACATTCGCAAATGTATTATTGGTAAAAAAGTTAGTCAAGGCGCCATTATTCAATGCGGTAAATATCCCATAATAACCAAAATTAATCGTACACGAATCAACCCTATGATTATTCGCAATGGTGGAAGACGTGGTACGTGAGGTCGTGCTGCCATTGATGACTATAGATGAATAATTAGTAGAAGCAGAGGTTGTTCCATTGCCAGTCATATCTACTACACAATTTACGACACGATTGTTTGTCCCATCCATAAAGTGCACTGTCCAAGCTTCAGAAGTACCCGAACTGCGGATAGTCATATTCCTAAAAGTAATAAAACTGCAATTATTAAATCGAAGAACATGTGATAATCCTGAGCCAGAAGCACCCGTAGCAAATGAAAGAATCCTCGTTGCTGCATTTCCACTTCCTCCATCAAAGGTAATCGTATTGGTGGAGCTAACTCCCATAATGGTTGAGGGTATCGTTACTTGCTCATTATAGGTAGCTGCTGCCACTTGGAAAGTCACAGGACCAGTAACTAAGCCACAATTCAAGAATGCAATCGCATTGGCAAAAGATGTAAAATTGGTAGCCCCCGATCCAGATGGGTCTATGGTATATATCCCAGCAATATTTGCTCCAATATTTCTTGTAGTGGTATCATTTGCAGGGAAAGTTTCTCCTGATAGTGTAGTATAACTTCTGAGAAGATTGCAACCTGCAAAAGTCGCTGTAGCTGTAAATGTATAGCTCACGGAATCATTTCCATTCAGAGTAGGCGTATATGTCTCAGTTACTACGGTTCCACCATTTAATACATAATTCAAAGGGATATTTGATACGGCGTCAGTGCCATAATTTCTTATTCTCACTGTGATAGAATGCGTAGACCCTGCGGTGACCGAAGTAGGAGAAATTATTGCAGATACTCCGACATTGCTCGCAGTTTTATCATAAGCACCCATATCAGGGGTAGTGGTACCCAATGGTGGGTTTCTGGGATTATTGTCCATATCAAAAGGTAAAGTAGATATACTCACCGTACTATTAAACGTTGCTGCAGATACTGCTGCACCTAATCTTAAATTATCTGTTGCAGGGAATTGAGGATTGGTCGTAATACTGCCTGCTCCGCCACCCGATGGGAATGCTGTAGTAACGGCTCCAGTCGTAAATGTTCCCGATGTCGTTTGAATTATATTGGTGCTGACTGCATTAAAGTAACAATTATTAGTTAATGATGAAACACCTGAAGCATTAAACTGAACAGGAATCGAGGTTGTCGCAGCAGAAGCATTTGTTATCGCAAAAATATTATTTCTCACAAAAACACTACTTTGTGAATGAATATACATAGCTCGAGACGCTCCTGTAGCCGCATTATTCAAATTGATGGTATTGTGATAGTATTCATTATTAGTAGAATAACCTGAATAGATACCATACGTAACACCTACCCCTTGGAATTGGCCAATGACATTATTGTTTACTTGTTGGTTGATGCCTGCATTGCTATAGAAATTATTCATATAAATTCCATATTGTCTAGCATTGAATATTTGATTATAGTTATAGGTAGAAAAATCTACCGTTTGTGTATAATTACTAGGGATATAAATACCCGAAGAGTTAGCAGGGGCACTATTAATTCTCATACTTATTCGATTGTTATTGCACTTATGAGTCATTTGATTGCTGTAAATCCCATATAGGTAAGCACTGTCTATGATGTTAGCCCTAGTGTATGCATAGTTAGTATTGACTAAATTTCCGTTCACAAAAATTCCATAATAACCGCTCTTTATATTATTGCTATCTATATATACATTATGAATAGCTGAAGATACGGTATTCATAACAGTTCTACTACCATTTAAAACTACAGCAGCTAGATTAGAACCCGTAGCCGTAGCTCCGGCACCTGCTACCTCTATATTACAATTAGAAACAATACAATTTTTAGCATCGACTATGCTCACCGGCCATCCATTGGTGCCATCTGTGCTTCTTATCGTGAGATTTCTTACATTGATAAACTGAGAACCATTCAACCTAAAGGTATGCGGATTCGCTGCTGATCCGGCAAAGGTCAAAATTCTAGTAGAGGCATTGCCCGCTCCTCCATCAAACGTAATCGTATTGGTGGCAGAAGCTCCTAGAATCTCGCCAATAGAGTTTTGCTCTGTATATGTGCCACTCAATACATTAAACGTAACTGGACCACTCACACCAGCACAACTCAACTGTGTAATAGCCTGCGCAAAGGTCGTAAAATCTCCGCTGGAACCTATAGTATAAACACCAGACATAGATACACACATCGATGAGTTAATCGTATCGTTATTGAAATAAGTATCTGTGACTCCGTTTGGATTGGAAGTAAACACGGAGATATTCGTAGCACCTGTTACAGTAAAAGGTGTACTAAATGTAAAATTCATCGTATCACATGGAGCCAAACTCAAGCCAGTCAAAGTTTGCGAAGTCAATGCTCCACCATTCACTCGATAGGAAACCGTCACTGTGGAAACCGTATTCGCGCCAAAGTTTCTCAAAGTCACATTGACATTCGTACTACCTGCTACTAATGGGAATGCAGGCGAGTTTAGACTCATGATGCCCATATCATTATTGACTACTGCGCCAGTCTCATCTGCTCCTATATCCGGCGCAGAACCTCTTGCTTGATTGTCAATATCTACCGCAAGACCGAGATTAGCGCCAGTATAACAGCCATTCAAGGTGTGTAAATCTGTGGCATTATTTACAAATCTAGGATCTGCATTGACTGACCCTAAACCACCCCCAGAAGGGAAAGCCAATTTAAAGTTAGATGTAGTTGCATTGATAGCACCTGATATTAAATTAGCAGAAGAGGCGTTATAGTAAAGATTATTATTCAGTGCGCTCGCTGCCGAAGTAGCGGATATAAATAATGGAGTTGCGTTAACTATTGTCGGACTAGTCACAGATAGAATATTATTGCGCACATCAATAGTCCCACCATTTTGCAAATAGATGCAGTTATTGGTTCCACCAGTAGAGGCAAAATCCAGATTAATGCTATTATGCCAGATATTCCATCGAGAAGATGAGGAGTTATATATCCCCACATTAGTTGAAGTGCTTTTAAACCCTGAAATCATATTGTTATACACTTGACCCATGGTAGAACTCGGATTGGTCGAAGTCGCAAAATAGATTCCATATTGTCCTATATTGGTAAATTTATTGCCATTGATTTCATGGAAATTAGGAGAAGTAGGGTTGTTGTTGATAATATACAATCCATAAGTTGAAGCATTGATTCCCCTCATGTTGACAACATTATTGTTGAATTTTATCGCATGTGAACTATTAAAATATGCCCCATATTGATAAGCATTATTCATGGTATTGTTTAGGAAACGATAGGTACTCGTCCCCATAGAATTGCTGGTATATACACTGTAATATCCTGCATTCAAAACTGAGGAATCGACTATGTGGTTATTTCCTGTTGTAGAATTTGTACCTAAACTAGTAAGACTACCATTCATGACTACTGGAACTAAATTGGAATTAGCACTAGCAGCACCTGCACCTCCTATATCCAGTATACAATTCGTAACACGGTTATTGGTTCCATTAAAGAAATGCGCACACCAACCATTGGTGGCATCTGTCGTTCGAATAGTAAAATTTCTAAAGGTGACAAAATTACAGTTGTTGAATCTCAACACCGCTGGTGTTCCTGCGGAGGTTGTAGCTGTGAGAATTCTATTAGCGCTATTGAGACCATTGAAGGTAATGGTGTTCAGAGCAGAAGCACCATTAATAGTCGTAATATCAATGGCACCCACATAAGTGCCTGGCTGAGTGACATTGATGGTGACAGGACCAGATACACCGCAATTTATTAAACTAGCTAAAGCCGCAGCCCACGAGTTGAAATTACCAGAACCTGTTGCAAGGGTTGTATCAATCGTATATACACCACTCAGAGGACTGCACACAATAGAAGATACAGTATCATTTGCTGCAAAACCATCTGGTTGTCCATTGGGAGCATCCGTCCAAGCAATGATGGTATCAAAAGAACCTGTGAAATTATGTTGGTTTGGGGTAGTGAAGGTAACATTAGTAGTTCCATTGGATGCAATACTACCTGTCCAAGCAACTGTTTTCACTGTACCATTTACGCCCACCTTATACCTTACATTGGCTGATGTTAATGTACTCGTTCCATAATTTCTAATCTGAACGACCACATTTTGAAGACCTGTCGTCAATGGTGCTATAGGACTGACAACAGCCAAGACACCTGAATTGTCGGCAGGTGGATTATACTCATCCGCACCTATATCTACTGTGGTTGAAGGAGAAAGCGGTCTGGTATCTCCATCGATATCCGTGATAATAGACGTATTCACTCCTGCATTATTCAAAGATGTCCCCAGTGTGTGAAGATCTGTATTGTTATTGAGGAATTGTGGGTCAAGATTTCTACATGTAGTCGTATTTAAGCCGCCAATAGAAGCACCGATCCAGCTACTTCCACTATAAGTCGATGTCGCCATTAATGCCATACTACCAGTTGGATTGGAAATACTATAAATATTATTATTGACAAAAGCTGTCATAAATGGCGATGAAGAATTATAGAAATATCCAACTTGATTGGTATTACTACTGCCCGTAAACGTATTATTTCTATAATCTACTGAAACCAACGAAGTGGAACCAGATGTATTTTGGAACCAGTGTGCATATCCACTACCTAGATTACTGATATGAATAGTATTATGCCAGAAATCAACATGCCTGTAGGTAGCAGGAGCTGTTCCTACATTGAAAAATACTCCATATGGGCTTGCATTATAAGTGATGCCCCCGATCATATTATTGTTAATCTGAGCCCGAGTAGTTCCCGTGCCCGCTTGATGATTCGTTCCATCAAAATACATTCCATACTGCCCAAATCGATTGATTTTGTTTCTATTGATTTCAAAAAGATCCACATTAGCAAATCTCATTCCATAAGAACTAGTACTGGTAGAAAGCATACTATCTATATTATTTCCATTTACTTTTGTATTCGTTTGATATAAATGGAAGATACCATAAAAGGCTTGTCCTATCAATCTGTTATTCGTCACTTCATTTCTCGTACAGAGTGCAGCAGTGCTCGTACCCACAGCAGATATCCCATAATAGCCACCTCTGATGGTATTGTTATTAAACACATTATTGTTTCCATTGTTACCTGTTCCAGTCACAAAAGAAGTATTGGTACTAATAGCGATACCCGCTGAATTGCTAAAGCTTGTATTGGTAAGCGATATATTAATATTTGAATTCGTCACAAAATTACTATCTGCAGTAGTCACGAGGTGAACTCCCACACCAAAATTGGCACCAGTATTATTGATCGTCAAGCTATCCAAGGTGATATGCTTCACGGTGATCAATCGAATCGTATGTTGGAGTGTGGACACAGTTGGATTAAAGGTAATCGTCTCTCTGGTCGTATTTCCGGAAATTCGTAAATTATTCGTTCTACTCAATCCTGATATCATACCATTAAAGGTGATTTGTTCATTGTATGGTCCAGATCCTGCATCAATTCGTAGAACCACCGGACCTGACATACCACATGAATATAGTGAACTCACAGCCTGAGAAACGGAAGTGAAATTCGTAGTGCTAAATGGTAGGTTTTTATTGATGGTATAAGTACCAGTGTATGGAGTGCAAAGATTAATTAATAAGGTATCATTGGTGTTGTTTCCATCGGCATTGCTCGTATTGATCAAGCCATTAAATATTCGCAAAACATTGGATCCAGAGGAAGTCAAAGTAAGCGATGTCGTGAAAGTCAAGATTGCAGTATCACATGGCAAAAGACTCAAACCTGTGAAAGATTGAGAATTTACCGCACCGCCATTGACAGAATAATTCATATCCAAAGCTGTTATGGTAGTACTCCCATTATTTCTCACTCTTACACTTACGGTATAAGGTGTGGCTAATGCAAATACGGATCCCGTAGGAGAGGTCATCGCTTGAGTAGCTACATCAAAAGAAGATGTTGTAAATTCATCACAACCTAAATCGGGAGTGGTAGACCTAGCTTGTCCGTCTATGTCATCTAAAACTTTGGTAATAGAAGGTGAAGAGGAAGAGTAATTATAACCTATGTCCCCAATACAGGGTAAGGTAGTGTGTAAATCAGTCGATGAAACAAAGCTAACTTCTCTATTTACACCAGCCGATTCAAATCCAGGTATACCACCCACAGCAGCTGTTTTCCAAGCACTATAACTAGCATAATTCGTTCCATTGTAGGCAGCAAAATTCGAATTTCGAGTGAAGAAGTCATTGTTATTGTAAAACATCTGTGTTCCTGAATATACAAAAGCTGCATATCCTGAAGTAGTTCCATTTCCTATATTTTGGAAAATATTGTTTCGCACCGTATCATAGGACAAACCATTACTCATATACAAAGCATACGATCCATTTGTAACGGAATTCGTCATATTCACCGAATTATGTACAATATCAGAATATTGACAAGAGTTTTGCATAAAAATTCCATAAGCTGTAGATTGTGTACCACCTACCTGTATCATATTATTAGCCACTAACCCTCTCGTTGGATTAAAGGTATTCACGTTGAAAAACTGTAAATTCAGGCCGTAAAAGCTTCCTGAAGATGCGCTGGTAGATGTGAATGCTATTTTATTTTTCGTAATAATAGGTCCTCTAGGTGACCAATAAGCATAAATGCCGGAATAATTGTTTACTGCGGAACTGGAAGTGATTGTATTCCCTGAGATATTTACAGAATCTTGATAGTAAGTGTATATACCATAATAATACGATCCACTAATTGAATTATTACTAATAATATTTCTATTCGAATTTAAGGATGTGTTTGAACTAAGAAATACTCCATATCCAGCTCCATTAATGGTGTTACCATTGATTGTGTTTCTGTTGTCGCTCGTATTTGACTGGAATACTCCATAGCCATTAAAACCGCTGGCATTCATATCGATGATACAATTTGAAATTGTGTTGAAATGTGCACTATTTCGAATCCAAATACCATAACAGGTGGAAGTAAAGGCATTTCGGATAGTCAATTTATCGAAAGTGATATAATCTGCTCCATTCAAGTCGATGATTGCTTGTGAACTAGGCGTTGAAAAACTAAGAATGCAATTCGCAGCGACACCGGAAAGGGATTGGAATGTAATGGTATTCACTGCAGAAGCACCTAATATAGGTGTTAAGGATAGTTGCTCTGTATAGGTTCCATTAGATACGTTAAAAGTCACGGGTCCGCTAACCCCTCCACAAATCAAACTATTCACTGCAGCAGTAAAGGTAGTAAAGTTTGTAGGGCCGCTTCCTGAAGGATTGATCGTGTATGTACCAGACAAAGCTGGACAGAGCGTCCACTGAGCAGTATCATTGGATACTATTGGGTCAGCAAGGCCGTTTGGATTAAAGGAAAACGCCCTGAAGGTAGTAGATCCAGATGGGATAGTTGCGGAAGTTGTAAAAGTATAGGTCATGGTATCGCATGGAGCTAAACTACCTGTCCACGCTTCCGTTACAGGTGTCCCACTGCCTAATCTATAACCAAAACTAGCGCTTGTGATCGCATTGGCACCATAGTTTTTCACTACGATAGAGACCGTACTAGTACCTACTGTAGTAGGAAAATTTGGAGTAGTAATACTCATAATACCTATTTCATTGTTTGGCACTCCAGTGATTTCATCGGCACCCATATCTGGCACACCTGCCCTTGTTTGCCCATCGATGTCTTGACTAATACCTAAACCACCTAATCCATTAAAACATGGATTGGTGGTATGTAAATCTATGCTGGAAATAAATCCAGGATTCTCAGATATAGAATTAGCCCCAGCATTGGCTGGAACAGCAGTTTTATAATTTGCAGCGGTAAGATTAACCCCCGCTATCTGAGCCAAAATAGAAGAAGATAAATTGTAATAATTATTGTAATTCAGAGCAGAAAAACTGCTTGTAGCGCTTGCAAAAAATGGATAGGTATTAATAGAACTGAGTCCTGATGTACTCAAGATATTATTTCGAACATCCATTAACGATGTAGAGTTAAGATGCACTCCTGCTGAGGTACCGGAGGTCGCATTGAATGGTATCGATACACTATTATGATATATTCTAAACCTTGAAGCACTGCTAAAGGCAATTCCATAATTACCACTTGTATTCGCAAATCCGGTAATCATATTGTTGGCTATAATTGAATTTGTTGTAGGGGGATTGCTATTGATGATGTATATACCGTATTGTCCACAGTAGTTAAATTGATTGGAAGATACATCCAAAACGTTGGTTCCCGTTGGACTAATACCATTTGCAAAAAAGCCCTGTCCGCTTGTATTGGTGCTTCTCAAATTAAATTGATTAAACCTAACTTGTGCCCCTTGATTGCCATTAAGTTGTATTCCGTTATAAAAAGCATTTGTCAAATTGTTATAATTAAAGGTATTCGTAAACGTATTGGCATTGATAGCAGTATAAATATTATAGTACCCAGAATTAAATAGGTTACTATCAATGATTATATTTCTACAATTCGCAGAAGTGGTCGAAATAGTTGTCAAACTGTTATTAAGCACTAGCCCTGAGAATGTATTAGCAGATGAGGTGGTGGCTGTTCCTGTAAACTCTATGGTACAGTTATTCACTCTGTCATTGGAGTCATTCATACAATGCACTACCCACCCTTGACCTGTACCCGTGGATCTCAGGGTCATATTTCGCACGGTGATATACCTCGAATTATTAAATCGGACAATAGCATTCGCGCTCGCTGATGTAGGATAGGTGAGTATGCGTGTAGCTTTATTGCCATTTCCCCCATCAAAGGTAATGGTATTGGTAGTAGAAACCCCGGCTATATTAGGGATGTACAACGTATCCGTATAGGTACCTGCTGCCACAGAGAAGTTGACTGGTCCCGATATACCACATGCTCTTAACGCATTGACCGCATTGGTAAAGGAGGTGAAATTTGTCGAGGTAATACCTCCAGCAGGATCAATGGTATAAGCTCCTGATAATGGTCCAGTACATAGTAGAGGAATTGTTTGGCAAATGGTATCATTAAGAGGAGTATTTTGAGTAGTCGTTCCATTTACATTATACAAGAAATACTTCAAGGCATAATTGCCTAAAGTGGGTGCTGTAAAACCAGTAGTAAAGTTTACCGTATAGCTTGCTCCAGGGGCTATTGACAATCCGGTGAATGTTTGCGTAGTGGCAGCTCCACCGTTCACCGTATAACCAGCACTAATAGAGGTCATATTTACATTGGTCAAATTTCTCACCATGAAAGATGCTGAATTGACGGTAGGGGATGCAGCGAGAACGGTAGGTTGTATAATTCCAGCGACTATGGCATCTGCGGTACTAGAGGCTACCATCAAAGTATAATCTTCATAATCTGCCGAATAAAATGATGGACCACATGGAGGAGGAATTAGGCCCTGTCCATCGCTTGCTACTCTAATTCTATAGATTCCTGCTGATAGAGTAGGTAAGGTAAATGTACCTGATACAACCGTATTAGGCGTAGTCATATTAGCTAGGTCTAACACCAGCTCTCCCCCAGCCGTAGCTATAGGAGTAGTATTAAAAGTCCCATCATTGTCAAAATCAATAAAAAGTCGAATCTTTGTCTGATTGCCAGTTCCGCCTCTTATAGAATAATTTACAGTGGCTCCTGAGGTGGCCGTTAAAATTTGACTAGTATAGTCAAAATAAATTGGCGAACCCGAGCCTGGGGATGTTGTGTTGTTTATTTGAACAGGAATTGCTGCTGTATTTAATGTTACATTTTGGATTCCCATACCGTAACCGCCAACATTCGTAGCACTAATTGCTGTACAATAACTGGGTGGAGTAAAGCATTGAGCTTGCATATTGTTTACTATTGCATATAATACTACAAAGCATACTAGTAAATTTCTTAAGTAAAAATATTTCATACAGAAAAAAATTTATCAAATATAATTTCTTTATTACTAAATAGTTAATTATTTTATGACTTCCCAAAACTAAAACTCTCCAATTGTTAAATCTCAAATTCAAAAGATAAAAATTGACTTTTGTACAATACAGTTATTCATAAATTGTATTATTTTATTGACATTAAACCCTAAAGATTTACCATATTATAATGTCTAAAATATTTGCTTAAGACTTGACCATTATGTTTCAAACTATATTGAAGAAAAATTTTAAACGAAAGATTGATTTGGCTTTACATTCACGACAGTTGCTTGGATTATAATTCTGCAGAATTATTCAAAGCTATTAAATTTGTAACCTTATAAATAGTTATGCCCTACCAATCATACGATACTTCCAAACTCACCCTTCAAGAAACCCATGGCTTTCTACTTACCGCTGTAGCCCCAAGGCCAATAGCTCTTGTGAGCACAGTGGATAAAGATGGAAATGTGAATCTAGCTCCATTTTCCAACTTTAACGCCTTCTCTACCAATCCTCCTTTGCTGGTATTCTCAGCGAGCAGAAGCGGGAGAACAGGCGAAACCAAGGACACCTATAAAAACATCAAAGAAACCATGGAATGCTGTATTAGCATCGTAGAATATTCCTTCGTGCATCAAATCTCTTTTGCCAGCACAGAATTCCCTAGAGGAGTCAATGAATTTGTCAAAGCAGGTTTGACGCCTATCCCATCGGATATCGTGAAAGCTCCTCGTGTAGCAGAAAGTCCTGTCCATTTTGAATGTAAAGTGAATCAAGTGATAGAACTGGGAGATCAAGGCGGTTCTGGTAATCTTTTTCTTTGCCAAGTGGTTCGTATTCATACCGACGATAGAGTCATGAAAGATGGCAAACTAGACCCTCTCAAAATACATCAAGCGGGTCGCTGTGGACTAGGCTATTATGTAAACACGGACCCAGAACGCATGTATTCTATCCCACAACCTCAAGCGCAGATAGGTATAGGCGTAGACGCCTTATCAGAAGATATTCGATTTTCAAAAGTGCTTACAGGAAATAATTTGGGACAATTGGCTCTCAATCAAACCCTGCCCTCAGAAGATGAAATCAACGATTTTCAAAAAACAGAATCCTATAAATATTTGATGAGCTTCGATGGCGCGGAGCGCAAAAATCAATTTCATAAAGCAGCTAGCGAAATGCTAGGGAATAACAATATTCGATTGGCACTGATAACACTTTATTCCTATTCTTAATGCTAGAAAAACTTAAAGCCAAATGGGGTGTCAATAACCTCAATCTCATTTTAATTTTATGCACTTTTGCTATTGGAGGTAGCTTGTGTGGATTTCTAGGCAGAAAAGCACTTGGATTGCTAGGATGTGATAAAACAACTTTTTTCTATTGGCCTGCCTATATCCTTGCTATGACTATTCTCTGGCCACTTTGTGTCATTACGGTCAGTATATTTACTGGTCAATTTATTTTCTTTAGAAATTATCTTAAGAAAATATTTAAAAGGTTTTCTGGGAAATAGTTTGATTCCGTAGTTCAAATATTACCATCTTGTAAAATTATTAAACAGAAATTTATTGTTACGAATTAAGATTCTTTTTCTAATTACCATATTAAACATACAGAGCTCGGCTAACATAAAAATCGAAGATATTTGTGAACGATTAGAAGAAAATCCCAATCATAAACTTGCTATTGATAGCTTAAAGATTTTACTCAAGAACAAAAAACTAACAGACCATGAAAATGTCAAGATTTATACCAGTATACTTTATAAATATAGTATGTTGCAACATTTTGATACTTGTTTGAGTATCGCAGAAAATCAATTGCTTCTTGCAAAACAAAATGGTAGTTTTCTGGGACAAGCGACCTTCTACAAACAGATAGGCAATACTTATTATTATCTCAAAAATCAAAAGAAAGCAATAGAATACTTCAATCGAAGCTTAGATATATCTAAATCTCACCAACTATTTGAACTCGCAGAAGATTGCTCTCATAACATAGCAGGAACAAGAATGGAACAAGGTTTGTCCGATACTAAAACGGAAGACTATCTTAAAAAAGCGATTTATTATAATAAGCTATGTACCCCACAACGTATTGATAGACAAATAGGACATTATAGATTACTGGCCACTTTATACGACTATCAAAACAAGCTAGATATGGCTCAAAATATTTATGAGCAGTTATTGAAAATCACACGAAAGCATAAAAGACCCTATGATGAAATGACCACACTATGCTTTTATTCTCAGGTGTTAAGCAGAAAAGGAAAACATAAAGAAGCATGTAATTTTAGTCATGAATCTATCCAAATGGCAAAACCATTCAATGACCCAGATGCATTAAGCACAACCTATTCTATGCATGCCAGAAATTTAAAGCAAGCTGGCAAGGTTGATTCCGCATTTCAAACCTTACTCATTCTACAAAGTTTACAAATAGATCGCTATAATACTAATCTAAACAAAAGTATAGCAGAAGCAGAGGCTAAATTTAAAAATGCTGAAGTAGAATTTGAAAAAAATGTAGCTATTTCTGAGAGTAAAAGAAAAGTACAACTCTATGCTTCCATTTTTATATTTACACTTTTCCTTTTCATAACTGGAGGGATCTTTTACTTTCATCGGAAAAAAGCTATAACTGAAAAGCAAAAAATGCAGGCCATTTTGAACGCTGAGGAAGAAGAAAGAGATCGAGTTTCACGGGAATTGCATGATGGAATTGGACAATTGTTAGGCGCAGCTAAGCTCAATCTGCATGCTTATGAGGAAAATCAGAGGAAGGATATTTTAGAAAAAGCAATTAGACTAATAGATGAATCAGCTATAGAGCTTCGCTCAGTTTCTCATAGTTTGGCGCCTGTCACTTTGAAAAAAAATGGCTTGGTATTATCTATAAAGAAATTTCTTGATAGTCTTCATTCCCATTCTTTGAAAATTAGTTTCCACTCTACGCAGAATACTATCCCCATAGATAATAACAAAGAGATAGTCGTATATCGTATTATTCAAGAATGTGTAAGCAATGTAATAAAACATGCCAAAGCTAAAAATCTGTTTGTATCTTTGGATTTGAATGAAAATTTCTTAAATATCATGGTAGAAGATGATGGTAAAGGATTTGAAATAAAGTCTTCAGAAAATGCCGATGGGATAGGGCTGCATAATATGAAGGTGAGAACAGAATACTTAAGAGGCACTATGGAAATCGATAGTAAACTAAATTCCGGGACCGTGTTTTCTTTTAGATTTCCATTAAAATAAACCTTCATGCCAAAATTGATAAATATTGGTTTGTTAGACGATCATCAAATTGTAATTGATGGTCTTATTGCATTGTTGAAAAATGTCGAAAACATAGAAGTAAAATTTGTATGCAATGACAGTATGACTATTGAAGAAAAACTATCTGCAACCAATATTGATATTTTACTGACCGATGTCATGATGCCAGGTAGGAATGGATTCGAAGTAGCGAAAATAATTCGTGAACAGTTTCCTACTTTAAAGGTAATCGTACTGACCATGAGTGGTAATGGCAAACATATTAAAGCCATGATAGACGAGGCGCATATTCATGGATATCTGCTCAAAACCTGTTCGAAAGTCGACCTAGTCAAGGCGATTGAAACCGTATATCAAGGGGGAAAATATTTTGTAGATGAAATCTGGAGAGAACTAGAAACATACAATGAGCAACTTCAGCATTTAGAATCTTTGAATTTGACTCCACGAGAGATAGAAATCATGAAACAACTTGCGCTAGGGAAGTCCAATAAACAAATAGCCAATGATCTTATTATAAGCGAACATACTGTGGATAGTCATAGAAAAAATATCTATCGAAAATCTGGAGCTCATTCGGTTGTGGAACTTTTGGACTTTGCGAGAAATCATGGCTTTCTAGACTAAAAGGATGACTAATATTTAGTCACCCTTTCATATCTAGAATTAAAATTATCGTACAGGAATATTTTTAAACTCCCCTTCTGTAATTACATATTTAGCACCTGACAAGCTTTGTCCAGTACATTTAAACGAGCCACAGATAGTTTTATCAGAATTGATAGTTATCGTCATACTATCTCCTGTAATAAAAGGATTCAATCCGCCTTCATGATAATAGCCATTGACAGAACCTCTAGTTTGAGCGGTAGAAAATGCCATAGTTTTAGTGCCTATTAGTGTATCTTCCACATAAAATGCGAACTTCTCTGCACCTGCTTTTTTGATGCTGATTCTGATTCGAGGGCCATTAAAGTTGTACCATTGATAAAATCCTGAATCACTTTGAAAAGCAGTTCCATTGATTTTAGCGGTTAAACCATTGACAGATCCTGAGCAGCCAGAGTTAGTTGGAGTTGTAGGAGTAGAATTACTACTTGATTTTGAACAAGCACTAAGAAGTGCTGTAAGAACGAGTATTGATAAAATAATTTTTTTCATGGGTGAGGAGGGTTATAATTCACTATGATTACTAATATTTACCTGCTATAGTACCATTTGTAATGGTAATAGTAGTCTTATCGGTATCATTAGTCAAAGTTCCGCTAAAGGTAGCTTCTAACACACTACCATCATTTTTAGCAATTTCTATCGTAAAATCATCTCCCGGTACCGCTATCCACCCCTTACCACCTACTGAAAAAGTTATTGTATTTACCAATCCAGAACCTAAGGTTTTGTAACTTACCTTACCCGTTTGGCTAAGTGGTTGCGTTATTGTACAGTTTAATGGGGTCGTTCCATTCATTCCTGCTGCACTTAATGTGCCGTAGGTACTTGTCTTAACCGCTGCGCTCGTGATCTCCATAGAGGTATAACTTCCCGAAACTGCACCTGAATAATTACAAGTGATTTTACATTTTCCAGCTGCAAGGCCAGAGGCACTTGGTGCTGTAGGCGTTGAGCTCGAGTTAGAGTTATCTTTGCTACATGAATAGAAGAGTGTAGACAGAGATAATGCTACGATTAGAATTGCATTTGCTGTTTTGAATGTTGCTTTTTTCATGATTGATTTATTTAATGGTTAAAAATATTATTCTTTAGTTTTAAGTTTGGACACTTCATCCTTCTCCACGATAAGCATATACTGCCCATCGTCATATGAAATAGCGACAGAACCTTTCCTAGCATCATACATAGTATATTTACCATTGGAAAGATCTATCACTACCTTATCGCCATTATCATTCGCATAGAAAGCCATACCGTTGGTCACTTCCGTCAAATCTCCTTTCTTCGTTCTTACCGACCAGTTCTTTTTTCCGTCAGCAATTACATGGCTGCTAACTCCTTTTGTACAAACGAGAATTGTATTTTCACCTAATCTGAATATTTGCTCTGTCAATTTAATATCATCTTCTTTAACACTGACTTCATACTTTTCAGCACCATCATTAGGATTGAGATTATATAATTCTTTACCACTAGCTACCAGCAATTGACCATTATGTACAAATGCGTTCGTTACTCCTTTAGCGAATCGTTCGCTTCTCCATACGAGCTCACCATTAGTAGCATCTAAAGCCTCTACTCCAAAGGGTCCAAATTCTTTATAAAATTTGACTTTTTCATAGGTAGACATAGTAAAGCCTCCTGCACCGAAACCTCCACCGTAGCTTTGCTTGTTTTCGACTACGCCTTGTACCTGTGCCCATCCGCCGATTTGTATGATGATTCTATTACCTACTTTGTATAGATTTGGCGCTATAGTCAGTTTTTTCAACTCCTTACTTTTCCAAATCAACTTTCCCGTATTCAAATCATATTTGCTTACATATTGTTGCTTCTTACTTTGCATATCGAAAACGTAAACATCATTGCCATCGACCAAAGGTTCTGCCACCGCTCCGTATACAGCTTTTCTCACAAATTTTCTTCCTACATATCCTGAACCAATACCAGAGTTAATTTCTCTCATAACCTCATCGCTATGTGTTACAGACCAGATGAGAGACCCATTATTTAAATCATAAGCCTGCAAGCCCTGCATTGTTAGAAGTATTTTTGTGCCTTGTATTTTCATTTTTGCCAAAATCTTACCTGTCGCTATCTCTCTTTCAATAGATCCTTTGATATCTGTCTGCCATATTACCTCTCCATTCTTTACATTCAATTTATATATTTGACTCTTAAATCCTCCGAGATTCGCAGCCAATTTGCCTATACCACCTAAAATACTTTTACCAGCTGCAGCCGGATTGTAATTCAACGCCACTATGGTATTATCTGCCTTGTTATAAATATATGTCGCCAAGGCACCTTTGAAACCCTGTGTCTCCCATACCTCTTCACCAGTTCGGGCTTTAATCATAGTAAAAGCTTTTTTATTGGCTACAGCAAACATTCCTAACTCTGCCACATATGCAATGGAGCTCTCGGTAACATCTTCATATTTGTCCGTATTCCAAATCATATTGCCGTTTTCTATATCAATCACTGCCATTTGATCTTTTCCCCCTTTTCTATCGAAGAGAAAGATACATTTAGCATCCCACATAGGAATGCGCTCGTCTACTTTTTTTAATAAGCCATTGGTAATTGTTTTGAAATCTTTTGACCACTTAATTTTTCCCGTTTTAGTATCGATCATGGTAATCATTTTCTCGCTAGTGCACATCAGTTGTTCTGTGCTTTCATCAAATTCGTTTGTTTCTCCCTTATGTTCCATTTCTGTTTTCCATACGCTTTTCATTTCCGACTGCGTAAAAGCGGCCATGGAAAAAAGAAGGCTTAGTGTGATTGTGATACATTTTTTCATGTTCTTGATTTTTTAAAATGAATAAATATTTACAGTTGAATAGTATGTCTAAATTTCACTCGTTTATCTTTGGGAAGTTCGATATCAAATTTCAGTTTTCTTAAAACATCTTTCAATTCATTCTGCATTTTGATGTCAGTCAATTCATCACTTTCACAGAAAATAGTCTGCACGGTGCATTTAGGTCCTACCACGGTGATATCCATAATATAAGCACCTGACAAATTTCTCTTTGTGATTTCTTTTTTTAAGTCGCCGTTTTCGATACTCTCATCGATGGCATCTTTCAACTTATCTACTAACTCTTCATTGCTCAATTCGGAGGATTTTTTAAAGTAAGACTTTAGCACTAAATAATCCCAGAGGTAAAGATGTTTTTCATAATAAACATAAGCCAGATTCGTATTAGGAATTAATACAATTGGGCAAAATAGAGTGGAATTTTTGAAAAGCTTGTATCGAGCCTTAAACTCTGAGAAATCTTCAGTATTCATTGGATTTTGAACGCGTACTTGTTTTAAAAATCCTATGTTTCCACCGACAAATAGGCTTGTAATCTTACCATTAGGGCCAAGTTTAGCAAAGTTGCCACGGATTCCAAAGCCTTTATCTATTTGACCTGAGGAAAGATTTATCTTATGAAAGGTATACGAAGTAAATGAAGTGTTGTTTTCTTGTCCTCCTAATTGACATTGAATATAAACATCCTTTTCATCATTACTAAAAATAATATTCGTTACCACATCGATCTCATCATCACTATAGGCTATTGGTTTACTTAGTTCATTGGCATTGTAGATGACTAGTAACTTTTTTGCTCGATAGGCATTTTTCAGTTCTGATTTTCTTCTTTTCACCGATGCTACTGTCTTCATAGCTTCTTTATCAGCATCCCAACTCATAACGATATACTTGCCACTTGGGCTTATAGCAGCAAATTCATTATCTTCTTGCTTTACTTCCTTAACCAATTCTCCAGAAGGCAGGTTATACCATTTAAAGCCCTCTTTATCGCTCACAAAAGCTGTACTATTTAATATGCTAATTGCATAGGCATTTTTTACTACTAACAGTTCTTTTCCAGATTGTACATCGAGAACTGCCATTTTATCTACTTGCTGCCAGGCTTTGGTATATTGGGACCACATGACATTTCTAACGACAGCAGTCGTACTTTGGTATCCTTGAATAGCTATATACTTACCATCTTGGCTAAATTTAGCTATCCCTCCATTGAGATTGCCATGTGAACTTGTTGTTTTCCATACTAACTTCGGTTGATCCTTAGAAGTGACATCATACAAATAAGCCCTATTGGCATTGCCGCAGAGAAATAGCTTAGTACCATCTGGACTCAAGGTAATATCAGAGATCACACTCGTGATTCCCTCTAACTCCATATCCACCATACCTTCAGAGACCTTATTCTGAGAATGAACTAAAAGCCGAAATCCAATAAAGAAAATAAAACAAACTAATCTTATCATTTAGATTTAAAATCTAATGCAAAATTAGTTTTTATGAAAAGGGTATGCTATCCCGTAAAGGGGGTATTTTTAAAAAACGAGTTCAATTTATAGAATTTATATCATTTAGTATGCATAGAACTATTCAAACTCTCGCCCTATAGCATCTATATCATCTTCCACCTTTCTACCTACAATAGTTCCTGCGAAGTAGTCAGCGAGAGTTCGTCTATTTTTTTCAAATAACAGAAATAGTATATTAATAGCCATCCATGCTTGGCTAACATAAGTTATTAATGTAAGTGCTGCGATATGTTGTTCAGTTAAAAACTTTACCTTATTGAAAAATGTCATGTTTTCATAACCATCGCTCGGAGTGGTTAAACTATAATAACTTAAAAATAAATACTGTATAAGATTAAAAACATTATATCCCAAATATCTTTTTAGACATTACTGGTAGGATATTCTAGATCCATCATGACTGTGGATCATCAATCGTTGATTTTTCTTTCCGATGGTTGTCTGGTTGCTATAAACATAAAAAACATAATAAAGAAAGCCGATGACTAAGCTGGCTGTATTTGAAACAAAATGAAACTTTAAACCAAAATGGATTAAACCCACAAAAGGCAACATAATAGGTATTAGGACCAGTCCATCAATTAAAGCAGCAATAATTCGCTCTCTCCGTCTTGAATTTTGAATCATACTTTTATTATATAGTTTCCCAAATCAAATAAGCATCATCCAGCAATTGTTCTATTCTAGAATTGCTATCGAAATAAAATTTCATACTTCTACTCTGCTCTGAAAACATAGGTTCATCATTGATAGAGATTCCAATGTCGTTTAAGGTATTCAAAAAATCAAAGATGGTATCATCATCTTCGTCCTTAAGAAGAAATTCAGAATTTTTAAAAATCAACCGAAACTTCTTTTCTTTCAACCAACTCAAATCGGTCATTGAATCAAAAAGAGCATCAAGGTTATTCCCAAAGTCGCCTCCAAAAAGCAGTTCCTTATTGAGCTTAACATATAGCTTATTTATAGTAGGAAACTGCCCGCCATCTAGCTCTATATGCAACGAAGAAGAAGAGGTCGCTGGTAAATTCTTTTCGTCAGAGTAAATGAAAAAAAGTACATCTTGAGTCATCGAAAATAGAAATTGTTGGGGTGTTATTTGATTTTTTGAAATGATCGATAGTGGTCTGAAGTATAGTAGGCATCCTGCTCATTGGAGGTCACTAGCCTTTCTGCTCCGCGATTTTGTCCTTGAACCTTAGGATGAACATCCCATTCTCTATAGGTATATTTTTGACCAGAATTACTGGTTTGGGGCAGTAGTCGTTCTCTATTTTGAAATGTTCTACCTCCTACATAGCCACTAGGCGCTTCGTTGTGCTCTAGTATATACTCGAGCGTCTCTAGCACATAGGCTGGCACCTCTGATTTATTAGCACCAGTCTGGCTAGACTCATGCTTTGATGCTGTACTAAAACCTTGTGAGGATTGTGCAGTATTTTCAAAGACACGCTTATCTTCTATTTTGATTGACTTGGTATGGGTGATATAGCTCAAACCCCAACCCAAAAGAAAAGAGACAAGAATAGCCCCCCAAAATTTCCAGCTAAACGATTGCATTTTTATATTCGTATAACAAAAATAAGAACTAAATTTTTTTTAATTTATTTTTTTTTACTTTTTGCCGATAGGTTGAAATTTACGGGTGAAAACCAGTTTGTCTTCAGTGCTTAAGTCCATATTGAATTGATACCTTTCGATATCAAATTCTTTTAATAAGGCTATTTTATTGACTTTGTTATCTACGACATAGCGCGCCATCAGTCCTCTTGCCTTTTTTGAGAAAAAGGAGATATTTTTATAGAGTCCCTTATCTAGTTCTAAAAAATCAAAATTCAAGACTGGCTTTATCAATGATCTCTGATTTATTACTTTGAAGTATTCTTGTGAAGCCAAATTTAACAAATGTGTAGAAGGTTTCAAATCTTCATTGATACATTGAGTGACTCGCTCTGACCAGAAAGCATAGAGATTTTTCGACTTACCGATACTGACTTTCGAGCCCATTTCGAGACGATAGGGCTCCATAAGATCAAATGGACGCAACACGCCATAGAGTCCAGATAATATACGAACATTCTCTTGTGTATAAGCGAATTTCTTTTTATCTAGGCTATAGGCATCAAAACCAAGATAGACCTCTCCATCGAAAGTAAAAATAGCCTGACGAGAATTTTTGATATTTTCTTTCGTGCCAAGTGCCTGATAGCGTTCATAATTAAGCATTGCCAGTTTTTCACTTAGAGAAAATGTATCGGCTATAGCCTTCAATTTCATTTTCTTCAGCATATCTACTACCGGCTTTTTTTCAGTTTCAAATAGCGGCTGTGTAACTATAGTGCAATCAATAGGCTTTGACAATTCTAGTGATTTAGCGGGAGAGAGGACGAGTAGCATCTAAATATTAATTTTAAATTCTGAATTTTGAATAAGTAAATTATTGTTGTTATTTATTACCATACTGGCTCTTAGTTTAGGTCTACATTTCTCAAAATAAAATTCCTGACCCGCTCTATACCTTTTGTGAAAACGGCTTTTATAGTTTTCTATATCTAAATTCGGATTAGATTCTAAAGAGCGTTTTAGATTTCTTGCCCACGATGTTTCAATTTTTACATCTAGATAAATGGAATAATCCCATAATTCAAATAGTTCATCACGATGAAGAAAAATACCTTCGACAAGCATAATTGTATCATTATCTAGTTCACAATACACTTCTTCTTGTATGTTCTTTTGAAGATTAAACGACTGCGTTAAAATTTTCTTATCACCATAGCGAAATGGCATGACACAGCGATTTATGAATGTATTGTAATCGTAGGAGTCTAAATAGAAACCATGTGGCGAGTCGACTCCTTTTTGATATCGAATTTCCTTAGGTTGATGAAAATGATCTATGGAAATAACCATTGCCTTTTTATTGATTTTTTTAAGCTCATTTGAAAGCTGATAAGCAAAAGTTGTTTTCCCTGCAGCATCTACACCATCAATGGAGATAATCTTAGCCTTTGAAGTTAAAATGGAATTTACTAGCTGCTGCATAAATTAGACCCAATACATTTGCGTATCATATTCAAAAGTTACGATACCATTGGACTGATAATTTTGAAATAATTGATTGATAGCTTCCATCAATTTCTCATACTCTCCACCTTGCTTTGGACAATAAGAAGAAGACATCAGCCGACCTTTCAATCCATCTAAATTAAATTCCTGATAATTTTTTAACTCATATGTTTTCATAGTTCGCGGAGAAAAAAAATCAACAATATCATCATCCTTGATTTCTCTGTGATTTGAATTTTGATAAGCAGGGATATTATTTTTCAAAGTCTCTTCATATTCATTTGAAAACGGGGTATTCGTACTTCTCGAATTCCAAATCAACACCACATTCCCCGTCGGTTTTAAAATTCTTTGAATTTCTTTTTTAAATAAATCTTTATCAAACCAATGAAATGACTGTGCACAAACAATAATATCGACACTGCTACTTTGTAAATTGGTATTCTCTGCTGTTCCTTCTATACTTTCGGATTTATTATAGTTGCTCAACAACAATTCTTGAGCCTCTCGCATTTCTTTATTGGGCTCGATGCCATAAACGAAATTTCCATTTTTTAGAAACATTTCCGAAGAGATACCAGTACCTGAACCTATATCAGCTATGATTTTAGTTGGATTCAAATCAATCACGCGATGGAGTACTTCAATAATTTCACTTGGATAATGTGGGCGATATTTTATATAATCTTCCACGCGGTTTAAAAACCTTTTTGTATTATCGACATTTATTGTCATGTCTCGACTAGACTCTTAGTAACAATAAGATTCATTTAAACCGCCACATCAAAATCTCTCAATGCTTGATTAAGAGATGTCTTTTTATCGGTCGATTCAGTTCGCTTACCTATAATCAATGCGCAAGGCACGTGATAGGTTCCTGCATTAAATTGCTTAGGTAAACTACCTGGTATGACTACACTTCTAGCAGGCACTACACCTTTATACTCAATAGGTTCTTTACCAGATACATCAATAATTTTAGTCGAAGCTGTTAGCACCACATTGGCACCTAATACTGCTTCTTCTTCTACTCTTACACCTTCTACGACGATACATCTACTCCCGATAAAAGCACCATCTTCGATGATAACAGGGGCAGCCTGAGGTGGCTCTAAAACACCGCCTATTCCTACACCACCACTCAAATGTACATGCTTGCCTATTTGCGCGCAACTGCCTACGGTAGCCCAGGTATCGACCATAGTGCCCTCATCGACATAAGCTCCGATATTGACATAAGATGGCATCAAGACCACACCTTTCTGTATAAAGCTGCCATAGCGCGCCACTGCATGCGGCACAACGCGAACTCCGCGTTCGGCATAGTTTTTTTTCAATGGTATTTTATCATAAAATTCCATAGGGCCTACTTCAAAAGTTTCCATATCACGACTAGGAAAGTAGAGCAGTATTGCCTTCTTGACCCAATCATTCACCTGCCATAATCCATTGATTTTTTCCGCAACCCGCAGTTCTCCTTTATCTACTTTTTCAACAACTTCAAAAACTACTTGTTTATCTACTGCTAATAAAGATCTATCATTCCAGATAGCCTCGATTTTGGATTGATATGAACTCATTGAAAATTTATTAATATGTAAAACTTGTTACTTTGCTTACTTCCACTCCTCCTTGAGTTAAGGAATAATACCCAAAACCACAAAAATAAAGATAATCTGCGTCCGATGTGGTTATGGTGGATCCTGCAATCGTTGTGCTTAACTTTAAATTAACTTTAATTCCATTGGTATAATTAGTTCCATTAATCGTTTGTGAAATACCTTTCTGAACTATTTTAAATTCATAGGTAGAGCCATTGGATAACGTTGTTGACCAAGTTGCATTCACTGGTTCTTTTGGTTTTAGATAAATTAGTTTAGTCGCTGGTATCGATACTCCACCAAGATTAACGGCTGGTGTATACTGCCACACGTTACCTGCAGTATCCACACCAATATAACTTTCGAAATTATTATTAGATTTATTTAAAAACATAAAATACTTTTCAGTACCAATTGTGGTATCCTTAATGACTTCATAATTTCTCACAGCTCCATTAGAGTCTTTTTGAGTCATTTTTGAACCCAGCCGATATGGTGCATAGGTGCAAGTCGAAGGATTCGTAGGGTTAGAACCTACAGCATTGGCATTCCCTAATGAATTATATGATCCAGGAACGTCAGGCTTATAACAAGACGCCACCAATAATATCCCTATAAACACCAAACCACTTAACAATTTTTTCATATTTTATTTTTATTTTAATAATCAAATATAGCGAGATTTAAAAAATCAACTAATTATTTCAAAATGCCAATTAACTCCTTAGAAACCAACTCTGCTTTTTCATAAACGGCTAAGTGACCTCCCCCTTTAATTTTGATCGCATTCTTTATATTCCAAATAGGAAAAATAAAATCACCAGTTCCATGAATATGATAAACCTCACATTCTAAATTTTCTTTGCTATCCCAATACACCACTTGTTTAAATGCCCAACGAGTATAACACTCATCTCTCATGGAATATAGTCTAGCTAGATTTGGTCGGTCTGGGTTCAAGCATTGCCTCACCATAGAAAACCAGCCCACTAGGGGACCTTTATTCAATAAGATATAAGGGAAGATTTTATACAAGGGAATAACTCTATTTATCTGAATCCAAAATGGCTTTTCACTATTAGCCTTAATAGTACTTATAAGTATCAACTTTCTCGGCCGCTTAATTTTTGCTATTTCTTGAGCAATTATACCGCCAAAAGACAACCCTAATAAAATGAATTCCTTGGAATCATCTATTGTATGAGCCATTCTAAAGGCATAGCTGCTCACTTCTTCATCTCTTGCTGGGATAAGCCAAGGAATATACATCCATTCAAAATTAGGTGGTATTTTTAGCTTTTCAAATACCTTTTCATTTGCCCCTAAACCAGAAATGGCATAAATCTTCACAACATCTTATCTTCCGAATCGATAGGTCAAACCTATTTTAAAAGCACCTAAAGTCTTACTCTCATTTCTAAGATAGTGATCTGTATTTAGTCTACCTCCAGAAATTTCTGTATTAATAGCAAAGCGTTGGCTGAAAAAATAATGCATACCGATTTGTAATCCGTAACCCATATTCGCGCTATCTGCCTCAATTTTCTTGATACTATTTGTCACTAACCAATAATTATAATATGCCCCTGCATATAAATCCCAGCGCTCATCATAAATATTTAGCAAATGGTTGAAATGATAATTTAATTTAGCATGTCCACCGAAAATTCTATACTGGTCGAAAGTTTCCTTAGAATACCTATAATTAAAATCAAACCCTAAAGAAATATCACGAAACAGACCATATTCAAACCCAAGGTGAAAAGGGAGTCCGTAATTAGTGATTCCCACACCCAGTGTCGTTTGAAATCTATTTTTTACGCTATACTGCGCACTCAATGACAAAGCAACTAAAGAAAAAACAACTATAAATATTTTCTTCATAAAAGTTAAATGATGGGTAAAGTTAAGGGAATAGCTAGAAATGAAACAAAAAAACCTGCCAAAAATTTCATTAGCAGGTTTTATAAATTCGTGCATTCGTGGCTTTCTACCCCGCAAACTGCTTCCGAATAATATTCAGCGCGCCACCTTCTTTGAACCACTCGATTTGCTGAGCATTGTAGGTATGATTCGCTAGGATAGTAGATTCTGAACCGTCTTTGTGCTTGAATACGAGGGTCAAAGGTTTACCTGGAGTGAAAGATGTCAAATCTGAAATCGTGATTTTATCATCTTCTTGAATCTTATCATAGTCCGACTTATCTGCAAAGGTTAAGGCTAGCATACCTTGCTTTTTCAAATTGGTTTCATGGATACGAGCAAAGGATTTTACAAGCACTGCTTTTACACCCAAATGACGAGGCTCCATAGCCGCATGTTCTCTCGATGAACCTTCACCATAATTTTCATCGCCTACTACGATAGAACCTATATTGGCAGCTTTGTAGGCACGCTGAACTTTTGGCACTTCGTCATACTCACCTGTCAATTGATTTTTTACCTTATTCGCCGTTTCATTATAGAAATTGATAGCACCTATCAGCATATTATTGGAAATATTGTCCAAATGACCTCTGAATTTCAACCAAGGTCCTGCCATAGAGATATGGTCTGTCGTACATTTGCCTTTGGCTTTGATGAGAAGAAACATATCAGAAAAATTCTCTCCACCCCATTTCTCAAAAGGTGAAAGTAACTGTAGTCTGCTCGATGTTGGCTCCACTACGACATCTACTTTGCTACCATCTTCTAGCGGAGCTACATAGCCAGCATCCTCTACTGCAAAGCCTTTTGTTGGCAATTCATCGCCTACTGGCGGGTCTAGTTTTACTTGCTCACCTTTCTCATTGGTCAAGCTATCTGTCAATGGATTGAAGGTTAAATCGCCCGCTATAGCTAATGCCGTAACGATTTCTGGCGAACCCACAAAGGCATAAGTATTCGGATTGCCATCCTGACGAGCTGCGAAGTTTCTATTAAATGAATGTATAATGGTATTTTTTTCTTTTTTCTCTGCACCCATTCGACTCCACATACCAATACATGGACCACATGCATTAGAAAATACTTTCGCACCAATATTATCAAAGATTTCCAAGAAGCCATCGCGCTCAATAGTATAGCGTATCTGCTCTGAACCAGGAGTGATAGTATATTCTGCTTTGGCTTTAAGATTTTTATCTGACACTTGTTTGGCTAGGGAAACTGCTCTTGAGATATCTTCATACGATGAATTCGTACAGCTTCCTATCAATCCCACCTCTACCTTGGTAGGCCAGCCATTTGCAGCAGCTGCTTCTTTCATTTTAGAGATTGGTGTAGCGAGATCTGGGCTGAAAGGTCCATTGATATATGGCTCTAGCGTATTCAAATCTATTTCATATACTTCGTCAAAGTATTTTTTAGGATCGGCATAGCACTCAGCATCAGCGGTCAAATGTTCTTTAATGCCGTTTGCCAAATCAGCGACGTCTGCTCTGCCTGTAGCTCGTAAGTATCTATCCATACTTTCATCATATCCAAAGGTAGAAGTAGTAGCGCCTATTTCAGCTCCCATATTGGCTATAGTACCTTTGCCTGTGCATGACATATTTTCTACTCCTTCACCGAAGTATTCTACAATAGCTCCAGTACCACCTTTTACCGTTAGGATACCTGCCACTTTTAATATCACATCCTTCGCGCTACACCAGCCATTCAACTTTCCAGTCAATTTAATTCCTATCAACTTTGGCCATTTCAGCTCCCAAGGAAGACCTGCCATTACATCGACAGCATCTGCTCCACCTACGCCGATAGCCACCATACCTAGACCGCCTGCATTTACGGTGTGTGAATCCGTACCTATCATCATACCACCTGGGAAAGCATAGTTTTCTAAAACGATTTGGTGGATAATTCCTGCACCCGGCTTCCAGAAACCGATACCATATTTATTAGATACTGAGGCTAAGAAATCAAAAACTTCTTTACTTTCTTTGTTGGCAAATTCCAAGTCTACAGCAGAGCCCACTTTTGCCTGTATCAAGTGATCACAATGTACTGTACTCGGTACAGCTACCTTGCTGCGACCACTGGTCATAAACTGTAGCAGTGCCATTTGAGCGGTAGCATCCTGCATAGCTACTCTATCTGGTGCGAAATCGACATAAGAGCCTCCTCGCTGAAAATCTTCAATTTTTTGGTCTGCATGTAAATGCGAGAAAAGAATTTTTTCAGATAAAGTCAATGGTCTATTGACTACTGCTCTTGCTTTTTGGAGTTTTGAAGGTATGTTTTCGTAAACCTTCTTGATCATATCGATATCGAATGCCATTGGAAATAAATTAAATGGTTTTAAAATTATAGGATTCGCAAATATAACAATAGTTTGACTATAGAGGTTCAGAGTTTAGGGAAAATTAAGAAACTGATAGAATATGTGAATTGCATATCTTTGGTCAACTTAAACAATATTTTAATGAAACGATATTTCTTAGTCATACTCTGTCTTAGTGTTTTGAATAGTCTACAATCACAGGCTAATTCATTTAAACCACCCCATAATAGAGTTTTGGTCATCAGTGGTGGTGGTGCCCGAGGAGCATGGGGTGTAGGAGTCTGCAAGGCACTATTGGAGAGACATCAAGGCTATAAAGCTGTCTATGGAACTAGCACTGGTAGCCTAATGGCACCGATGATTTTGCTTCAAAACATTGATAAATTGGAATTTAATTATACCAATGTAACCCAAAAAAGTATTTTCAATTGCAATCCATTTAAGGTAAAAAAAGAACCTGTATTAATTGATGGTACGCAAGCAATAGATAGTTTAACCAATATAAAACTATTTACGATGAAAACAGATATTAAGCCATTAAACGCTCTATGGCGTTTAATTTTGGGTAAACCAACCTTGGGAGAATCTTATAATCTAAGAAACTTGATTCAAAGTCAATTTACAAAGGAAGAATATAATAAATTGCAATCTATATGCAAACTTTATGACTTTGAAATTGGTGTAGGAGTTACGAATATGGAGGAAGCTAAATTTGAGATGATAAAAAATACAAATAAGGATTATGATGAATTTATTAACTATATGTGGGCCTCTGCCAATCAACCCGTATTTATGACTTACTACTACGATGAAAAACGAAAAAGACATTTTGCTGATGGGGGACTTATAGAAGTTTTGCCGATAAGGCAAGCGATTGAATACGCAGTAAAACACAAAGTAGATACGATTGATGTCGTTTTGAATAACTCTGTGAATATTATTGAACCTAAAGATTTTAATATCAAAAAAAACTTTATATCCGGTGGACTTATGCGGATATTAAACACTTATGGCCAATCTACGTTATCTTCCAATATCGAACTAGGTATGCTTAAAGCTAATTTGGAATCTATCATACGAGATGATTTTTCAGAAGGACTCGACCGAGATATCGTCATTAACATCTATTCTATGAATAGACGTCTGGCTATGCTTTATAAAAATGAGCTTGGTTTTGATAAGGACCTCATGAAGTTTCTTTTAGCATACGGATATCATTCCACGAATAGAAAATTAAATTCTGACAAGCATTCCCAGCCCATTCAAACAATGAGCCTACCCCCAACAACTATACCAAAAGGCAAGTTGAAGTTTAGCATAGAAGAGTAGTCGACATCTATTTTATAACTAATTCTTATGAATGTGACAACCATCACAGAACCTATGCTATTCTAGAACCCGCTATCTAGGAGTAATGTTATTCTTGTATATAACCTCTAAATTTTTAAAAATGAAAAAAACAATTTTATTCGCATTAGGTACAAGCTTACTTCTATTAACAAATTCATGCAGTAAAGATTCAAACAACAGCGGTTCTGGTGTAGAAGGAGATCCTTCGCCTATGGCTCAGGTAGGCGAAACAGTCTCATCTAGTTCATCGACTATTTCAGGAGTTAGTGGTTTTGATGCAACTGTAACAAGCTACAAGGATGGCATTTCTTCTTACACAGGAAGCCTTACTGTGACCAATGCCCTTATACGAAATATGATGGCCACTTACCCTGGCATCACCGTAAGTGGAAATAAAGTTAGCTTTAATGATTTTAAATTTCAACAAACAAAAAATGGAATCAAATTAATCACAGGGGGTGGAGAAGGTGTTATCGTGAATTATAATTCAAATGTAGGCGATGAGTATTCAGTAGGTTCTACAGGTAAAACTCGAAAGGTCATCAAGAAGAGTACTACCGATGACTATCCCTATGGTTTACTAATGATTAAGACAATACAAGTGGAAGCCAATGCGAATACTTTCGTCAATACCGGAGGCGTTAAAAACTTCACCTACATAGCCAATCATAAATTTGGACTAGTAGGAGTAAAAATCAGCTTTGATGATGGCACCTCAGCAACCTTCCCGATTTATAGTAGTTCTACAAATTAATCTATGCCATTAAGTTATCATTGGAAGTGGGTTGGGGTCATTCTCGTAGCAGTGGCTCTAGCCCTTACCATCGTTTTTATGAAATTTGACTTTCAGTTGAATCTTCCGGTTTTTGCAATATCCGCCTACTTTATGGAACACAAGTTATTTAAAACTTTTCATACGAATGTCTCCGATGAAATCATTATGGCACTCTACTTGATTGGTTTTGCATTGATTGTATTCTCGAGGGAAAAAGTAGAAACTCAGGAATTGAATATACTGAAATATAAATCATTTATAAAAGCAGCTTTTATAAATACAATATTTCTCATATTTTCAATACTATTTATTTATGGAGGTAGCTTTATTGCTGTTTTGGTTGCCAATTTTATTTCACAATTCATTATATACTTGTTTATCTTCTACATAATAGAAAAAAATAAAACGTTAGACTGCTAGTTACTCCTTATTCTTCAGTGCCATAAGCAAAATATAAGCTCCATTCATTACGATGTTCTTTCCATTTAACTCATTGTGATTTACTATTTCTACCTGTTGATGTTGTGAGTTTCCGATTTGAATTGGAATCATTTTATATTTTCCTTGTTCTAGTTTTTCGAACACGAATTTCTTCCCCTCAAAATCTACTACAGCAGACTCTGGCAAACTATTAGTGGCATTGCTGGACACTTCGATATCCGCTATTAAATTAAGATTTTGAGGCAAGGTTTTATTCAAGTGAATAAAGCTACAGAGCACCTCGGTGCTTCCATCTTGCTGCATTTGTGGAAGGATACTCAATACTTGACATGGATATTTCACTGAAGTATCATTGGAGGAAAAGGCAATTACTTTCATACCAATACGTACATTCGAAACATCTTTATCATAAATTTTTAATTTGAGACAAGGTTTAGATTGATTTAAAATATCTACAAGACTTTCGGAAGGTAGAATATAGCGACCTTTATTAGCATAAACATTAGTGATATATCCTGATGATGTTGCTCGTATAGCAATGGTTCTTGTAATGTTTTTTTCATTCAGATTGTGAGGATTTATTCCCAAAAGCATTAATTTTTCAGAGAGCGATTTTAATAAAATCTGCTGTGTTCGATATTCATTCTCTGCTACTTGATATACTTTATCACTGCTCGCTTTAGCTTGATTAAGTTCGCGTTGCCGCTCATAATCTAGTTGAGTTAATTTGAGCTTGGATTTGGTCAATAAATAATCCTGCTGCAGATCTACAAAACGTGCATCCTCTATACTTGCGACTACTTGACCTTGGGAAACGTATTGCCCTTGAATAACATGAATGGAACGAATAGCTCCTCCAAATGGAGAAGTTACTGTAATGACGCTTTCAGATGGGAAAAATGTCTTTCCATATGCACGTATGGTTTGTGCTTGGGTATTTGACAATAATTTGCCAGTACTTATCTTGGCATTTCTTTCTTGAGAAGCATCTAGTTGTAGTAAAAATGGGTCTGATTGAATGATGGGTTGTTCATCTTGGACATTATTCTTACAACCTATATTAATTATCAGTAAAAGAGCGATTAAATATTTTAAAGTTTGCATTTTATTTGGTTTCAGGGGTGAAGAATTTAAGTCGAATACTGGTCTCGTACCACAGTGCGAGTGCTTCAAGGTAGTTTAATTTTAACTGAATGGATTGCTGTGCTAGAAGTGACCAATTGAGATAGTTGATTTCTCCGGCTAAAAGTTGTCTGCTAGCTAAGTTTATAATAATATTGGCGTTCTCGAGTTCTATATCTTGATATTTACGCACAATACCTGTCTGAGATTCCCAACGGGATTTTAATTGTAAATATTCTGTTTCTAATTGCTTCCTTTTAAGCTCCTGTTCATTCTCTACATATCGTTGATGGAGTTTAGAAGATTTGATTTGAGCATTAATGTTTTGAACAAATATAGGAATCTGAATACCTATCGTTGCTGTATGAAACCTATTGGAACCAGAATAACTGATATTATCAGCACCTATGCCCTGAATAGTTCCAGAAGATAAGCCTATAGCTAAATCAGGCATTTTCTGAGCTTGTAGGCTTTTGGTTTGCCATTTTGAATTGGACACTAATTCTCGCTGATACAAAAATGATGGGTGCTCCTTTTCGATCTCATTAGCAGTATTTGGTGTAATAACAGAATCGTTTACATCTGGCACAAAGTTTTGCCCTCCTTGAAGAAAATAGTTGAAAAACAAAAGTGACACCTTGAGTTCTTGTCTCACTTTATCTAGTTCCATACGAGCTAAATTGCGCTGCTGCAATGCTGCTGTTCTTTCGAGCAGATTAGCATCGCCTTTTTGGTATTTCAATACCATTTTATCTACAAACTGGCTTAATACACTATCTAATTGTTGCCACAATACTTCCTTCTTTCTGAATACAAGATATTGTGTATAATGATAGGCTATTTCTCTTTTTAATTCGATCAATGAGATTTCCTTGTCCAATATTGCTAATTGATAGTCCGAAGATTTCAACTGTCTATGGCGGCCTGCAGAAGTAGGGAAAGGGAGAGTCTGTGATATAGAAATTTTATTATCTAAATAATTAGAGTTTAGTTGACCATAATCAAGCTGAATTTGGGTTTTCGGAATTAAAGCTGCTGATTTTATCAATTCTTGGCGCATCCTTATTCTTATATCAGCATTCTGTATGATAGTGCTACGTACCGCAGCTGTATCCAATGCGGCCTCTAACTTTATTTGAGACTGAGCATTTCCTGCTGAGCTCCACACTATGAAAATTAAAATAACAGCTGTAGATCTATTCATGTATCTAGATTCTATCATAGTGTAAATAATGGGTAATACAAAAAGTGTGAGAAAAGTAGCTAAAAGCAATCCACCAATAACCACTGTAGCCAAAGGTCGCTGCACCTCTGCTCCCGAACCATGACTAAAAGCCATAGGAAAAAAACCTAACGATGCCACCAATGCGGTCATAAGAACTGGCCTCAATCTCAATTTTGAACCTGTCAATACGATTTTCAAAATATCATTTTCTCCTTCCAGTTTGATTCTGTTATATTCTGAAATTAATACTATGCCATTGAGAACAGCTACGCCAAATAGCGCAATAAAACCAATACCAGCACTGATACTAAAGGGCATGCCGCGCAGTGCTAAAAACAAAATGCCTCCAATAGCTGATAGCGGAATGGCAGAGTAGATTAATAAAGCCAAACGTATTTGATGGAATGCGAAATATAACATAACAAATATCATCAAAAGGGCAATCGGCACTACAATGATTAAACGATTGGTTGCATTCTCCAAGTTTTCAAAAGCACCACCATAGTGTATATAGTAGCCTGTAGGCAGTTTTAAATTCTTTTCTACACTTGTTTTCAAATCAGATACCACAGACTGCACATCGCGATTACGAACATTAAAACCCACTACAATTCTTCGTTTGGCATCTTCTCGTTGTATTTGATTGGGGCCATTGATCAGTTTAACGTCTGCGACTTGTCTCAAAGGTACACGTCCACCTTGGCTCGTGGGCAATAGTAGATTTTCAATATGCTCTATAGTACGATTATCTTCGTGAAGTCTTACCACCAGATCAAATCTTTTCTCATCCTCATAGACCATACCTGTACTTTTACCTGCCAACGCTGCATTTAAAAGTTGATTCGCATCATGAATATCTATTCCAAAATAAGCCAACTGTAGTCGGTCATAGTTTATAACCAGTTGTGGCATACCCGCAATCGGCTCGACATATATGCTCTCAACTCCTTCTATTGGCGCGGCCAATTTGCCCAAAATATTGGCATGAGTAGCCAAACTATCCAAATTTTCTCCATAAATTTTGAGAACCACGTCTTGTCTAGCCCCAGTCATCAGTTCATTGAATCGCATTTGTACAGGATATTGAAAACCATATGAGATACCGGGTATATCATGCAAGGCATTGCCCATCTTTTCTGCTAATTCATCAAAAGTTTTAGCGGATGTCCATTCACTTTTATCTTTTAAAATGACCATCATGTCACTCGCTTCCATTGGCATGGGGTCTGTAGGAACTTCTCCACTTCCTATTTTTGTAACAACTTTTTCCACTTCGGGAAATTTTTCTTTTAGCACTCCAGCAGCTTTTTGAGTATATTCGATAGTTGTAGAAAGATTGCTACCTGTCAGTACACGCGTATCCACAGCAAAGTCGCCCTCTTCCAATGTCGGAATAAATTCACCCCCTAGTTGCATTAGTATAGCAATAGATATGAGAAAGAGAACAAGGACAGAAATAATTATCTTTCTGCTATGTATAAAAGAGTTTTTTAACGCTTGCTCGTATTTATTCTCTAACTCTGTCATCCATTTTTCTGAAAACGCGAATGGTTTAATTTCTTTTTTCAATATCCATGCACTCATGGCTGGTACATAAGTGAGTGACAATATAAATGCACCTAGTAATGCGAATACTACAGTCTGCGCCATAGGTTTGAACATTTTTCCTTCTATACCTTCTAATGAAAAGATAGGCAGGTAAACCATAAGTATTATTAATTGTCCAAAAATGGCTGCCTTCATCATTCTATGACTAGATGCAACTACAGTATTGTTTACGTATTCCTTTCTTGAAGAATTAGAGGGAACATAATGGGAAAGTTTGTGCAGTACTGCTTCGACAATAATGACGGCACCATCTACTATGAGTCCAAAATCAAGGGCTCCGAGACTCATCAAATTGCCACTAACTCCAAATAAATTCATCATGATAAAGGCGAATAGGAGAGATAAAGGTATTACGGAGGCCACTACCAGACCTGCTCTATAATTTCCTAAAAAAATTACGAGTATAAATAATACTATAAGTGCACCTTCTATCAAGTTAGTCTGAACAGTATGAATGGCATTATTGACCATTTTTGTTCTATCAAGAAAGGGTTCTATAACCAATCCATCTGGCAAGGTTTTCTGTATCTGAGTTACTTTCTCCTTTATTCTCTCTATCACATCACTGCTATTCGCTCCTTTGAGCATCATGACGATAGCTCCTGCCACCTCTCCATGGTCGTTATAGCACATAGCTCCATATCGTGTTGCATAACCTATGGTAATCTCTGCGATATCATGCATCATGATTTGACTGCCGTCTTTGCGAGTGATGGCTACTTTTTTTATATCATCTAGATTTTTCAATAAGCCCTCTGTTCGAATAAATATGACATTGGGGCCTTTCTCTATATAACCCCCTCCAGTATTTTGATTGTTATTTTCCAAAGCTTTATACACCTCTTCTATCGAGAGATTGAGAGCAGTTAACTTTTCTGGAACTATGCTTATCTGATATTGTTTTAGTTTGCCACCAAAACTACTCACCTCAGCTACCCCTTTTACATTCAGTAATTGACGACGGATTATCCAATCTTGAACCGAACGTAAATCGGTGATGGTATATTTTGTTTCATATCCTTTTTGAGGTCGCACGACGTATTGATATATTTCCCCTAATCCAGTGGTTATCGGTCCCAATTCAGGTACTCCTATATAAGAAGGAATGACGCCCTTAGCATTCATCAAACGTTCCGACACTTGCTGTCGTGCCCAATATACATCAATATTATCTTCAAATACTATTGTAACTAAGGATAAGCCAAAACGAGAGAAACTTCGCATTTCCTTGATTCCATCAATATTAGCGCAGCTTTGTTCTATAGGAAAAGTGACAAGTCTTTCAATATCGAGTGCCCCATGCGAAGGTGCTTGGGTAATAATCTGTACTTGATTATTGGTTATATCAGGTACTGCGTCGATAGGTAGTTTGGTCATTTCGTAAAATCCAAAAATCACCAAACCTATTGTCATCAATGCAATGATGAGTTTATTTTGAACAGAAAAATTAATAATTTTATACAACATTTTTTCAATTTGAATTTTTTAGTTAAGCATCTTCATGACCCATAAGATTTGAGTCATGAAAAAATATTAAAAACAAAAAATGTTATAACCTAGGAGGCTGCCAAATGGTATTTAGATACTGGAAAATGTACAGTGATTCGTAAATATATCTCAGTGGAGTATCAATCTTTTTCTGAATCTCATGACATTTCACGATAATAACATTTGCTGGCATTTCGAGAATAAGAAAATAGATATAATTACAAGATTTGAAAGGTAAACTATTGTGATCTTCTGCATGAGCTTCATCCCCATAGTGAAGATATAGAAACTCTGTGAAGGTCATTTGCTGGTTCTCTTTTTTATGATCTATATAGTGTGTGTATAGCTGCGGTAACTTAACCAATTCCAAAAAGGGTGTTGAAGCAAAAACATAAATAAATAAAATGAAACTAATTAGAAACTTCATCTAATGACAAAGTTATACATTTTTTAGAATTCATAGTCAATATTCGAAATATCTTTGAGAAAATTTCTTAAATGAAAATCAAAGTCCTCACCATCGGCAAATCTAATCCTGATTTTATAAAAGAAGGCATCACTTTTTTTCATACTAAAATCAAACATTTTTGTGATTTTGAATGGCAGGAATTAGTACCGAAAAAGAAAAGTGAACTGGCTGATATTTCTAAAAAAATAGATGCTGAATTGCTGCTAAACAATATCGAAGAAACAGACTTTGTCATTCTGCTAGATGAGCGGGGCAAGTCATTCAAGTCCAGTTATGACTTTTCAGAATTTATCAATAAGAAACAACTGAGTGGAATAAAGCGCATCGTTTTCATCATTGGAGGCTCGTTTGGATTTGATGATTCCATCTATAAAAGAGCTAATGAAAAAATTTCACTTGCAACAATGACTTTTTCTCATCAAATGATACGTTTGATTTTCCTTGAACAGCTATATCGAGGCTTTGCTATTTTGCACCATTTGCCTTATCATCATGAGTAATTGATTTTATAATGTGAAAATATGACGATGAGATGATTTAAAAAGGCTTTGCATCCTTTGCGCCTTTGCGGTGAAATTATTTATTCTCTATTCGTGAATGCTAATGAATAATCAGCTAAGGTTCGTAGTAATTGTCTAAATTTGTATCTCAAATATGCAGACCAGCAATCACGAGCTAGCAAATATTTTAAACCTAAGTATGGCAGGAAATATTCCTGTGCAGGTCATAGAGCGCATAGATATCGATAGTAGAAATATTGTCTTCCCCGATACTACTTTGTTTGTTGCCTTGGATGGAACTAAATCAAATGGGATTGATTTTATACCAGAGCTCATCGAAAGAGGTGTAAGACATTTTATCGTAGAAGAAAAATATAGGGACAAATGCGAACAGTTAAAAGCAAATTTCTATTTAGTTCGCGACCCCTTAACCGCTTGGCAAACTATAGTTGAATTTAAAAGAAGAGAATACGCGCTTCCTGTTATAGGCATCACTGGCTCTAATGGTAAAACGATAGTCAAAGAATGGTTGTCGCAGATTCTAACAACCAATTTTTCTATTTGTAAAAGCCCTAAGAGTTATAACTCCCAAATTGGCGTACCACTTTCGGTATGGAATCTAAGTGAGAAAAATGATTTAGCCATATTCGAAGCAGGTATTTCCAAGCCGAAGGAAATGGAGAAGCTTGAGAAAATGATAGTTCCAACAATAGGTATATTAACCAATATAGGTGATGCTCATCAGGCTAATTTCAATAGTGTCGAAGATAAGCTTATAGAAAAACTAAAGCTATTTGTCAAATCCAAGATTTTAATCCTTCCTCATGACTTATTAATAAGCTATCCTCAAGCTTTTGATGAATTAACTTCACAGAACAAAGATTTGAAAATAGTGAGTTGGTCAGAAGAGGACAATGCGCAGGTTAAGGTAAATGTAAACAGCGCACTAAAAATATTAATTTTAGAATTTGAGGGCTGTCAATACAAAATTCCATTAAAACGATTGGAGAACTCTTACATTGAGAATTTAGTTCATTGTTCGTTGACAGTTTTGGTATTGAAGCAAGATTTAAATGCACTGATACCAAAAATTTCCAAACTCTCTGACCTAGAAATGCGACTAGAACTCATAGAAGGTATTCACGATATGACTATTATTAATGATACCTATAATGCCGATATGGATTCATTGTTGATAGCGGTTCAGTATTTATTTGCACAAACACCGCAAACTAAAAAATCGATTATTCTCTCGGAAATACAGCAGACATTGGATAATGCTAATCTTCGAATTTATGAAATTCTCAAAGATAAAAATATTGCTTATCTTGCTTTGATTGGGCAGACATATTTTGATCATGCAGATACGTTTAAAAAACTGACTGCTGAAAAAATTTCATTCTATACCTCTACAGAAGAATTTTTAACCTATCAAGACGCCTCGCAGTTTAAGCAACATACGCTACTCATCAAGGGAGCTCGCAAATTTCAATTAGAGAAAATAGTGCAGCAGTATCGCAAGAAAACACATAGTACCTATTTAAAAGTACATCTCAATGCTTTGAAAAATAATTTGCGAGTTTTCACTAGTCTTTTAAAGCCACAAACGAAAGTGATGCTCATGCTCAAAGCCTCAGGCTATGGACTAGGCAGCATAGAACTCGCTAGACAACTCGAAAACGAGCGCGTGGATTATTATGCGGTAGCTTATACCGATGAGGCTATTGAACTCAGAAATATAGGCATTCAAAAACCCATCATGGTTTTAAATCCCGAAGTAGGAGCGCTATCTAAACTCATCGATTATCAACTCGAACCTGAGGTTTATAGTTTAGGGATATTGAAAAAATTGATTGAAGAATTGAATCAACTATCAGATGCTAAAACAATTTCTATTCACTTAAAAATAGAAACTGGTATGCACCGACTGGGGGTTACAGCAGAAGAATTGTCCGAAGTAATATCGCTACTAAAGGAACATAGACAAATTGTGGTCAAGTACGCTATGACTCACCTAGCAGCTAGCGATGATACTACATTTGATTATTTTACAATTGAACAAATAAGTAAGTTTCAATCTATAGCTAATCAAATTGAAAAAGAACTCGGCTATACTTTTTCTCGCCACGCACTGAATACTGGAGGTATTATAAAACACAATGCTCATCAGATGGGTATGGTACGTTTAGGGATAGGTTTGTTTGGATTTGATAGTACGGGGACTGTGCAACATCAGCTGCAAAATACAATCTCGTTGATTTCTCGCATAGCACAAATTAAAACGGTTCTACCAACCGAGACAGTAGGTTATTCCAGAAAAGGTAAGGTAAGTCGTGAAACCAAAATCGCTATACTCAATATTGGGTATGCGGATGGTTATTTTAGAAATTTCGGAAACGGATTAGCGCAGGTTTATATCAAAGGTCAGTATGCACCTACTATAGGCAATATATGTATGGACATGACGATGATAGATATTACCGACTGTAAAAATATAGAAGAAGGAGACGAGGTAGAACTCATCGGCAGTCATATCTCCGCTGCTGACCTAGCCGCCAAAGCGAATACTATTTCCTATGAAATCCTCACCTCCATTTCGAATCGAGTACAGAGGGTTTATTGGGAGGATTAGGGGTTAATCACTGCTAATTATATTTTCTATAGTTAACCAATAATTTTCACCTTACAACCTCAAAATTATGGACGAATGACTTCCATGCATCTAAATCATTTTCAAGATAACTGCTTAAACGTTCATATACTAATCTAGATACCTTTTTCTCAATGATTGGCAGATATAATTTACTTCGTGTTGCTCCATAAAAATTATATCCATTACCTTTTAATGAAGCGACTATAAACAAATTATCCGTGATCTGTTTTCTACTAGAACTTAGTTCTATTTCAAACTTAGATGATGTCTCTTTGATAACTTTTTTAAACCCATTAATCACTCCATCATAAAGAGAGCCATTTAAATAAGTTCGATCATTTCCTGCATATGTTATCGATGTTTGATTAATATCACATGTAAATGCTAGTCCTATTTTAATATCATAATCTTCAACTTTATCCTTAATTTTTAACAAAAATCTAGGAGTATTCAGTCTGTTATAATTTAATTCATTTTCAAACAAATTAAGAACACCCTCAGGATAATTAAACACTATTTTTTGCCTATAGGAAGTAATTCTATCATAGCTTACTATTTGCCAATTTGGATTCAAAAATGCAAAGTTTTTCAAAAATCTATTCAAGCTGTCAAAGTCAGTTTTTAAATCACTAAAAATATTCTTATCAGCTACAAACTCAACACATACTACATTTTCTTTAACTCCAATTGGTGGTCTATTCTTAATTTCGTATTTTCCCCCGACTCCTGTTAAAACTAACTCAGATAATTTACTAGATACTCTTATTTCAACTTTTGAACTCAATGCAATAACTAATGAAAGTCCCATTCCTTTTAATTCATCATTAATTGAAGGGAGATTCTGAAGGCAAGAAACTATGTTGTCAACATTTACCTTCTTCAACTTAAAAATGAGTTTATTTTCAGGATAAAGGAATATCTCAATTATTGGATTCTTTGCACAATTACAAAATAGAAACTCTAATAAAAATTCAAGCATTTTATTATATCCATAATAATTTGTAGAGCCGTTGTACATACCTGGTCTTAAACGCATATGCTCATTCCAATTCATTTTAACTATATCCTTGCTCATTATCTTATTTATTGTTTATTTGTGCAATAGACTTCGACAACATCAACAAAAAAGGCAACCCCTTCTCATAATCCAATTCATCATAATACAATCCAACACGCGCTAGGTTAGCATAATAGTCACTTAAATTTTGATAATAGTAGTTTTCACTGGCGATGAACCAAGCCTTATTGCCGAGTTTAGTCGCTAAGAACCATTTCTCTAATAGTCGAGCGGTTCTACCATTTCCATCATTAAATGGATGTATTTTTACAAAAACAAGATGAATTAATGATGCATAATAAAAAACTTCTTCGATACTCAAGTCTTGTTCTATAAGTTCGGAAAGTTCTTGCCAAAACGATTCATATTCGCTGTGTACTATAAAACTATTTGCCGCTTCATACTGCACCCGATTTGTTTTTTGTTCTATCACCAGCATATTGACTTTTCGCACCACACCCCTATGAGATGCTGGCAGTAAATGTTCTGTAGCGATAGTATGTGCTTGTAAAAAATTATTTGCTGTCAATGGATGATCTCGTGCGAATTCATAGGCGCTATATAAATCATTTGGCTTTTCTATTAGATTTGGCAGATACTCTATATCCAACACTTTGTGCTTAACATAGCTATCTACTTCTAAAGTTTCTCCCTCGATCCTCGATGAAGACATAACCGAAACAGCAGTAGCAAAAGTAAAATTTTTACTCGTCCATTCCCTTTCTGATAGCTCATTAAATTCCTTTCTTAGATCTACACTCAGGGTCGAGGAATACGAATCAAAATATATATCAGTTAGTTTTTTCATTGAAGACAAAGTTAATAACTAACTCATAGAGATTACAGAAAACTTAGACCGTTTCCCACACCTTAGTTCCCTCGCTGCAATTTTTACAGATATCGATTTCTTTGCGAGATTTTAGAATAGAAGTTCTAAATCTTATATAAGGAGCGCTATGCCAGATGGTATCTAAATCTTGTTCTAAAAGATTGCCCATTTTATACTTGGCATCTTTATCAAAACAGCAGGGAAGGAGATTTCCATCCCAGGTGGAAACGGCAGAATGCCAAAGTTTCCAGCATTGATTCTTTAGATTATTTTTAATCACCCATTTTCCATCCCTCGTCTTTTTATATCTAGAATATTTATCAATACTCGGTATTAATTCACTTCCGTTTTCAAAATCATAAATCTGAGCCGTTTTCAAAACGACTTTATCTACACCCAGCTCATCAGCAAATTGATAAATTTCTTCTATTTGATGTTCATTGGGTTTCACAACCAGCATTTGAAATACGATTTCTGGATTTGATTTATTTAAACGCTTCCTTGCTGCTACCAAATTTTTAGTACCTTCTATCACTTTTGAAAGATTTCCGTCCCTGCGGTATTGTTCATAGACTTGCTGGGTAGTACCATCAATAGAAATCAATATGCGATCTAGTCCACTAAGAATGGTTTCTTCACATTTAGCTGGAGTTAAATAATGTGCATTGGTACTCGTAATTGTATAGAGTTTGTGTTTTTTTGCTAAGCGTATCATCTCAGTGAAATCTTTATGAATAAAAGGCTCTCCCTGAAAATAAAGATATAGAAAAATTAAATCATTTTTTACTTTTTGAACTACAGTTTCAAAATCTTGTAAGACTGCGTTTCCCGTCTCACGAGTAAAACTTTTCAGACCACTTGGACACTCAGGGCAGGAAAGATTGCATTTTGTAGTCGGTTCGAAACTCAGAGTAAATGGTCGATGCAGTACAATAGGTTTTTTGAGAATTAAAGAAAGATAATAAGAAAAATAGCAGAGAAAAAAATTAGCTAACTTTCGAAAGCTAAGGACTCGAATAAAACGAATTGTTTCATTGAATGATACCAAAATACTATATGTAAATTACATTAGATTTCTGAATCCAATAATTCTTTTTTGACTCGGTTTCTACCTGAATAGTTTCACCTACCTCGTCTAGTACATATACTAGCTCACCTTCTCTGAGTGTTTTCGATTCTCCTTTCAAATTTACATTTTCAAAGCCTGTAGATTCTATGGATATGACCGCAGAACCAGTCTGATTCTTGAAATACTGCTGCAAGAAAAACAAGATGGCAAAAATAAAAGTGATAACAAAAAGATAGGGTCTAAGAAAACCCAGCTTGATATCTCCTTTAAAATATCGAAAAATACCATAGGCTAATAGTACTAATGAAAAAATGATAACTATTAACTTCAAGGTAAACTCAGAAAAGAAGAAACAGATTTTTTTCAGAATATCATTAGTAAATAAAATCTTATTTTCTGTATCTAAACCTAACTTAGCTCTTACGACCTTGACATTAAATTTGACATCTTCTTGATTATAATTTTCTCTTAGTGATTTTTCATAATTAGCTATCGCTTGTGCAAAGTTTTTATTTCTATAATGAGCATTGCCTAGGGCAAAATAAGCTTTAGCCTTATTGCAGTTGGGAGATTTCAATTCTTTTTCCCACATCAAAATAGCATTGGCATAATCACCTGTTTCATATGCTTTCATTGCACTCGTAGCGTATTGACCCTGCACTGCATTAGTCACTAACATCAAAAATAATAATCCAATATATCGCATACCTTAAACTATTTGTCTATCAATATCTGTGAGTATTTCCAGACTATTATCATAAATTTCCTGCATCCCTTGAGTACCATAATTTGTATATAGTCCCATTTCACTATTATCTATGAGGTGAATCATCTTAGTAATAAGTTCATAGCTCACTCCTTTCTCTCTTAGTTTCTCTGCAATATTACTTCTTGTCAAATCGGATGTTTCTAACCTCAACTTATGACTTAAATAGTTCCAATAGGTTCTTGTTAACTCCTGATAAAAGGATTGCTTATTGTTATCCTTGAGATATACTTCTGCTTGCTTCATTTGCTGCATGACTCTCTCAGAAATTTTCTTTCCAGAAATAAATCTATCCTCAATTCTTTCATGCTTAGGTATCAAGCCAAGGCCTAAAGCTAACATAAGTGGCAATAGACCAGCACCAAAAAACAAACTAGTAGGCAAACTAGCAGCTATAGAATAATCTTTACTCTCTTTAATTTTTTGTTTAGCAAAATTAAATTCACCGTACTTTTTACCTTTCTCTTTGGCGCTCGTAGGCTTACCTGTAATAGTTAAAGCAGTAGATGGAGCCGTTAGTGTCACATACTTTTTTTGTTCGAGATCAAAATATGAAAATTCAATATTCGGAGTATAATAATTGCCTGGTGAATGAGGAATCGCCACATAATTCCAAGTTTTGGTTCCAGACATGATTGGTTGTACATTGTAGTTTTCTTTTAAAATAGGATCGTAAAGTTCAAACTCTTCATTCCAAATATTTTTAGGAGGCTCAATTAAGGGAAGATTCCCTGAACCAGTTAGCTCTACCTTATAATTCAAGGCCTCATCTGTTTTAAGTGTCTTTTTATCCGCATAGGCATTGAAAGAAAATTTGCCAACTCCTCCGGAAAAAGAAGCAGGAGCATTTTCTGGCAAAGGCATTACTGTTATTCGCTCCGTTCCTGATGAAAATGAATAAGGAATTTCCTTGAACTGCACTCCCATAGTATTCATAGTCATTCCCATCGACATTAAAATTGCTTCCATCAAATCTCTCGGTTGCCTATTTTGATTTTGATTTTGTCTCATAATAGGAACTAATGCTATAGTCTTCATTTTTAATGGAGTAATTTCAAGAGTACCTGCTTTTGTTGGAAATAAGAGAATCTTTTTAATTTCAACACTCACGAATTCTTTGCCGTTGATTACTTCTCTCTTCATTTCTAATTTGTCTGGCAGTGGGAGGTCTTGCGTCCAAAAACCATTGAAATTAGGCACTTTTTCTGCTTCAAATCCTTTACTGTTCAATGAAGTGTATATCTTAATACTAGCACTCACTGGCTCTCCTACATATACTTTGCTTTTGTTAACATGTATCCGTGCAAAGATATCCTTGGATAGATTTATATCTTTTTCATCCTTATAAACTCCGCTAGGTGCTTGCTGATTTTGTGCTGGTGCTTGTCTTCCCATACTAGGAGGCGGACTAAAGGGATCATAGGGGTCATTGAAGGCTGCGAACGGATCATAAGGATCGGGTTGTCTCTGTTGTGCTGGAGGTTTAGGAAGAGTTCCAGGTTTTACTACTTCAATTTCAATAGGTTGAGTTTCTATCAAGCTTCCATCCGAAAGCTGGAATGATTGCTTCGGTATGATATTCTTCCCTATTTTTTTACTTACAAGGTATACCGTATAAGAATTTGTTTGAGAACTAGACATAGACCCATTAATAAGAGTAGAAGTCATTCTTCTACCTATATGAGGACCTCCAACAAGTTCAAATGGTTCAAAACCTTTTCTAACAAGACCTCTTTCATTATAATTAGAAAGAGAATATGTTACCATAAGAGGTTCACCAGCCTCCACTTTTTTTCCACTAACTTGAATTTCAATTCCACGCTGCGAATAAATGCTAGACCAACAAGCTAGAAAGCAAAAAGTTATTACGGCAAAGGCCTTCATTATGCAATAAGTTGTTTATATTAAATCTTAGACAAAAATCATACTATTTTCTTTTAATAAATCACTTTTTAAAGTTTATTAGCGGTTTTTTTCATTTATTTGTGAGAAATAAAATCTATTGAATAAGTTAGACATACGGATTGAACTTACCCAGTGTAGTTTTGAAGAATTAAAACTAGATGACCAAGAGCTTGTTTTGGCAAGCAAAAAAGCTCTGGAGTTATCGCATTCTCCCTATTCAAATTTTAAAGTAGGATGTGCGATAAGATTAGAGAACGAGCAAATCGTATTAGGTGCTAATCAGGAAAATGCCTCCTATCCTATGTGTCTGTGTGCAGAAGGAACTGCACTAGCAGCTGTGGCCTCTCAGTACGCTGGCATTAAAATCGAAAAGGTGGCCATACATGCACCAACAAATACACCTGCTTCACCTTGTGGATATTGCCGCCAATCTTTTAAAGAGTATGAAACGAGAATGAAAAAAAAGTTTAATTATTTATTAGCAGGGAATAAAGATATTTATGGATTCAATGGAATAGATACATTGCTACCGCTAGCCTTTAGTGCTGAAGATTTGAAGGAACAATAGATACAATTTGAACAATAAATGGTTTAATATATAATCGAAATTTTGAATATTACCTGTTATTAATTATTTAATTGTAGCTTTGTATATTATTTTTAAATTACAACAATGAAAAAAGGAATCGTAAAATTCTTTAATTCTACCAAAGGTTTTGGTTTTATTAAAGATGTTGAATCAAATGAAGAGTTCTTCGTACATGTATCTGGACTTATCCACGAGATACAAGAAAAAGATGAAGTTACCTTTGATGTTCAACAAGGAAAAAAAGGTTTAAACGCTGTCAATGTAAAAAGAGTAGCCTAAATAAAACCTCACTCACAAAATTTTAAACGTATACTAAGATATAATAATAAAGTTTTTTGATTGACCAGCCTTCGGGCTGGTTTTTTTATGTCAGTTAAACCCAAATTTTAAGAAAACAATCGTCTTTTGACAAAACAGAGCTAACATAGCTCCGGTGAGCAAGGCCTATGTTTTCTTAAAATTTGGGTTAATTGGAGCATATAATAATGGTCTGCTAGGAACAGCATCCATTCTTATATTGATAATTTGATTTTGGACTAGGTATAAACCATCCTTTACATCATTAGGCACATAGATAAGCTCTGTAATTGATCTTTGCGATTGTGTATTTTCTGGATAATTCCAAAATAAATGATGACAAGCTAGTTTTCCATCATCTTTTTCTCTGTCGACACTAGGAGTATCTATCATTAAATGATCAAACCCAAGTTCTAATATTTTTTGCATAGCCTCTATCGTGATATAAGGTGGATTCGTTTCTGTATATTGTCTTTCCTTTTTTTCTAGGTCATTTGGCAAGGTACGAATGATAATTCCTTTCGCTTTTCCACTATATGACACCATAGCTTCAATATGCTGCTTATCTACTATTTTATCGCCATTATCCATTAGTGTAGGATATACCGATATGAGTTCTGCGAGATAGAAGCTTTCTTTTATACATTCATTTACATAAAAATCCTCTTTTGCGATATGTCCTACACACTCTGTATGCGTACCATTTCCATGGGGGTTACATTGAAAATTCATAAAATTCACAGAGCCTCCTAGTTTAGTGGAACCTACAAAATCTCCCATCTTGACTGGTGAAATGCGAAATGGAGGAGCGTACCATGCATTAACCTGACCAAAACCACTATGCATTCCAATAGAAATATCTATGGGCTGTGTAAGGTTAAATTGATAATTTGATAGTTCAATTTTCATGTCCAAAATTCTTTTTAGCTTAACCAAAAGTATCTTAAATTAATTTTTCATTATTAATTATTAATTAATACTATATTTGCTTTACTAAATCTTAATAATTATGTTAAAAAAATTACTTTCTTTTGTTGCTATGGCTAGTATTTCACTAGTAGCTTTGGCTCAAGATGTCACTGTATCTGGTACCGTTAGCGATGCGAATGGCAATCCTCTTCCAGGGGCTTTGGTCATCGAAAAAGGCACTACCAATGCTGTAAAAACAAAAACAGATGGTTCCTATTCTATCACTATTCCTGCAAAGAGATTACCTACGACGGTAATGGTGAGGTCAGTAGGATTCGGTTCTACTGAAACTACTGTAGATGGATCAGAAAGTTCAGTTACATTCAGTCCCTCAGTTGGCTCTGGAAGTAAACAACTCAATGAAGTGGTAGTTTCTGCTTCAAAAAAGTCAGAGAAAATTTTAAATGCCCCAGCTTCCGTTTCTATTCTATCCGAAGCTAGAATTCAACAAAACACTGCACTATCTGTAGTAGATAATGTACGCAGAATAGCTGCAGTAGATGCTATGCCCACAGGGTTGGTATCAAACAATATGGTTATCAGAGGCTTTAACAATATCTTCTCTGGAGCTACCCTTTATATGGTAGATAATAGAATAGCAAGTGTACCTTCACTAAGGGTAAACGCTTTTCAATTAGTCCCGACTTCTAATACTGATATCAGTTCTATGGAGCTTGTGAGAGGACCTGCCTCAGCGCTTTATGGTCCTTTTGCTGCGAATGGTGTCATGGCGGTATATACTAAATCTCCTCTCGATATGGAAAATAGAATGGAGGTTACTCTTGGATTAACTACAGGTATGCGAGCTGGCGATGACGACAATGCTGCATTTGGTTTTAAGGCTAATAATTCAATAGAAAATCTTGGAATCTTGAACCCAGAAATCAGAATAGCAGGAAAATTGTCAAAAACCTTAGGCATTAAAGTTTCAGGAAATTATATGTCTGCATCCGATTTTGCTTTCTTCGATGCTCGTGAACCAAATGGGAAGAAGGTTTATTTCGGAAATAGAGCATCTGGAGCACTATGGGCATCTGATGGATCGGCACCAGTGACATTCAACAGAGATTTTAGAATCCGCAAACTAGCAGGTGATGCCCGTATTGACTGGAGACCAGCAGTCAATACCGAGTTCAACTTCTCAACTGGATATGCCAATAATACCAATATGGAGTTAACAGGTCTTGGTGGAGCTCAGGCTGTGGGTTGGACATCTAATTACTTTCAAGCTCAATTCAAAAAAGACAGATTCTATGCTCAGTACTTCATTAATATGACTAACTCTGGGAATACTTTCCTTATCCCCCAAAATCCAAATGACTCCATCTTTACTTATCTGAAAGAATCTTCAGAATTGCATTCTGCGCAGATTCAGCACTCTAGTCAGTTAGCTAACAAGAAATTGAACTTGGTTTACGGAGTAGATTTATTCATGACTAGACCCGCAGGTAATGTTTATGGTAGATTTGATGGCAATGCTGATATTAATCAGTATGGTGGTTATTTACAAGGTGACTATAAGTTTAATAAACAATGGTCATTTACTGGAGCGTTTCGCGTAGATTATCAAGATGCCATAGATGAAACTATGTTCTCTCCGAGAGCAGCATTGGTATATAAGCCAAAAGAAAATCACACTTTCCGATTGACCTACAACAGAGCATTCTCAGCACCTACTGCCCTTAACTTTTTCTTAGACGTAAATAATGGATTGCTTCCTACTGGACAAAATGTGAGAGCATTCGGTAATGCTACAGGTATCCAATATAATATGGGTACATTTAATGGTGTAAGTTCACCTCTAATAACCTTGCCGAATGGCACAAATATGCCTTATAATCAGTTTATTGCTGGTAATGTCGCTAGATCTAGTGCTATGGCTGCTCTAACATCTGCTTTAGCATCTAGACTTCCTGCTCCTATGATTCCGTCTACTGTTAGTTTGCTTTTCAATGGAATCAATCCTGATGTCCAGTTAAAGGATTTAGTTAATAATTCTGTAATGGATATTAATGGAGTCACGAATAAAGAATCTGTAAAAAGTACTGTAACCCAAACTTTTGAAGCTGGGTATAAAGGATTCATAATGGATAAATTGTCAGTAGGTATAGATCTCTACTATACAAGAATAGAAAATTTCTCTTCTCCATTGACAATGTCCACCTTCAATACACAATTTAACCCTGCTTACTTTGCGAATCCTGCGGTACAAGCACAAATGGTTTCAAATGTAATGTTAACGCCTATGCCTGCTTCTAGTAGAGCTGCCTTATTATCTTTATTAACAGGAAAAACAAATCCTACCAATGCAGAAATAGTTAATGGATATGCTACTTTGATAGGTCAATTAGGAACCGTATCGGGTGGCGTCATTGCTCCTGATAATACCAATACCAATAGAGATATCATACTTACCTATCTCAATTTAGGTACAGTAGATGTAGCTGGTGCTGATTTGAACTTTAGCTATATGGCTTCTAAATTATTGAATATAGAAGGTGCTTTCTCATTTGTCAATAAAGATAGAATTCCTCTTTTAGGGGCAGCAGGTGGTTTTGTGAGCTTAAACGCTCCACAATATAAGTCTGCGCTTAGTTTAGACTATAAAATGCCTTTTGACAACAACTTTTCGGCTCGTGTAGGCTGGAGATGGATGGATAAATTTGATGCCAACTCTGCAGTTTATATTGGTAGAGTCAATGCCATGAATATGCTAGACCTAGGTTTATCCTACAGATTAAAATCTTCTCAAAATACTGTGTTCTCCCTGACAGTAAATAACGTCTTAGATCACAGACATCAATTCTTCCCATTGACCTCACCAATAGGCAGGGTAGCTTTATTTAAAGTATTACATACCTTTGGAGTTAAGTAAGAAAAAGATAAAATTATAAATAAAGACCCGCTTCATTTGGAGCGGGTTTTTTTATATACTATTCATGAGATCGAACCAATCATGGCCTATAGCATCATCAGAATAGTGTGACTGATAATTGTGCTTTAATGTTTTTGATATTTCATTGAGAGTCATTTTATCTTCATATATATCCCCCAATTTATTTATCCAATCCTCGGAATAGTCATAAACAAGTCCGCAATTTTCATGTCTTATACCCTCTGCGCCTATAGTTGTGGAAATAAAAGGCAGGCCGAACTTCATCGCTTCCAATATTTTTATTCGGATACCAGCTCCAGATAGCAGAGGAACTATAAGCAAACGATGGCTTGCCAATAACTCTTCTGTGCTTTCATAGTTTGATATGATTGTGACATTTTTCAAATTGCATTGAAATTCTCCTTTGCCTGCTATTGTCAGCGGGATATGGCTGATAGAGGGATATATGTATTTCAAAAACCAATTTAAACCTTCTCGATTTGGCTGCCAATCAAGGCTACCAATAAAAAGCATCCCTTCTTTTGAAGATGAGTAGTTTAAATTTTTTTTCGACTCAATAGCTATAGGAATTGTTCTTATTTTTAAGTCTGAATACCAATGCTTCAGCTGCACCTCTTCGCTATCACAAATTGTCACAGCACATGAAAGACCACTCAATTCTCTGGTTTCATATTTTAATAACGATTTCGACATCCAATAACACATTAACTTTTTTACAACATTATTAGTATGATTTGCTAGCGATATCCATACCTTATATTCGAGATTGTGCACGCGATATAGTTTTTTAAACTCGGTATTGCTTTGATATTGCGTCATGGCTAATCCTTGATAAAAAATTAGATCAATTTTGTTTTGCCGCACAATGCGGCTTAGTTCCTGATCGACTGCTTCTGAATAAAACCGAGCAATTTGGAATGGTTTAGGACTTATAGCGGCTTTTAATAGTGTTTTAATACTATTCGTATCTATATCGTAAGTATAAAAGTTATCCCATAATAGAATATCCTCATAGGAATGTGTGTCTACCTTATGTTTATTGGTATTAAGGCAGTACAAACCTACGCTATGACCTAAAGATTTTAACATCTTAAGGTCATTTAGAATAACTATACTCTCACCATCGGTCGACGGATAGGGCACTTTTTTACATAAAAACAGGATATTCAAGGTAGACGTGTCTTTAGGACAAAGATAAGAAAGGAGAAATTATTTATGCACTTGATTCATTTTGTGTTGATAATCAAAGAATAATGATTAGTTTTTAAAAAATCAATTCATGAATGAAAAAATATAATTATCTTTGCAGTCCAATTTTTAAGAACGAGATTATGAGCAATATAATAGCAGAAGTAAAGGAAATATTGATTCCTAAGAAAGAAAATCCAGAATTCAATATCGGTGATAACATAAGTGTTCACTATAAAATTATAGAAGGAAACAAGGAAAGAATCCAAATTTATAGAGGTGATGTCATTTATAAGTCTGGTACAGGTCTTAGCCAAACATTTTGCGTAAGAAAACTAAGCAATGGTGTGGGTGTAGAGCGTGTATTTCCTTTAAACTCTCCTATGATTGAAAAAATAGAACTCAATAAGTCAGGTAGAGTGAGAAGATCTAAAATATACTATATCAGAGACCTTAAAGGTAAGGCGATGAGAATTAAAGAGAAAAGATCAGTGGAGAAATAGATTTTTCATAACTGTATTTTAAGTTTTTGGTTAACAAGCCCGTTCGAAAGAATGGGCTTTTTTTGTGTTGGACTACTATTAATTTGTACGTTTATTGTTCCGCAAAGTTTCGCTAAGGTTGTCACAAAGTCAGGCTAAGTTCTCTAAAAAATTATATCTTAAAAATGAGGGTATTCGTTTAGAAGTATTCTTGAAAAAACCTTTTATCTCTTTGAGTCAATCTTTGGGTTCTTTCCATTTTATTTGAAACCACCCACTAAAAACTAAATCAAAAGGTTGACTAACCGTTTAGCAACTCACTTATCTTAGCAATAGTTACCAACTCGGATTTATTGACGCCTGCATAGGAATCAGCAATAGCTTTAGCAGAATCTAAAATTCTTTTTTTAAGACTTTTGGTAAAAAAGCTAGGATGTGCGCTCTTGAATTCTTCAAACTCATCAAAAATATCCATAGCATCAAAATCTTCATGCTCTTCCATAAGATAGTCAAACACAATTTCTATCTGATGGGTGGCTTCTTCACCAAATTCATCTGCGGTATGATCCTTATGCAGCCATGCCTTACGATAAGTCTCTTGGAGTTTTTTTACTTCATTAGGATGCACTTTCTTATCTGCAAATGCCACAGCAAAAAAGAGCTTACCTATCTGCTGATAAGCTCGGGTATTGATGTCGGAGATGTCTTCTTGAAACATGATATTATATTAGACTAATTAATTCATAACTTCTACATCGCCTTCAACTCTGCCACCAGCTTGGTCAGTACGTCCTTAGCATCTCCGAAGAGCATAGAAGTTTTAGGATTATAGAATAGATGATTATCGATACCCGCATAACCTGCATTCATTGAGCGCTTATTGACTATGATATGCTTGGCTTGTTCTACGTCGAGAATAGGCATGCCGAATATTGGAGAAGCTGGGTCTGTCTTAGCCGCAGGATTGACTACGTCATTTGCACCTACTACGATGACGACATCTGTATTCGGAAATTCTGGATTGATATCATCCATCTCTACTAGTTTTTCATAAGCTACATTGGATTCAGCAAGTAGTACATTCATGTGGCCTGGCATACGACCCGCTACTGGATGAATCGCATATTTCACCTCTACTCCAGCTGCCTCCAAGGTCTTCTCCAATTCGTGAATGATATGTTGTGCCTGAGCTACAGCTAGACCATATCCTGGTACAATCGTTACTTTACTGGCATAGTTGCATAATACAGCGGTATCATAAATGGAAATATCCTTGATACTGCCATCTATTTCCTGTGCAGCACCACCTGCACCGCCACCAAATGCTCCAAAAATAACATTGGACAAAGGACGATTCATCGCCTTACACATAGCAAAAGTCAGAATGGTACCTGCTGAACCTACAAGAATACCTCCTGTTAACATGACTTGATTGCCATATAAGAATCCTCCAAAAGCTGCAGCTAGACCTGTAAACGAATTTAATAAAGATATAACGACAGGCATATCCGCTCCACCAATAGGGAAAACAAACAATAATCCATAAATAACAGCTAAGGCAAACAAGGCATAAACCATAATCATAGATTGACCTGTGGCTACTAACCATATTGAGAAAGCTATGACTGCTATCATGACAATAGAGTTAATAATATTATAAAATGGTAAACGAATTGGCTTATTCATAGTGCCATTGAGCTTGAGAAAGGCCACGATAGAACCTGAAAACGAAATAGAACCAATAATCATACCAGCTATAATGGTAGCTAAATTGAGCGTATTGCCGATATTATGCTCATACTCCATCAAACCTATCAATGCAGCACAAGCGCCGCCCATACCATTAAATAAACATACCAATTCTGGCATTTTGGTCATTTCTACTCGCTTCGCCGTTATCCAACCTGCTACAGTGCCTATAGCTATACCAGCGAATATCCACATCAACTTGGTTTGAAATCCTTCACCATGATGCTCTGTTAGGAAAATGGTAGCGATAATAGCTACCACCATACCAAAGGCAGCTAGCAGATTTCCTCTGCGAGCAGTATCGGGATGGCTAAGCATTTTGAGACCGACTACAAATGTGATAGAACCGATGAGGTAGGATAATATTAATGGTGTGTTCATCTATCTAATTATGAATTTTGAATATTTATAATGACGAGTTGTCTTTTCTTAATGGATATAATAGGTTAAAAACTATTTCTTTTTTTTCTTTCCAAACATTTCTAGCATTCGGTCTGTAACTACAAAGCCTCCCACGACATTGAGGGTGCCAAGAATCACAGCTAAAAAGCCAAGTATCATACCTAAAGTATTATTGACATCCATGTGAATCATGACGATAATAGCTCCTACAATAACCACTCCATGTATCGCATTTGCTCCTGACATCAATGGTGTATGCAACACCGCTGGCACTTTCTCTATCAATTCTACTCCTACGAAAACTGAGAGTATAACGATATATACCATTTCTATGTGTTGTGCTAAAAAATTTAATATTTCCATTTTTTAATTTTAAATTTTGAATGTTTAACTTTTAATAAAATCCCTGTGCAAGCTGTGCGCTACTCTATGTCCTTTGCCATCAAAATATACTATGCATTAGCTTGAACCAATGATGGGTGAACTACTTTTCCATTATGAACCATCAGCGAACCTTTTGTTATCTCTTCATCCATTTCCCATTTGAATCCATCCTTGGTCGTAAGATGAGTGATAAAATCCAAAACATTTTTTGCAAATAAATCCGAAGCGTTCAAAGGCAACATAGAAGGGATATTTGGCTCCCCTACTATTGTTACGCCATTTTTAATGATAACTTTTCCGTATTCGCTGCATGCGCAATTACCACCCTGCTCTACCGCCATATCTACAATGACAGCACCATTCTTCATTTTCGATACTTGTTCTTCTGATATTAATACGGGAGCCTTTCTTCCAGGTATTAAAGCTGTTGTTATTACAAGATCTGCTTCAGAAAAATGTTTGGTCAATACCTCCTGTTGTTTTTTCAAAAAATCATCAGAAACTCCTTTCACATATCCACCCTCTAGTTTGACAGAGTCATCTTTTGGCATTTCGATAAATTTTCCACCGAGTGATTCTACTTGTTCTTTTGTTTCAGGACGAATATCAGATACTTCTACGATAGCACCTAAACGCTTAGCAGTGGCTATAGCCTGAAGGCCAGCTACACCTGCACCCATGATGACTACTTTGGCAGGCTTGATAGTTCCGGCTGCTGTCATTAATAATGGAAATATTTTTCCTAGATGATAGGCACCAATGATAACAGATTTATATCCAGCTAAATTAGCTTGCGAACTCAAGACATCCATTTTCTGTGCACGTGAAATTCTTGGAATAGCATCTACGGAGAATGCGCTACAACCTTTGGCCGCCAATGCGGATATAATCTCTGGTTGCGTCTGGGCATACATAAGAGAAATACAAGTCGCTTTTGCATGCAAATCTGCTATTTCCTCTTTGGTAAATGGATTAACTTTAAGTACAATATCACACGAAGAGCTTATACTTTTTTTGTCTGATACTTTTGCACCAACATCAGTATAATTTTGATTTGTAAAAGAAGATGCTTCTCCAGCCTTTTCTTCTATAAAACATTCATAGCCTTTTGCAGCCAGTAACTTACAAACTTCAGGAGTTAGGGCTACGCGCTTTTCATATTCCTTTGTTTCTTTTAATACACCTATCTTCATTTATTGTAAAATTTCAAAAACCTGCCGAAATTAAACAATTAAAATTTACTCTGATTAAAAATTAGCTAGGGAAATACTATTGAGAACTTTTATAGATATCTCTAACTTTTGAATTTTATGTTTTTAACATTTTATCCACATATTTTACTCAAAAAGTATAATTTTGTAGTCAAAATAAAGATTAATGAATTTAAAGACTTTTGGGGTGTTGGTTTTTGTTGCGCTAATCAATCTTGAACTAAACGCAAATCCAGAGCCTACTTTATATGCAGGAATAGAGGTAGGTTCAAAAGGCGTTAAAATGTGTATTTTAAACAATGACTTAAAAGCGAACTATCTCGCACAAAAAGTTATCTATGACTCAACTATTAATACTGATTTCATAAAATTTTCTGGATCTAGCCATGATGCTACATTAGCCGCTGTGCTTAGTTTGTTTAGAATAGCAAACCAAAATTATGGTGTACAAACTAAAAATATTTTTTTAGCAATTAGTAGCGGTGTTAAACAAACAGCAGAAAGAGAAAAAAAAGTTGAAGATATTGCTCAATTAGTAGCTAGCATAAAATCATTACTTCGAGATTCAGACAGAGAGGTCGAAGTAGTATCCATTTTCCAAGAATCTATTTATACGCATACCAGTATTATTCCAAAGGAAGAAAATATGACTACAATTATTATAGATATTGGGAGCGGCAACTCCAAGGGTGGATATTTTATATCGCCCAATGTATTCAATATTTTCAACATTCCGTGGGGAACAAAATCAACAACAAACGTGGTCGAGAAAGTATGTGATTCTCCATGTTCCATTTCTGACTTCAGTAAGCTTTTAGATAAAAAGCTAAGTCAGTTAAATGAAAAAGATATTCCTGCCGCTGTAGACAAATGTGGAATTACTAATTATGATTTTAAAATTCTATTTTCTGGCGGTATCGCATGGGCTACGGCTACTTTAGCTAAACCAGAACTCATCAAAGAAAAAAATATCGATCTGAGCTATAATGACGTAGAGAAATTTTACAATCAATTGATTAAAAGTTTTGAGAAGCTTACAGGAGGAGAATATAGCCAACAATTTATAGATGAAAAATACAGAGTTCAAAAAGTTTTTAACCAAAAGAGTCTAATAGGCGGTAGCGGTTTATTGCTTAGTATTATGAAAAAATTTGAACGCGTCAATGGAACTAAAAATTATGGTTTTATAAAAAACAATAAAGCAGGTTGGTTGCCGGGATATATTATTTCTAAAATTGAGGCTAGGTCAGGCACCAAAGAAATAGCTATACCAAAATAACTTAAAGCTACTTAAAAGGATCACTCCATTTGGCATCAGTATAAATATTTTTACCTGACAGCGTTTTAAGGAATGCTATAACCGCGTTGACCTCTTGGGCATTAAGATTCAATTTTTGACCTATACCGTTCGGCTTTAATTTAGGGTCAAGATTAGTATTATTAGCGGCTGCGTTAATTGTGCCATAGTGGCCTATAGCAGCTTGAAGTGTAGTAATAACTCCAGTATGCATCATAGGGCCATTAGGATTCCCGTTTATATCCGCTATATCTCGCAGGGATGGTGCTCGAGTATTAGTTAAATCAAAGCCCGCAGCATTTAGCTTTCCTATGATACCATTGTTGCCAGAATTAGGGGCTATATCAAATTCGGGTGCACCATGACAACCAGCACAACCTAACCCTCCTCCAGTTCTGTTGCTATTCGCATCGAATACAGGAGGTGATAGAAATAAATTTTTACCCATATTTTCTTGTGCTGTAAAATTTGGGAATGTCTGATTATCTGCTGTGACCTGTACTCTTCCTTCATCATATTTGGAATCAAAAGATTGGATACTGCGTACGAACTGGGCTAAACATTCCTGCAATCTAGCTTCTGTAATATTTTTATCACCATATACGAATTGGAATAGCTCTTGATAATAGCCTATCGCGCCAAGTCGTGTCAATAAGTCATTAAGGACTGGTCTTCCAGACTGACCGCTAAAGCCCATTTCAGCATGATCTTGAATAGGTTTTGTTGTTTGCTGTTCCAAGGTTGCGGCTCGTTCATCCCAGAAAAATTTAGTCTCAGCAGCATAGCGTGCATTGACAAGACGCATAGAATGACGACCAGTGATCCCACCCGATACTCCTCGACTAGCTACAGCAGTATCGCCGAAAGCAAATCTCTGAATATGACAACTGGCACAGGCCACCGTGCTATCTATACTGAGTTTTTTGTCATAAAATAAAACCCTACCTAGGGTTGCCTTGGCATTGGTTATAGCATTCGCACCAGTATTATCTTTGGTGATATAACTGGGTTTAGCCTGTCCAGCATAATTCGCTAAACTCGACAAATTGATATTAGTGCCAAATGCCGCTTCAACATTTGGGTAAGATTGCCCACTATTATTCGAACTATCTTTGGAGCATTGTACCAAAATAAAGCTCAGTATGAAAACTAAACCGTAACAATAATTTTTTATACTTTTCATTCGTGAAAGATTGTAATATTAAACGTCAAATATTGTAAAAAATTCTATCTCAGTTCTGCATTAATATCTGCCAAGGCTTTATTCCCTGGACAGAGAATATTCTGACTAAGCTGATTGAGCGGTGTTTTGCTGGTTTGAATCAACTCATGTGTCTCGACACTATCAGGATTGATATAAATTAAGCCGGTTAAAAATTCATTATTTTCCTTAGCATACAGCATAGCATTCATAGCCGAACTTCTATTGGTGGGATCCCAGTCTTTGGTTAGTTTATTCAACTGAATTAAGCTACCATCATGCATGGCTATTTGCTTGGTTTCTCCCTCTGAATATTCTGTTTTAATCTCTGTCATTTCCGGCACAAAGTCAAAGGTAGAAGTCGCCTCAATATGTTCGCGGATATAGTCATAAGACTTGGTTGAGCCCACATTGTTATTAAACGTAACACAAGGGGAAACCACATTGATTAAGGCAAATCCAGGGTGCTTCATCGCTGCTTTGATAAGGGGAACCAACTGAGCTTTATCTCCAGAAAAACTCTGTGCCACAAATCCAGCACCGAGTTCTATTCCTAAACTCACTAGATCTATTCCTTCAAACAAATTGACATTGCCTGACTTATTTTTCGATCCACAGTCTGCTGTAGCAGAATCTTGACCTTTGGTTAAGCCATAGCAGCCATTATTCATCACGAGATAGACCATGTTCAGATTTCGGCGTATCACATGGACAAACTGTCCCATACCAATACTTGCGGTATCTCCATCGCCAGAAACACCAAAGTATATCAAATCGCGATTCGCCATATTCGCTCCTGTAGCTACAGAAGGCATGCGACCATGCACCGAATTAAATCCGTGGGAATTGCTCAGGAAATAAGCGGGTGTCTTACTCGAACAGCCGATACCAGACATCTTAGCTACTTTATGCGGCTCGATATTCGCTTCAAAGCAAGCACGAATAATAGCGCCACTGATACTATCATGTCCACACCCAGCACAGAGTGTAGATAGTGAACCTTCGTAATAATCTAAAGTATAGCCTAGTTTATTCTTAGGTAATTCTGGGTGTCGAAATTTGGGTTTAACGTAGGTCATGACAAGTTGATTTATATTTATTTTACGTTTAATTTATTCATATCTCTATAGCTGTGATATACTGATATTATCTCTGCCAATTCATCATCTTTTACTCTATAAACAATTCTATAATTTCCTTCAATTAATTCTCTGATGTTTTCAGCATTAAATTCTGGTACGATCTTTCCTATTCGAATGTATTTTGAAAGTACTTTAACATGAGATTTAATTTTCCTTAATGTCTGAGCAGCATAAAATTTACTTCCTCTATGGACGATATAGTCATGTATGTCTAACATATTTTTCATAGCCTCATCCGTCCAAACTATTTTAACCATTCTTCCATGATTTCTTCAAAATCCTCATCCGAAGTGACCTTTCCATTATCTGCATCCTTTAAGCCGCGCTCAACACTTTCTATAAAGCTCAGTCGCTCAAACAACTCGTCCATCGTAAACTGATTGGGCAATTCGTTTATTGTATTTAACACTCTTTCCTTTTCTAGCATGGTTGTTAAAGTTTAAAATATAAGATTCAGATAGGTCATTTATAGAAAATAAATCATTGCACAATCAAGGGTAAATATAAGATTTTTTTTACATCACAACAATTCTTCCACCAATTTTTTAGCATCACTAAATGTCATAGGCTTGTTCAGCTCATTCAAATAAACATTATTTGCATGCTCTATCAGTTGACTAAAATAAAAAACAGACAAGCCTTTTGCTTTTCTTTCATTAATAATACTATCCAAAATGGAACATATTCTATCTAAGTTGTTTTTCTCAGTACAAGTATTATTTATATAAACATTATGTAAGGTTCTAAAAACAGAAAACGGCTCTCTTTTATCTGGGTCTGCTAATACCAATATTTCTATAAAATCACTTATTGCATCCATGTTATTGTAATCACCTATAGCATTATTGTACTGAGTAAAACTCGGAGCTTTTCCATTGTTATAATTGTTTGAAAAATCAATAAGACTTTTAAACGCATCTTTATGATTCATTTGAAATAATAGTTTAACTGCCAATTCAAAGTCATAAGAACTTTTGCTGTTTTTCAATTTTACACACTCCTCATAAACCTTTGGAAAATTGTCTCTATTTTCAACGAGGATGTTTAAGGCAACATATTTCAAATCATCAACCTCAATACACTTTATTAGAAATTCATCATTCTTTTCAATATTGTAATATGCTCGAACGGTATCATTGTAGCGGTATATATTAAGTTTAAGAATATGGTCTTCAATGTTGGGAAAAGTCTCACTGATTTTATTGGTTATGCAGTAGTTTATATGAGATTCTAGTGCTAACTTATCTTTAACTTTATCCTCAAGCATATTGACTATAACTTGCTTTCTAAATTCAACCGAATCCTCAATTTCAATAAAATCGAAGAGAGAAATATCGGAATCAACCTCATTAGGAATAGATATTTTCAATAAATCGTATTTATACTGACTATCCAATTCCACTATGTCTTTTCTGTAGAAATATACTATACTTAATAAACAATAAGTATAGGTGCCATTTTGTATATCCAGTTTTTCATATTTCGGTGAATTTATATCAGTCAATTCAGCAGTTTTTGACTGAATCCATTCTTTCTGGCTATCCGAAAATACTATCCATTGATTCTTCTCCCAAATATCTTTAATTACGAAATATAGTATTTTTTCTGATTCTACTATATATAAAACTTCATTCTTAGCAAATGAGTGCTGTCTATAATATCTTAGAATATTAGTTATCACTTGTCTAAATGCTTTACTGCTTCTTATCTGCCATTCATACTGGTCATGATTACCCTTTTCCGATTCTTCTCTCTCTATTTTATAAAATATCTCAGATGATAGATTTTCAATATTATTGTCAGAGAAAAACGACTCAACCTCTTCTGAAATTAGAGAAGCATTAAAAAGTTTATTGAACTCACTTTGCTTAAATTCCTTTAATTTTAATTCTATTTCTTGTAACTGTGCCGGATTTTTTCTTCTTTCTATCTTTGGTTCAATTTCAACGGCCTTGTCTTCTATCATTTTAAAAATCACATATCCATCATCTTTAAAGCCAATGTGATAATAAAATCTGAGTTGGTCTTCTTTCTTATACTGATTATCAAACACTACTTCAATTATTCTCTCTACGGTCTCACGGGTTATCCATTTTGCGATTAAGTCCGAAAACTGAGATAGGTCGTACTTCTTATGCAGGTAGTCTATACTTTCCATCACCTTTCCAGAATGTTGAATAGTCAAATATAAAATTCCATCGTTTAGAAACTCATGCTCATAGGCTTTAGTTTCGATATAGACATCAAGTACCTTATGCAGATAATCTTCCTTTGTATTGATATATTCTTCCAATCGTTTAAAAAATTGCTCCGCTGATGTTCTGAGATAGTTGTTGGAATTATAACTTAGAAAGTAGGGCAAAATTCTCAAAGTGTTTTCTGAATTAAGCATAGTTGCCATCAAATCCAGACCCATATTTGAATAGTAAACACTAGTTTCTCTTCTTCTCTCTTTGCCACCAAGGTAATAACTAAACTCGGACTCTAAAAATTTTATATAACAATCTTTATCGTCAACATTAAAGATGACTTCCGATAAGTAATGTCCAAAATCTTCAGAAATATTATTGTAATATATCTCAAGAATTTCATTAACAAAATCCCTGTCTTCTTTAAGCTTGGTTTTACCTATATATGTAAATATATGAGACCATTCATTTAGTCTGTCAATATTGCATTTTATTAGATATATTAAGGAATCTTTGACAGCTTCCTCTTGAGAAGGAGGGATATCAATATATGCCAAGAGATTTAAGGCATTTTTTCTTACATTCTCATTGTATTGTTTCTCATCCCTTAATATCTCAAAAAGATAATCGAAAGTTTCAGGAAAGTTGGCGAATCTGCCGAGTTTTCTTAATTCTTCATAGTGAGTAAATAGTTCTTTTTCAACGAATTCTTTGCTATAGTATCTCTTGAAAACTTGAAGCCTCAAATCCTTCTCCAATCGATCAACTTCGATATCAAATAAAAGTTCAGGTTCATAAGTTAACAACCAATCAACCAATTCCTTATAATTCGAACTTTCCTTTTCCACCAGATTCAGCAGAAACCCTAAAGTATTCATCAAAGAGGGTTTGATTTTATCTGCTTCGGGAATTTTTAGGAGCGAAAGAAAAGATTGAAAACCTAAATCGAGCAAACTCAGTGCTGCAAAATACTCTTGGATTTGTTTATGGTTAAATGCAAAACTATTATCCTCGCGTCTGTATATAAAAGGGCTCTCTTGGAAATTTAAATTTGAATCCCTTATTATACTATATATTTCATCACCATTAAATGTGTTCTTCATGGATAGCTCTAGTGCAAGACACATTTTTTTAGAATCTGCTTTAAGTTTTTCGATATTTAGTTCATACTTACTTTCAATTTTCTTTTTGTGTCTAGTTAAAGACTTTTCTACATATTTATTCCATAAATCTGCCTCATTAGTTGGTATTTTATTCTGATCTTTTATAAAATGAATATAAAGTTTAAGGAAGAATGGGGTCTTAAAAAATGGTTTATCAATAATATCGTTATTCGGAATTTCAGCTACTTGTTCCTTACTAAGTTCATTATTCAATACTTTTAATGCCTGAGAATAGGTCAACTCAGGCAGGCTTGCTATTTTGAAGCCTGTTAAATTAATTAAATATTTATCATAAATATTGGTTCGGCAACTAATAACATACTTGTGTTTTGGGTTTTCCTCAATAAATCTTTCTAACTGTTTTTTAAATTCAATGATTCGTTCTACTTCATCTAATCCATCTATAAAAAACACAAGTTGGGAAAACTTCTTCCAGTCAGAATATTTGATTAAACTCTCAAAAGGTTTTGAATATATATAATCCTTTAGGTCTATAAAAATCGGGATGATACCAGTTTCCTTCTTTGTCTCCCACAATTCTTTCGCCGTAGCATAAAGCTCATTTGTTTTACCTATTCCTGGATCTCCTAGAAGTGCAATCTTATCATAATCAATTAGTGATGTCTTAAGTGACTTTAAGTTCTTTCCATTAGAAGATTTATTATTATTATCAAGTTCTACAATTCGCTCTATTCTATTCATACTCTGTTAGCAAATTTGGTGGAATGAAGCTATTTATATCTAAACGTAGATCATCTACATTATTTAAATAATTAATTCTGTAGTTTTGAAATATAATCTCTGATCTCCCATCTTCCATGTCAAATTCAAAACAATAGTTGTTCTTCATGTACTTCTTTTTAGTAACTATAACATCGTTACCTTCCAGATCAATAATATAATAGCCTGGCTGATAATTGGTCTCTAACTCATTAGGATCATTAAAGGCAACTCTTGATGTAACATTCAAGTATTTTTTGTTTCCGTTATTCATTTCTACAGTCTTAGGTTTATGAACATCCCCATGTAATAGTATAGTATTAAAATCCCTGCTATACAATATATGTTCGATTTCATCATATTCCTCATCATTAATCTTGTTAATAGGGTGATGTATCGCTAAAAGAATATATTCACAGGAATTTTTATGAAAATGATTTAAACAATTAAATAATTGATGCGTGCCAATAAAATGATTCTCTTTTTTAAGATTTGACGAGCAACGCCAAGAATCATTTATTAGTCCAATTCCAATCTTATAATCTTTTTCATAAATGAATTTTGACTCAAACTTAGATATAATGTATCGAGCGTCTTTAGAATGAATAAACTCTTCATATTCTAGAAAACTCTTTTGTCGTTTTAAATATACATAATCATTTTCTGTCTGTACTTTATTTGAGAAGTCATTTGCAGCCTTAGTTGATTTTATTATACTAATGAGACCTGCTTCCTCGACTTCATTAATCTCCTTTCTTATAATATCATGATTGCCAGAAATACAAATAATGTTTTCTCTCCTTAATCCTACCTTTTCAATAATCGGTTTTATGAATACGTCTTCAAATATGAAGTAGGCATTTGTATAAGTGTTAAATTTTTGCATTTCAAGTAAAGAAATCCCTCCCTTGTCCAAAATATCTCCAGTTATAACAATACAATCAATTGACTTTTCTCGATTAACTTTCATGAGATCTGTTATTAAACTTTCTAGATAAAAAATTTCTAAATCTTCAATGTTTGATGAGCTTAAATGTATATCAGAAAGATGGACAATACGCATTAAAAGAATATGAGAGTTTTACAGTTCAATCTTATACTTTGATTTTGGAAAGTGGTACACTTTCTTCTTAAACGGTTTCTTTTTTATTATCCAATAGATAAAGAAGATAATAAAGGGTATCCAAATTAATAACATAAATATAAACTAGCTAGCCACCTGCGTCTTGAAACTAGAAGCTATCTGATTAAAAATAAAATCCGCCGTTATTGGCATCCCATCGAAGTTCAGTACAGAGTGAAGTTTGGATGCTTCCGTACCGAGTTCTATCATCATAAGACTACGAAGCTGTGCATCGCGGTTTTGTTCGATGACAAAGATTTGTTTGTGAGAGGACACAAAATCTTCAAACGCTTTATCAAATGGAAATGCTCTCAGCCTTAGCGCATCCACATGAATGCCTTTATCAGCTAACATATCCATAGCCTCTTCTGCCGAATAGGTCGAAGTGCCGAAGAAGATAATACCAATATCCGATTTCTTTTTGGAAGGATAAACGACAGACGATGGAACTAAGGTTTTCGCTGTTTCCCATTTTTTCATCAGACGCTCCATGCCTTTTCGGTATTCATCTGAGCTCTCTGTATAGGCAGCGTACTCAGTATGAGAACTTCCTCTTGTAAAGTAAGAACCTTTTTCAGGATGTGTACCCGGAATAGTTCTGTAAGGCACACCATCGCCATCCTTATCCAAGTATCGCCCCCATTTCTCCACATTGTCTAAATCCTCTGCCGTCAACACTTTTCCTCGCTTGTACTGACGCAAATCATTCCATTCATAAGGATCTGAAATATGATCATTCATCCCTAGATCTAAATCCGTCAGCATAATAATAGGTGTCTGCAACTGCTCCGCTAAATCAAAAGCATCCGCTGTCATTTCGAAACACTCCTTAGGAGAAGCTGGGAACAGTAAAACATGACGAGTATCTCCGTGCGAAGCATAAGCTGCCTCTAATACATCGGATTGTTGTGTGCGCGTAGGCATACCTGTACTCGGCCCTGTGCGCTGCACATCAATCAATACTGCTGGTATTTCTGCGAAATAAGCTAGACCTAAAAATTCGTTCATCAAAGAGAGTCCAGGTCCACTCGTAGAGGTAAATGAACGCGCTCCATTCCACATACCACCGAGCACCATACCCATGGCTGCCAATTCATCTTCCGCCTGTACAATCGCATAATTTTTACGCCCTGTTTCTTTATCTATTCTGAACTGCTTGCAATAATCCGCAAAGCCATCTATAACAGAGGTAGAGGGCGTAATCGGATACCATGCAGCAAATGTAGCTCCTGCATAGACAGCTCCCAGTGCGCAGGCAGCATTGCCTTCCGCTAAGATTTTATCTTTTAATAAATCTCTTCGCTCCACTTTCATCGTTAGTGGATTTGGATAATGTTCTTTGATATAATTGATACCTAAATTCAGAGCATTAACATTGAGTGGTATCAATTTTTCTTTCCCCTTGAACTGTTCTGCAAATAACTCCTCAAAAACATTGAACTCTATTTTCAATAACTCACACAATGCACCGACATAAATTATATTTTTAAACAATTGTCTCTGTCTTGGATCGCTATAATTGTCATTACTGATTTGCATCAAAGGGATTTCAATATAATTGATATCGCTGCGCAGAAACTCTTTGCTCAATTTTTTAGTGCTATCATAGAGAAAATAGCCGCCTGATTTCACGCTGGCAACATCCTGTGCAAAGCTTTGAGGATTGACTGCTACCATAAGGTCGATACCTTCCCTTCTTCCGAGATAGCCTTTTTCACTCACCCGTACTTCATACCAAGTAGGTAAACCCTGAATATTGGATGGGAAAATATTTTTAGGAGTAACAGGAACTCCCATTCTGAAAATCGCTTTGGTAAAAAGGAAGTTTGCCGAAGCAGAACCTGTTCCATTCACATTGGCAAAGCGGACTACGAAATCGTTAATGTTCATTTTTAATATATTATTCAAAGTTTGACTCGAAATTTCTAGAAGAATGAAAGATATTTAAAATATCAACTTGACTCTCTGATATTACTTTATACATTATCCTGTAATGATTATATAAAATTTCTCTAAATTTTGGATTATTCAATTCTCTTATCACTTTTCCAATTTCGGGATTGTTTTGTAAAATTTCAACTCTTTCTATAATACGAACTATAGATAGTTCTGCATAATAATTGCTCTCCTTCGAAATAAATTCAAAAATATTCTTTAAATCTAGCTTTGCATCGTCTGTCCAATTTATTTGAACCATTCAACAACTTCTTTTTTCAAAATTTCATGACTTGTTATACCTCCAGATTCTGATTGTTTATTCGATCGATCTAATTTATCTAATATTAAAATTCTTTCAATAAGATCTTCTACTTCTATTTCTTTTCGCTCTAATTCTAATATCTCTAGATTTTTTTTCACTTTACTAATTTCAATCATATTGTCTCAATTTAATATTTGATAAATTATAATTCTCCACACGCCGTATGCGCCTTGGTCGTGTTATACAAAAACTTCTGCATGTCCCATGCCGAAGTCGGACAGCGCTCGGCACATAGGCCGCAGTGTAGGCATACATTTTCATCTTTTACCATCACGCGTTTGGTTTTCAACTCTGCAGACACATACAAATCCTGAGTCAAATTGTTAGCTGGCATAGTCAGCTTTTGACGCATGACATGTTCATCTTCTTCTGGCTCAGTAAATGTGATACACATGGTAGGACAAATATCCACACAGGCATCGCACTCTATACATTTATCTTCAGTAAACACCGTTTGCACATCGCAATTTAGGCAGCGCTCTGCTTCCTTATATCCTGTCAAGCCATCAAATCCCAATTCAACTTCTAATTTTCTATCAGAGAGTGCTTTTTTCTTTTCTGCCATTGGGACAATATATCGCTTGTCGGTTGTTACCTGGCTATCATAAGCCCATTCGTGAATACCCATTTTCATACTATGCAGATTGACCATAGGGTCAGGTCTATCCATTAAGGGTTTACCTTGACATGCCAAGTCAATAGAGATAGCACCCTGATGACCTTGGGCTACGGCTGTTATCACATTTTTAGGTCCGAAAGCAGCATCTCCACCGAAAAATACCCTTGGGTGTGTCGATGCATAGGTTAATTCATCTACCTTGGGCATACCCCACTCATCGAAATCTAATCCTAAATCTCGCTCGATCCATGGGAATGAATTTTCCTGACCTATCGCTATCAATACATCATCGGCTTCTATAAAAATAAGAGGCTCTCCAGTAGATACCAATTTTCGTTTTCCATTTTCATCCTTTATAGCTTCTACTTTGTCAAACATCATTCCAGCTAGTTTTCCATCCTTGATGACAAATTCTAATGGAACATGATTATCTAGAATAGGAATATCTTCATGTATAGCATCTTCTTTTTCCCATGGAGATGCTTTCATTTCGCTAAATGGCGAGCGAACACAAACCTTCACTTCTTCTCCACCTAGTCTTCGAGCAGTGCGACAGCAATCCATAGCCGTATTTCCACCTCCGAGTACGATTACTTTCTTGCCAATTTTACTGGTATGCTCAAAGGCTACCGATGCTAACCAATTAATACCGATATGAATATTAGCATCGCCTTCTTGGCGACCAGGTACGTTCAAATCTCTGCCTTTGGGTGCACCAGAACCCACAAATACAGCATCATAGTCTTTATCTAAAATTTCTTTGAGAGAAGAAACATATTGGTTGAAATGTGTATGAATACCTAAATCTAAAATATAATTTACCTCATCATTCAGCACTTCTTCTGGCAATCGGAAAGATGGTATTTGTGAACGCATGAAACCACCACCTAGTTTTTGTTCATCATAAAGATGTATTTCATAGCCTATTGGGGCTAAATCTCTCGCCACAGTGAGTGAAGCAGGACCAGCACCTATAAGAGCCACTTTTTTACCGTTGGGTTTGAAAGGTCCTTGTGGCATCAGTGCCTTCACATCATCTTTAGATTTATTGTCAGCAGCTACACGTTTCAATCTACAAATAGCTACGGGTTCTTCTTCTACTCTCCCTCGGCGACAAGCCGGCTCACAAGGTCTGTCACAAGTGCGACCAAGGACACCAGGGAATACATTGGAATCCCAATTGATCATATAGGCTTCTGTATATCGCTCTTGAGCGATTAAGCGAATATATTCAGGAACGGGCGTATGCGCAGGGCAGGCATATTGACAGTCCACTACTTTATGAAAATACTCTGGATCTTGAATATTAGTCGGTTTCAAATGATACGATTTTAAGTGTAGCGAAAATAAGGTATTATTCTAAATTAACTAAGAATAAAATTTTAAATTAATTAAACTAAAACAGTTGTTTAGAGAAACTACTTACTTACTTAAAACAACTCGTCGAATGATCTTTTCATCATCATTGCTAATTAATATGTTATAAAGTCCATTAGTCAAATGTCCAAGTTCTATATCACAAGAATTGTCTTTTATTTCTCTTTTTAAGACTGTGATTCCAAAACTATTAACAACTGAAATCATCGCATGCGCGCCAAATCCTTTAATTTGAACTAGATTATTTGTTGGATTAGGATAGATAGTCAAATTCATTTTATCTACACATTTACTCACTATGATTTTTGAATATTCGAATTGTCCATCAAAATCAACTTGCTTTAACCGATAATAGGTGGTGCCATAGAAAGCATTTCTATCCTCGAAAGAATAATTATTCATCTCCTGACTAGTGCCTTTTCCAGCTTCTTCTCCTACAGTTTCAAATTGCTGTCCATCTTTTGACCTTTCGACAATAAATTTTTCATTATTCTCTTCGGAAGCTGTTCTCCAATTTAATCTAGCTACGCCAAGTTCACATTTCGAATGGAAATCTACCAATCTTACGGGCAGAGGATTTAAGTTAGCCTTCATATAAATGGTATAGTCTTCTGCTTGACCAAAAGTGCCTACATCGCAAGGACCAGTTGGGCTAGAATTAAATTTGGACAACACTCTTAGTCTAAGTGGGGTATTCAGAACAACTCCCGATGCTATTGTTGGGGTTGTAAAATTTAAAGTATTGGTTCCATTCATATTTGCAGTTATAATTCCTAGAGATTCTCCTGCATCTAGATTGTTGTTGTTATTGTAATCAATATAAGCTCTCACTGCTTCATTATTGAATATACCAGTCGTTACTTGCAAAGCATAGGTAGTATTAGGAAGTAATATGGTATATGCGGAACATGTAAAATCTTGGTAATGCCCATTGTTGGACAAGGTTGTATTGTTAATAGTACCTAAGGTTACATTTCTTATCCCTACATCGCCTCCGTTTCCATTATTGCTATTCGCAGCTACGGTACATCCAGTATTCGCAGTCAGTCCGACACTGGATACAAGAATAATGTTGTTTTTGGTCAAAGAGTCTGTACCATTTATTCTAAGTTTTACTGTATATAGCCCAGGTGCAATATAAGTATGTGTAGGATTTCGAGTTGTATAATCGGTAATACCATCATTGTTGACATCCCAGGCCCATAAACCATTTGGCCTCAGACTACCGTCTGTGAAATTTACGGTAAGACTCCCTGTGCAACTCCTATAAGGACTATATGCAAAATCAGCTACACGTGTAGTTACAAAAATATCACTGGTAAATAGTCCCCTACCATGAGTAGCTACTACAAGCATTTTATCCGCAGCTCTATATTGGAGCATATCACATCTTGTGTGAGCCAATCCTATACTACTTACTCCCCATACTGGTGTACTAGCTGTTCCTGTGCCAAAATTATCTGTACTCCATACACCTAATTCAGTAGCTACCACTACTTGATTTCTATTATCAGGATTGTATAAAGCCCAGCGAATAGGCATATCAGGTAAATTGCCTTCTTTATTTCTCCATGTAACCCCACCATTGGTAGTTTCCCAGACAGAAGTGACACCATAATTTGAGAAGGTTATAAGAATAGAATCATCACTCGCCCCTACATCGATAGATGAAACCCATCCAGCATTAGATGTAAAGGTATCTATACGGGTAAGGGTAGGAGTAGCTGTACTTGCATTCACATATTTATATACTCTTCCATTTTCAATACCAAGGAAGACTACATCATTGTATGGACTCACCTTTAAAGCGGAAATCTTAGCAGTACCAACACTAACCGAAAGGTTACTATTTGTTACACTGCCTGTAATATTGGATACACGCTTTATCGTATTATTGCCTGCTGCTGAATACAAAATGTTTCGAGTGTCATCATAGTCAGAAGGATTGATAAAATGCCCTACTCCATCTTCATTTACTATGTTGGGGAAAGTGGTTCCGCCATTCAGTGAACGATAGATCACATTGTACGTATATGCGGTCATTTGATATGTAGGGTTATCCTGGTCTATATGACAAAAGGCACCATCGCCACCTGTGACTTCAGAGACGGATCCCACCTGAGGACTTGTGAACTTTTGACTACCATTGTCTTGTGCCCCTGCCAAAAAATAATGACTATTTACAGAGTTTTGAGCAGCACAAGCATAAAATTGCGTTACATTATATCCTGTGTTTTTATCTGCAAAACTAGGAGTTGAGCCTGAGTTCCCAGCATTAGTAGAGAGAGTAACTCCGCCATCATGACTCAAGAGTACTTCATTGGAATTGCCGGGTCTGAAGACCATACCATGCTGATCGGCATGAACATAAGGTTTAGAAAATCCGCCATACCAATGTGAAATACCCGTCCATGTAGCCCCGCTATCTAGTGTTCTATGTAAATCAATTCCCCCTGCGATTACTATCCATGGATTAGTAGGATGTACAGCTAAAATCAAATCATACCAAGCTTGTCCTCGAGTAAAATGACTTCCTGAGCCATCTACCATCAGTGGAATAGCACAATTTGTCCATGTAGTGCCTCCGTTAATTGATTTTTTTAAAAAATCTACATCTGTATTTCCGTTACCAACTCTAGCTACAGCATATAATACATTCGAATCTGCTGGTGCACAAGCTAGCTCAATTCTTGTTGAGGAATTTAAAGTGCCAATATTAGAGCTTATGTCTGACCATGTGCCTGCATTTCCATTATTAGCATTCGTAGATTTAAATACTTTTCCCTGAGAAAAAATGCCAAAAGATGCATACAAGTCACCGTTTGAGGCTATTTCGATGTCAGCTGCCCTATCATAAAGTGTACCTGCCCCTGTATACACAGCTTGAACTCTAGACCATGTGGCTCCACCATCCGTAGAACGCATAATACCCCCAGTATTAATATAAAAACCTCTTGTCGCTGCAAAAATATGTCCATTATTTTTGATGACAATTTTATTGACATACTGAAAATGACTACCGCTATTATATGCTCCTGGGGCTGTAGAGCCTAATAATGCCCATGTAGTTCCTCCATTTGATGATTTCCAAATACCTCCACCTCGCTGAGCTCCACCATTGAAGAACCCTTCACCGGTTCCCACATAGATTTCCTGAGTATTGCTTGGATTAAATGCAATACAGGAAATGGCTATATTATCCCAAAACCCATCTACATGCACCCAGGTGGGTGACGCTACGGTTATATCATTGGTATACCATAATCCTCCTCCTACACCGGCAGCCCAAACTTTTTTATTCGTACCATCATTGGGATCAAATGCAATAGCCCTCGTGCGTCCCCCTACATTATTGGGGCCACGTTCCTGCCATGTCACACCTGATATAGCAGCTTTATGCCTAGGTCTGCTGAGCATTTCATCTACTGCCAGATTTGCTAAAACCTTTCTCTCATAAGGTACATGTCCTAAATTAGGATCCATGGTCATCAAATAATCTTGTTCATATGCTAAATCTGGTCTATCTTTTTTTGGCATTTTCATAATCTTTTTAATCTCTCTCGGCGAACGATTATATGGATGGTTTTTTAGAAGTTTGCCCCAGTGTAACATTTTGTTTGCAGCTCCGTGGCTTTTATTTGGCTGGGCATCGAATTGAATAGACCAAATAATGGAAAAAATCAAACACAGATATTGTGTAATAATTTTAATAGGAAATGAACCTTGAGACTGCATATTACAAAAATATTGGCTTTTTAGCGATTAGTATTAGATTTGTTATAACAAATTAAATAAATGGAAAAGATTTTAAACTTCATCAAACAAAATGTCAAATTCCGAAATATATGTTCAATAGTTCTTGGCTGTATCATAGGGGCATTGACCAACGGCTTTATTGTAAAGTATGGACCACTGTTGATTCCTAATCCTCCAGGGTATAGTCATGCTACTATTGAACTTTTCAAATCAACCATACACCTGCTGCAACCTATTCACTATCTTGTTCCATTTACTGCGCATGCAGTTGGTACTTTAGTAGGTAGTGTTGTTGCATGTAAAATTGCACTATCTAAGCATAAATTATTGTCTAATCTAGTAGCGACTTTATTCTTTCTCGGAGGTCTTTATATGGTGATAGTTTTATACCCTGTATCACCCATGTGGTTCAATGTCGTAGATTTAGTTGGTGCATATTTTCCTATGGCATGGATTGCTTATAAATTAGCCTTGAAGCCGAATTGATATAGTTTCCCTACATATAAGAATGTGTTTATTATGCGAGCGGCTCTCCTTGGTTTACTTTTAATACAATTTTTGGTATCAACCGCACAATTAGAAGGTCGTTTATTAATTGATTCCTTGCATGTAGAATTAAAAAAAAATAGGTCAGATTCAAGTTTTGTAAAATTATACAACTCATTATCATCTAGTTATATTGTAGTAAATCCTGATTCAGGCATAATATATGCCCAACTAGCCTTCAATCGAGCTAAGGATATAAACTGGAGTTCAGAAGAAGTTATTTCTTTGCTCAATCAATCTGTCTGTCTAACGAGAAAAGGTGAATACAATAAGGCTTTAAAAATGAACTTTATTGCCCAGGAAAAAATGGAAGAGTTAAATGATGATGTTCTAACAGCCAAAGTATTTAGCAATCTTGGCTATATTTATTTACATTTAAATGATTATCAGCGTGCGCTCGAATATTGTCAAAAATCTATTCAGCTTGGTTTGAAAACGAAGGATTTTGATTTATTGATTTCTCAATACAATGCAATGGGCTTAATTTATAGCTCTACATATAAAAACAAAGAGGCTCTTTTTTATTATCAAAAGGCAATAGAGCTAGCTCAGAAAAAAAACAATAAAACTATTTTCGCCTATGCTAACTCAAATTCGGGAAGTATCTATCAAGAAATGGGTGAATACAGAAAGGCACTAGATTTTCATTTTAAAGCTCTTGTTATTGAAAAGGAATTGAATGACATTTATGGTTTAGCCACAGAATATGGAAGTATTTCAGTAGCTTATAGAGAAATGTCTCAGCAATATCCAGCGAAGCGAAATGTCTATCTAGACAGTTCGATTCATTATGGAAATTTATCCATTGACTACTGCATAAAATGCGATGATAATAGCGATTTAATCTTGGTAAAAAAAGAATTAGGCAAAACGTATGCCTTCAAGAACAATTATAAAAAAGCATACCAGCTATTTTCTGAATCTATACAACTAAAAGACTCTCTTTTCTCCTCAGAACAAGACGCTGAATTGCGTGCCACTGAGAAAAAACAACTAGAAAAAGTTAAGGAAGTCGAATTAGCAAAGCAGCGTCAGTTGATATATTTCTCATCATTGGGAGGACTGATAATGCTAGTTTTTGCGAGTATATTTTTCTTTCAAAGAAATAAAATAAAAAAGGAAAAAAAGAGGAGCGATGAGCTTTTATTAAACATTTTACCAGAAGAAGTAGCGGAAGAGTTAAAACAAAAAGGTAGTTCAGATGCCAAGGCTTTTGATTCCGTCACAATTTTATTTACGGATTTTAAAGGTTTTACTCAAGTGAGTGAAAAACTATCTCCCCATGAATTGGTTGAGGAAATTGATTTTTGTTTTAGAGCTTTTGACAAAATAATTGAAAAGTACAACATTGAAAAAATAAAGACCATTGGCGATGCCTACATGTGTGCAGGTGGCTTGCCCATTCCTAGTGTAAATCATGCAGAAGATGTCATACGAGCGGCTATAGAGATTAGAGATTTCATTCATAATCGAAAAGAAGAAAAACAAGCTAAAGGAGAAACTTTTTTCGAAATACGCATCGGTGTGCATACTGGAAATGTGGTAGCTGGTATCGTAGGAATTAAAAAATTTGCTTACGATATTTGGGGTGATGCCGTGAATCTAGCTTCGCGAATGGAGTCATCCAGTGAGCCGGGTAAAATAAACATCAGTGAAACGACCTATTCTATTGTCAAAGAAAAATTTGAATGCCATTATAGAGGTAAAATTGAAGCTAAGAATAAAGGAGAGATCAACATGTATTTTGTAGAAAAATATATTGGAATTGATAACGATTAAACAGATATCTGCCATTGATTTGGAATCACTTGCAGCCTTATCCAAATCCACCTTTGTACAGTCTCATGGGCATAGTGCAGACTCTAAAGATATCGACACCTATCTTCGCTATGCCTATTCTTTGAATAGACTTCGCTCCGAATTAGAAGACAAGAATACCTATTTTCATTTTTTGTACGATGAGAATATATTGGTAGGATATTCCAAGATAAGTCTAGAGACCAACTATCCAAAAGTTTTCGACCAACCCTTAGCTAAACTAGATAGAATTTATATTGATGAAAAATCCTTGGACAAAAAACTCGGACAAGTTCTCTTTGATTTTAATTTAGAAATAGCAAAACAAAATAATCAAAAAGGAATATGGTTATATACATGGATAGAGAATCACCGTGCGATTAAGTTTTATCAAAAAAATGGTTTTGAAATCATAGACCATAAGGATTTTAAAATTTCCAATCGCCATTCGAATCCGAATTATATTATGTATAAAAAAAATATAATGTCTTGAGAAAATTAATCGTCTCAATTTTTGTTGTTGTTATTTGTTTGATCCTATTTTTAGTTCCAAAAGATATTAAGAGAACCGTACAATTTGTTGTATCGAAACCAAGAGTTCTTATCATTCAACCTCTTGGAGACTTTAATCGAGGCCTTGCGAAGAAGAATCTCGCCAATCTCAAAAAAAACTTTCCATCTTCGCGATTATTGCAGAATATAAACTTACCATCCGTAGCCTATTATCAACCACGAGACCGCTATCGAGCGGATAGTATTTTGAATTATTATCGTTATCGATATGGTGTGGACACCATCCTAATACTCATGACGCATCGCGACATCAGCGTTACGAAAAAACTCATCAAGGACTGGGGTATTATGGGTCTGGCGCATAGTCCAGGCAATGTTTGTGTAGTTTCCACCTATAGATTAGATAAATCTAAACTCGAAGAACAACTCTACAAAGTCTCTATTCACGAACTAGGACATACTCAAGGTCTTCCGCATTGTCCAGAAAAAACATGCTATATGCGCGATGCCTCAGGCGAGAATCCCCTAGACGAAGAAAAAGGATTTTGTTCGAGCTGTAAAAAAGTAATGGAAAATAAAGGGTGGACTATTTAATCTCTACGCAACCTGATGCAATTTCCAATATACTCCTTTCTTAGTCATGAGTTCTTGATGACTTCCTTGTTCTATGATTTGCCCATTTTGAATATACAATATTCTATCGCTTTCTATGATGGTAGACAATCTATGAGCGATTACAATTGATGTTCTTCCTTTGAGAACTTGCTTAACCGCTTTTTGCAATTTTTGTTCTGTGATAGAATCTATAGAAGAAGTAGCTTCGTCGAGTATCAAAATTTTAGGATCGTAAGCAAATACTCTTGCAATAGCTATTAACTGCTTTTCACCAATAGATAGATTGATTCCATCTGGTTGCAGAATTTCTTCTATTCTATTAGCCAAATCATCACAGCCCATCCATTCGAAAATTTCTTTCACTTTTTCATTGGAGATTTTTTTATTTCCATAGCGAACATTATCTGCTATCGTACCAGAAAACACATGAGGCTGCTGAAGCACTATCCCTACATGGTGTCTAAAACTAGATAAAGACATTTTTGATACATCTTGCTCATCGACATACAGTTTGCCTTCTTGTGGTTTATATAACTGAGCTAAGATAGAAGCTATAGTTGATTTACCCTCACCTGTAGGTCCCACAAGGGCTATCTGTTCACCAGGTGCTATGTGTAAATTAAAATCTGAAAGAACTTTCTTTTCATCATTGTAAGCAAAATGAATATGGTCTAATCGTATTTCTCCTCGAATAGTTGTAAAATCATTCAAAAAATTTTCATGGCCTTTTTCTATACTATCATCCAACAAATTGAAAATTCGTTCTCCAGCACTCAAGCTATTTTGCGCTATGGAATAATAGTTGGATATATCCGATATAGGTTCAAATATTTGAATAGAATAAATGAAAAATGCTGAGAGTGCACCGATAGTCAATCCTGATTGGAGCTTGATAATATCTACAACTCCATAGCCTAAAACACTTGCTGCAGCGATATTTCCTACAATTATGATAATTGGAAAAAACGCAGCTGAATAGAAAGCGGATTTATACGAAGCTTTGCGATGTTCTATGGCTTTGGATTGGAAAATTTGCACCGCCTTGTCTTCGTTCGACAAAATTTTATTAAGTTCTACTCCATGAATATGCTCGTTGATAAGCCCCACCATTTCGCTATTTATTTTTCTACTCAGTCTTGAATATTTCAGTATGAGTTTGCGAATTTGACTACTGAGATAAATCATAACAGGTATAGAAAGTAAAATCATTAAACCCATAAGGAAATGTGTGCTCAGCATGATACCTATGCTAAAGACGATAGATACGATAGCCCATGCCATGCCTATGAGTCCCCAAGAAATGACCTCTGATACTCTATCGGTATCCGATGAAATTCTACTCAGCAACCAACCCGCTGAGTTTTTATCAAAGTAAGAAAAAGTCATAAATTGCAATTTTTCAAAAAGTTGCTTGCGCATATTAAAAATAGTGCGCTCAGAGATAGTGCCAGCTGCATAAATAAATAAAAATACAAAACTACAGGTTGCTACTATCATAGCCGCTAGATACCATAGATACTTCTGAAGACAGGGATTCGCAAGACTAGCATTACTTTTGTTATTATTCACCAAGCAATCATTGATAAACTGCGAAAACAAATAGGGATAAAGAGAATCTATAAAACCTACGATACCTGCCGCTATGAGCATGAGTATAAATTTATTTCTCTCGTAGGTCCATACATAGACAAACATTCGTTTGAGAAAAGGAAATATCGTTTTATCTTGGTTAAATTCTAATTCTTGCATTTCATTCAATTTTTAATTTTAAATAGTTTTTTTGCCACGAAGACACTAAGACTCAAAGATGAAGTCATTCTAAAATTTTCAAATTCTAATTTTTCAAATTGTCATATCAGCAATCTGGTTCTTTTCTATTTCTTCCAATTCTTTCAAATAACTATCCGTTTTTCGAACCAACTCTGGTTCACCGAAAGACTGCAATTTGCCCTGTTCATTTAGCACTAGAACTTTATCAACATATTTCAGCGTGGACAATCTATGCGTAATGATCCATACTGTTTTATCCACTGCTTGGCGCATTACATTTTCTAAAACTTTTTTCTCCGTGTTTTTATCCAATGCGGATGTGATATCGTCTAGTATGAGAATATCATGATCTTTGATTAATGTTCTGGCTAATGATAAGCGCTGTTTCTGACCTCCGGAAAGACTAACTCCTTTCTCACCGATTTGGGTATGCATACCTTTAGGTAGAATGGTATGATAGTTCTCAAATCCTGCTAGTTCTAGCACTTGCTCTTTTTCTTCACTGCTCGCTTCCGATTTAGCATAAGCGAGATTCTCACCTAGGTCCATTGAAAATAAAGTGGACTGCTGCATGACATAACCTATTCTGTTGCGAAATGAACTCAACTCATACCGAGCGATATTCTTACTATCCACAGTTATGTTTCCATCACTTAACTGATACAATCTTGTGAGCAGTTTCACTAAACTAGTTTTACCAGACGCAGATTTACCCATGATAGCAAGCTTTTCGCCACCTTTCATTTCAAAAGATATATTCGATAACACTGCTTTGCTAGTTGCATCATACTGAAAAGAAACATTTTCAAAGCGAATATCACCGCACAAATTTTTTGCCAATGTGCCATCTTTACTCTCTACTTGTTGTGCTAATATATCTTGTATTCTATCGATAGCTACGAAGGCCATACTCATTTGTGAGAGCACTCTCCCTGCTTGTTTGATAGGAAACCCCAGCATACTATTATATGTATAAGCCGCCACGAGCGCCCCTAGGCTCATTTCTCCGTTCATTACATAAATGCCTCCTAGTAAAATAAAAATAGCCGTTTGCACATAAAGTAGCATATCATTGACTGGCCAGAATATGGTATGCAGTCGCATATGTTTGAGTCCTACTTTTAGTTTCACTTCATTTTGTTTATTAAACTTTTCCATTTCCGAAGCCATCTGATTATAGACCTTGACCGTCCGAATGCCGTTCAAATTCTCTTGTGCTATATTCGTCAGTTTGTCTGCTTCGTCTTCGTGTTCTTGCCACACCTTACCTTCATAGTTAAAGAACAGATAGGTCGAGATGAAAATAAGAGGTGTCAGCGATACACAGCATAGCGCATATTGCCAGTTAATTTGAAAAAGCATATAGGCCGAGAAAAAAAACAAGGTGAGCAAACGAATCAATTCTATAGTATGATTGGAAATAAAATTCTTTATTGTATCCATATCGCCGGTTGACCGCTGAATGAGTTCCCCTTTATTGAGAATATTGAATGCGCTCATAGGTATTTTTTGAATATGCTCAAAGAGTCGCACACGAAATTCTTGAACTGATTTTTCAGAAGCATTATAACTGATAGCACGCGAGGATAAGATAGTAACACTGCGCAAAGCAGCCATCAACACATACAACCCAGCTAAAATCAAAATCTGATACAGGAGACTGTAGGATCGAAATATTTGTATGAACTGTATTATCCAATTCAATGTGATATCACTTGTTGTCAAATTCTTTTGAAGGAGATAATCAAAGATAACTTGTATAACCTTGGGTTCTAAGGTGCGAATGGCCACACTAATAAAAAGTAACAATAAAGCAATACCGAGAAGCGACAATCGCTTTCGAATAATATTGACTAATAATTTTATACGTTTCATATTTTAGTTTTTATTTTTAATTGCAACGAGCAAAAAAAAAACCGCTGCACAAAAGGGCAGCGGTTTCTATTTTATATATATACACAATACTATCTACGCTGCCTACAGACAATATCTCCATCGTATCTTACCACGGATGTGCATGTATATGGTTTGTGTAAATTTTTCATTTCAGATTTAAAAATTTTGGCAAAGATAAATAGAATATGGAAAAGTGAAAGAATTTTTTATTACTTTACGAATCTAAATTTTATCTTCCATTATGGATTGCTTGTTCAAGAATAGTTTTCTAAAGATTACACATTTTTTAATCGAATTGATACATACACATAGATAGTCTTAGAAATTCTAGCTTAAGTTTGTATGAAAAAATATGAGACAAATAGTAATAATACTAGCTTTTCTTTGTTTTCAAAGTTTAAGTGCTCAGCAAGAGTTCATCTTGGTTGATGCCCTATCAGGAGAACCAATTCCTTTGGCTACTATTTATAATAAGACAAAGAATAAAAGTTTAAAGACAAATGAAATTGGAAAATTTCAGTTAACTAGTAGTACTGTTAATGACAGTTTTGAAATAAGATATCTCGGTTATAAAAGATTAATTTTTTCTAAGAGCTCCATTGATTCATCCAATATAGTAAAGCTCCATCCAAATTCAAAACAAATTGGTGAGATAACCATTCGACCTGGCAATAATGATTACATAGTAGAGCTCATACAAAAAGTCAAAAAAGCTAATGCGAAAATAGAACACAATTCAAAAGCCTACTACCGATTGAAAAGCTATGTAGACGGAGAACAGGTAGAGCTCGTGGAGAGCTATTATAATGCTAAAATCAAAGACTACAATGTAGAACGATTTGATATGAAGACAGGGAGGTTAGGGCTAAAACCAATCAAGAGATTACATCGAGTTTTTACCTCCTTGGAAAGTTCCTATTCTATTTTAGACCTCAAACTGTTTACAAATTCATCAGATATTTATCCCACATCTCCATTGTGGCTCAATAAGAAGAAACTAAAAGAAAAATTTTATATTGATATAGAAGATGTATATGCAAATGAATATAAAGATAGCATATATACCATCTATTTACAACCTAAAAAATTAGAGGAATATTACTTTGCTACGCGGATTTGGCTCAATAAAACCAAATTACAAGTGGAAAAAATTTCTCTTGTATGTCCTGTAGCAGAGCGCTCACCTTTCTTGCCTTTATTTAGTGCAGATAAGATAGAAAATATAGGTTTTGAAATTGTTGCCACCTATCAGGATAAAAAATTTCATCAGATGGAATTCAAATCTAACATAGAATATAGTAGTAGCGGAGAACAAAGTGGATTCAATTCTCGAAGAAAAGCAAATTATACGATTTCTACAGATATGATTTTCTATGCTTATGATTATAATGAAAGTTTTGAGCTTCCTTATTATAACTACAATCCTAATAATTATAAAAAGGATTACTCAACAATTAATGCTTTTCCATACAACGAGTTTTTCTGGAAATACAACGATGAAAGTAGCTTGCTAGATGATAAAAAATTAAATGCCAATTTTTTTAATGACTCTAACGTATTCACGAATAAAACACTATTCACCAATACTACAGATACACGCAAGTTGAGTTTATTTGAATGGCCATACATCCATTGGACAGGTAATAGAATACTTTTAAGGGACAACAAAACGGCAATCCTTCCCCGATTTGATAAAGAGGACTTGGATTCCATTGAAAAGGAATTACGGCATCTTGATTGGTGGGAAAGGGAAATGAAATTAAAGAGAATCTATGGAGCTAATTTTCAGCCCTTTCGTATGACAGCTAATTATTTTGTAGATGTTAATACCTTTGGTGACTCCACAAACTATTTACTTTCTACTGTACTAGACCCTCACAATACACATTGCTTTCTTATGATGGATAGGAAAACGCATTGTGTTATTAATCTCGTTTTTGATTACTACGAAATCTGCAAACGAGATTTAGAAAAAACACTTCATAAAGAAAAACCTAACCATAGTCAAATAAAAAAGTATATTGATCGAACATATGATTGTGCTTCAAAACATCGCATACAACTCGAAAAATTGCTTCAGTGGGAGTATGATAAATCAATACTTCTTCAGCGTTGCGAAACAGTTAAAACTATTCTTGGGATTGATAACCTCCAAATTTTCGAGCCTAGATTAGAATAATACCGCTTTGACATGATTAAGCATATAATTTTATCTATGATAAATTTTTAGTACATTTGTTTAAATTAAAAAAATCATCATGGCTCAAATCACTCTAGGCGGAAACGCTATCAATACCTCTGGAAACATTCCTGCCAATGGCAGTCAAGCTCCAAATTTTAATCTCACCACTGTCGACATGACCGCAGCGAATCTAGATTCCTATGCTGGTAAACGAAAAATTCTCAATATATTTCCCAGTGTAGATACTGGTGTATGCGCTACTTCAGTTCGCACTTTCAATCAACACGCAGCTTCTCTAGACAACTCCGTTGTTCTATGTATTTCACGAGATTTGCCTTTCGCACAGAAGAGGTTTTGTGGTGCTGAAGGAATCAGTAATGTAGTTATGTTATCTGATTTTATTGATGGTAGTTTCGGGAAAAACTATGGTGTAGAAATTATAGATGGCAAATTTACAGGATTACATGCTCGCGCTATTGTGGTGCTAGATGAGAACAATAAAGTATTGCATAGTGAACTAGTTTCAGAAATAGCTCATGAGCCAAGTTATGATGCTGCGCTTAGCGTTTTATAAGTTATTCAAAAAAAGAATATTTCTGTTAATCCTAAGTACAATCTTTGGAGCAGAATTCTATACACAGACCTACGTTGTGAAGATAAAAACAACGGAGGGAATGATTAAAGTTATGCTTTATGATTCTACACCGAAGCATCGGGATAACTTTATCAAACTATGCCGTGAAAAGTTTTATGATAGTTTACTTTTTCATAGAGTGATTAAAGGCTTTGTAGCTCAAGGTGGCGATCCTGTTTCAAAAAATTGTTCAGACACCTTTACATTAGGCGATGGAGATTTAGGCTATACGATTCCTGCAGAATTTGTTACATCCTACTATCATAAGCGAGGAGCCTTTGCGCAAGCTAGAGACGATAGACCTGACATGGCGTCCTCTGCATGTCAGTTTTATATTGTCCAAGGAAAAATAGCCGATGATTCCATTTTGACTAAAGCATATAAAAGGAATAATTATATTCAGCCTTTAGAGCATGAAAAAACATATAGAACAATTGGTGGTATTCCTCATCTGGATATGCGATATACCGTCTATGGCGAAGTGATATCTGGTATGGATATAGTGGACAAGATTTGTTCACTTCCTACTAATAGTAAAGATAGACCTCTGAAAAATATACGAATTATTTCTACAATAGTAAAAAAACGATAAAGGCAGCAGCCCATTTTCGTGGAACTTATCCTTTTATTAAATGAACTTTTTACCCTACTTAAACTTTATAACCGTAGCATAATCAAGTGATAAAAATTTTGTACTATAGTGAATAAATATTCCGTCACCATCTTTATACTTTCTTCTAGCACGCTGAATCAGATTATTCCTTGTCGGACAATACTCTGTAACTACTAAGAATCCTATTTCTACCCTCCCAAGCGTATCGTATGGCATTATAGGTCTGCTATCCGTAAAAACATAAAACCCCTCTATTTGTTCCACTTCTGCTGTTGCTTTATTAGGAATATAACTGTCTGCTTTGAAAGAGAACAGAAAAATAGCTAGTGCACCTAGGAGTAAAATGAAATTTCGATTCATCGCTTATAATAGTTTAAATTAACCTTTCAAAATTGAGAATTTTCACCTTCTTAGAATTTAAAAATTGTGGCTATTGATTACAATAAAAGAGCAATTCAAATAATTTTACAATTTCACTCTCGCCCGCTCCGCCTCTGCTGCACTTTGTTTCCGAGCGGCTAAAGCCTTCCCTTCCTTGAAACGATAAGAAGCCGATAAATTAAAAACTCTAGTATCTAAATAACTCAACCAACTCGCATCGGAGTTATTCAAGCCTTTGATTTCTCCTCCTGGTTGAAAGGTGAAAAATACGTCATTCAATGAGGCTTTAATCGTCAATCGGTCATTATATAATTTCTTAGCTAATGCTATATTGACCATGCCAGCAGGAATAATAACAAACTGTCCAGAAGGAGCAGAAGTCTGATATGATCCTGAAATCTCTGCAGACCATTTGTTAGGCAACTGAAATTGATTCGTAGGGGCTATTTGCCAGTAGGTACCTGAGTTGTCTAGCTGAATATTGTAAAGATTGGCTCTAAACTGGCTATATACTAATTCCGAATGAAACTGTAGTGTCCACCATTTGGTGATAGGTATTCCGCCATCAATAGACATCCCTAGAACTTTTTGTTTCCCTATATTACCTGGACGACTATAGAAGATATTAGAACCTGTCTCTATCGTTTCGGTGATCATGTCTTCTACAGAAGAATAAAAAACTGCTGCCGTAATCACCCCTTTATAGTTATAGGATAGTTCTAGATTGTGAGTAAATGAAGGATTCAAAAACGGATTGCCAGAATAAAGAGTAAATCTATCCAAAGGGTAGGTGAATGGATTCATAGATTGATAATCTGGTCTATCGATTCGGCGACCATAGGAAAATCCGAGTGTATGATATTTCATTGAATCTAGATTATAACTAAAATAGAATGTCGGAAACCAACTCAAATAATTTCTGATAAAACTCGAATCTTTGTTGACCGAATTTCCTTTTTGAACTCCTTTTATACTTGTGTTCTCTGCCCTCAATCCTGATTGAATAGACCAGTTGTTTTTTTCTATATTAAAGTTCAGATATCCAGCAAGAATATTTTCCTTATAGCTAAAATCATTGGAGAATAATTCATTCTTTATTCTTATACTATTAACCTCATCAAAAAAGTTAGCAATATTCTCTGTTTGAACAGAACTTGCTTTCGATCCTGCTTCTATTTTTATGGAACTATTTATGGGATGCAGATAGTCTGCCTTAGCTGAATAAATATTGATATTCGCGGGCAAATCACTCACTAAATTACTTTGACTAATAAAACTAAAATCAGGTCGCCTAAATACACTAAACAAGTTTTGATCATGACGAGAATCATATCTTAGATAGTCCGTATTTAAGGATAATTCCTTACCCATAGAATCAAGTTTTAACTGATAATTCAAATTGAAGCTTAGATTTCTAAATCTTCTATCTGATGGATTCTGAGCACTCGCTAGCTGGACAACTTCTCTTTGATCATTATAGATTTTAGATTCATTCGTTATGAGGTGAATGTCTTTATTTAAAAACCCATTGACAGAAAATCCGAAAGTAGATTTCTTTGATAAATAATAGTCTGCCCCTAGTTTTAGGTTGGTGCCATCTTTTTCAATTTTTAAAAAACTATTCTGATTAAATGCGGAAGCCAAGCTGCCTTTTGAGTCATAATAATTTCGTTTAATAGTAAGATCTTGGTAAAAATTTGTTTCTGAATATGATGCTATGGAATAAAAGTTCCACTTATTAATTCTGTAGTTCAAATTTAAACTATTATTCGTTCTGGCATAGAATCCTTGTCCGTAACTGAGACTTAATGCGCCGCTATATCCTTTAGTACTATTCTTTTTCTGTTTGATATTGATAATGCCTGCATTACCTGCGGCATCATACTTGGCTGGCGGTGCTGTTATAATCTCAATAGTAGCTATAGAACTAGCAGGCAACGATTTCAAATAATTTGCTATATCTGCACTGCTCATATAGGTAGGTTTGTCGTCTATAAATATAAGGACACCCTGCTTTCCCCTCACGGTAATGTTATCATTCATATCGATACTAATACCCGGCGATTTACTCAAAACCTCAAAAGCTGTCAAGCCTGCATTAGATAGAATGGCATTTGGATTTACAACAAGACGATCAATTTTTTTCTGCACGAAACTACTTGTTCCAGATATTTGAACGGTAGCTAATGATTTTGACATTCTTCTTTTTAAAACTATTTCTCGTAGAATTTTATTCTCTTTTATAGCTAGATTATAAATTAAGTTGTCTTCTGCTCCATTTGCCTGTATCTTTAGCATGTAGATGTCAGGATTTAACTGATCTAAAAAAAAGATTTCCATAGAATCGATGAGTGTCGTCCTATACAAAGAACTGTCGCGCTGTAGAAATAAACTAACTATACCATCTTGAAGTTCTGAATGATCCTCCATAGTGACCTTTCCCTGTATAGAAAATGTGGTTTGCGATACAAGATTGGGCATATATCCTAGGGATATAAGACAAATTAAAACTGTTTTGTTCATGTATTAATATTTAAAATAGAGTTTGTGATAGGCTCTAGGGGAAATTCCAAAATTCTTCTTAAACGTTTTACTAAAGGTAAATAAATCTGAAAAGCCAGCATCGAGGGCTATCTCTGTCATATTTTTAGTATCATTTTGTATTTCTTCTTCGGCATACTTTAATCTTCTTTGCAATAAGTATTGATAAGGACTGATATTCATTATTTTTTTAAACATGCGAAAGAAATGGTATTCAGAGATACAACACTTTCTAGCAACACTTTCCATATCTAAATCACTCTTAAAAGCTTCATCTATATGCTGTTTAGCAGCTTCTATTTTTTTGTAGATTTCATTTTTTGTAGAGACTTTGACAGCATCAATATTTTGAAGTTTTTGATAAATGGGGAGATGATCTTCTACTAATTTTTCGGCGAGAGTATAATAAAGATCTTTCGATATATGCATTTGTTCACGATTGAATTCATGAAATTTTTTATCTAAGGCTATCAGGTAGTTTCCTAAAATAGTTTTATGCGCATCGTATTTATTATCTAAAAAGCTGGCTGAATTAAAAAATGTTTCTAACTCACTAATAGAGACCTCTTTGTTGTCCTCTTGCAGAAATTCTAAAACTTCTGATATCAATTTAAAATCTAGGTCTATACATATTCCTTTGGTAGGTTTATTAATCTCGATAGACCCTTTGAAATGATGATTAGCCAGAATATACTGCTTGGCTTGCACCTTATATATACTTTCATTGATTCTATATATTTCTTCACCATCCACTACATACTTCATACTAAATCTTTTTGACGACAAAATAGCCTCGGTTTGTAGCTGATCAAAAAAGGAAATATCAATTAGATTCTCCCCTTCTCTGTGGAGTATTTGACATTCATTAAGATTTATTCGGGTTAGCAAACTCATACTAGTACAAAGATAGATTCATATTAGACTTCTATTTTGTCAATTTCTGCGAAAAGAAGTGATACAGAGTTAAAATAAGCTAAGCCATCTTAAAATCACTTAGTTATTTTTGTACAGATTAAGAATTAGAAAGACGATGACCATTGAAGAATTTATACGCCTAGCCATTCTAGAAGATACCCAGGACCCCAATGGTGTGATTCCTCAGGGAGACCATAGCGCACTTAGCTGTCTAAATCCCAAAGAAAAAAAACGAGCGCGATTGATTATCAAAGATGCTGGAATCATAGCAGGCTTAGATATTGCTAAAAACATATTTCAAGAAGTAGATAAAAATCTTGAAGTACAGATATTGCTTAAAGATGGCGATGAATTGAATTATGGTGATATTGGTTTAGAAGTTCATGGGAGTGCAACTTCAATTTTACTTGCGGAAAGATTGGTGCTCAATACTATGCAGCGCATGAGTGGTATAGCGACAAAAACTCGCCAATTTGCCAAGCTCATAGCGCATACAAAATGTAAAGTTTTAGATACCAGAAAAACAACCCCAAATTTTCGCTACTTTGAAAAATTAGCTGTCAAAATAGGTGGTGGCGTCAATCATCGTTTTGGATTGTACGATATGATTATGCTGAAAGATAATCACGTGGATTACTGTGGTGGCATAGCCCCAGCAATAACTCGAGCCAAAGAATATATTAAAGAAATAGGAGTAAACCTTCCTATCGAAGTAGAAACTCGGAATTTAGATGAAGTCAAACAAGTTTGCGAAGCAGGAGGTGTTTATCGTATTATGCTAGATAATTTTTCGGTAGAGAAGTGTAAAGAAGCGGTCGATTTTGTAGCAGGGAAAATACCATTGGAAGCCAGTGGAGGCATAACCCTTGAAACTATAGTGAGTTATGCAGAGACAGGTGTAGACTATGTATCCGTAGGTAGTCTCACGTATTCATATAAAAGTTTAGATATTAGTTTAAAAGCATATTAAAATGTTTAATTTTGAATTCTCAATTCTAAGCAACAGAGTGAAAAATTAAATTCGTGCATTCGTGGCAACACCTAAGAAAAAAATTCTTTTTATCGTCAACAATCTCTCTGGTACGGTATCGCAGTATAATATCCCTAAGTGCATCGATATGTTTCTGGATAATGATAACTATGAAGCCAAGCTATTATTTATAGATGCCCAAATGACTGAGGAGCTTTATGAAGCTAAGCTTAGTGAAAATTGGGATATGATAGTATCAGTTGGTGGGGATGGCACCCTACTAGAACTCGGTCAGCGATTGATAGATAGAGATATACCTATAGCCATAGTTCCTGTTGGAAGTGGTAATGGAATAGCTACACATGTAGGCTATAAACCGAGGGATATTCGTGCAGCTTTTGATGCTATAAATGCTGCTAAAACCAAAGCAATAGACGTAGCACAAATCAATGACCAATTTTTCTTTAGCAATTTTGGTATGGGCTTGGATGCTAAGGTGGCTAAGGATTTTAAGATTAAAAAAAAACGTTCCCTTTTTGTTTATGCCTATCTGACTTTACGCAGAGTTTTCAAACTCAAAGCCAAAATTATCAAGTATAAATTAGGAGAAAAAGAATATGAAGTTTCAACCTATCTCTTCAATATTTTCAACTCAAATCTTTACGGATACAATATAGGATTATTGCCTTGGGCGAGTGCATTTGATGGTGAACTCGATGTCGTCTATCTCAAAAGCGTGGCGTTCTGGAGACTGCCGTGGGCTAGTTTTTGTATTTTAATCAAAAAACCACAATGGAGTTCAGCCCTAGAATTTTTCACTACTAAGGAAATTACAATCATCAACTTTAAGAATAAAAAAATGGGCTATCAGGTAGATGGTGACCCTAAGAAATCGAAAAGAGATGATCTGATAATTAAAGTCTTGCCGAGTAAATTGAAATTAGTAGTTCCTTGTTAATACACCTTCTCCTTAAAATACTTCACAATCTTCTGTTTAAGAAAAGCTTCTTGCTCTTTTATAAACATAGCTGATAATGGTTGTAAATCTCTAAAATGAGGCCATCCATCAGCGTCTGTATACTCGTATTCATAATATTCTCCGAGCAGTAGGGTACACATTCCTATGTGCATCAGGTCTTGCTTCTCCTCTTTTTCAAATTCTCTGATTGTTCCGAATTCATTGAGTCCTATCAAGAATAGACAAACCTGAATATCTGGTTTCTTCTCGAAATGTCTTTCTACGTATTGCCTCACCTCCGCCCAATCTTTCATGAGCTGGATATCAGCATCGGATTTATTTTCGAATAATAAAGGCATGATTAACGAATAACTAACAACGAATAGTTTATCATTTGATTGTTCGTCGTCTTGAAGGAAGATAGAAAAAGCCAAGGTAACATAAGCAAAACTTATTCGCTATTAAGTTATTACCTATTCGCTAAGTAAATTAATCTTGTCTAACTCTTTTAGAGCGCGAGCGAGTCACTTTTGGTGCTTCCTCTACTGGCTTATTCATATCTTCTAGTTCCCTTTCTTTTGAATAAACGAAGATTCGACCACAGTTTTCACAAACTAACACTTTCTTTCTTTGCTTGATTTCAAGTTGTCTTTGTGGTGGTATTTTTGCAAAGCATCCTCCACAGGAGTCTCTATCTATAGTTACTATGGCTAGACCATTTCTATAGGTTTTTCTAATTCTATTATAACCAGATAACAATCTCTCGTCTACTAGCTTTTTAGCTGCTTCACTCTGCTTTACTAAACTAGCGAGCTCCGAGTCTGTTTCTGCCTCTATTACTTTAAGTTCTTCTTGCTTCAGAGCTAAATCATCTTTTTTAGCTGCAATTAATTTCGCTACCTCATCTACTCGAATCGAGAAGGAATTCTTTTTCTCATTGAAGTCTTTCAATTTTTTGTCGCATAGTTCTATCTCCAATTTCGCTAATTCGATTTCCTTGCTAATAGATTCGAACTCTCTGTTGTTTTTAACAGAATTCTGTTGCTTTTCTAATTTTGTTATTAGAAGTTTGGTTTCTTCCTTGATTCTCTGTCTATCGCTGATTCCTTCTTCTATTTCAGCTAATTCTGAATCCAGATTGCCTTTTCTCGTCATCAATCCCGCCATTTCATCCTCCATATCTTGCACCTCCATAGGGAGCTCGCCTTTTATGAAGTTGATTTTATCGATTTTAGAATCTATTTGCTGTAGAGCATAAAGTGCTTCTAATCTTTCTTCTACACTTGCTTCACTTTTCTTAGTAGCTGTTGCTTTTGCGCACATATCTTATAAATAATTTACTGGGTTTGTATTGACCTTAGAAATTTGGGACTGCAAAGATAGTGCATTTTTCTCCAAATAGTTTAAAATTAGTTCGTTAGTAAACTGCTCAGACTCATAGTGCCCGATATCTATATAACTGATTTGCTCCTCATTATCAAACCATTCGTGATACTTAAAGTCAGCGCTGAGATAGACATCTGCACCAGCGCTAGCTGCCTCGAATCGCAGAAAACTACCCGAACCACCACAGAGAGCAACCGTCTTTATAGGTCGATCTAATTTGCTATATTTTAAGGATTTAAGTAAAAACGCATCCTTGATTTGATGTAAAAATGTTTCAAGTTTCATTTCTTGTTGGAGTTCCCCTATCAGCCCAGACCCTACTTGGTTATGTCTATTTTCGATAGAATAAATATCATAAGCCACCTCTTCATAAGGGTGTGCGTTGAGCATAGCCTGAATCACTTTATTCTCTAAATGAACAGGAAATACGGTTTCAAATCGTTGTTCGCATAAATTTTCAAGCGTCATAGCCTTGCCAATAGCGGGGCTAGATAATTCATTTCCCATAAAACTGCCCCTGCCTTCAGTCGAAAATCCGCAGTGACTATAATTTCCTATATGACCAGCCCCAGCGTCAAAGATAGCTTGGCTCACCTTTTCAATGGCTTCACTGGGCACAAAACAGACCAATTTTCGGAGATGGTTCTTTTTTGGACTCAGAATTTTGCAATTTAATAAACCTAACTTCTCCGCCATCATATGATTTACACCAGTATGAATATTATCCAGGTTAGTATGAATAGCATAGATAGCGATATCATTCTTAATCGCTTTAATGATTGTTCGCTCTACATAGTTTTTTCCCGTCAATTTTTTTAGGCCTGAGAATATGATGGGGTGATGGGCTATGACTATATTGCAGCGTTCTCGAATTGCTTCTTCTATAACCTCCTCCGTGCAATCTAGGCAGATAAGTGCCTTAGAAATTTCCCAAAGCGGTGAACCAGTCAGCAGTCCAGCATTATCATAGGATTCTTGATAGACGGATGGTGCCCATTGTTCTAGTATGGAAATGAGTTCTCTAATAATCATAACTCAGATTCAAGTATAGATTCTATTCTTTCCAATCCTCCCCTTTTCAATGGTTGATTGGGATTGAGGGTATTCGATAAAATAACAACTATTGTATTTTTTAGTGGAGATATAATAATATACTGACCTATAAGGCCTTGGGCATGAATGCCATCTTTAAAGTAGGTAACCATACTATATTTTTTCACTTCATCTTTCTGGTCTTTAGATATCGCTTCAGGATTAATAGCATGAATTGTACGATCTACTTTAATAATATTTGGATTATTAAGCACAAATTTCTGCATAGCGATACTATCATTGAATATTTTATATCCAATATTGCTCCACCATTGGTTTTTGTATCCTTCTGTTGTTTTTCTATTATCAAGGTTAAGATTCGTTTCAACCCATTCCTTGCTCACCAATTGCGTGCCTTGCCAATTTCCTTTATTTAAAATTAGTCTGCCAAATTTCGCATAATCTCGCGCACTCAAATTCATGCAGCAAAATGCTCTCAATGATTTGTGTTTTTCATCGTCGTATATCCAAGTAGCATCATGCTCTAGCTGCAATGGTTTATGTAATTTTTCGTAATAATAGTCTTGTAACTTGCGACCCGTGGCGCGCTCTACAATCATTCCTAACAATTGTGTATTGATACTTTTGTATTCAAATTTTTGATTGGGTTCTTTTTCTATAGAAATTCGCAAGGCTTTACCATTGACATTCTTCCCGAATCCCAATCGTAAAACGTCGCTCATTGGATTGAAATAATTTTCCGAACTCTTAATCCCACTGCGCATATTGAGCACATGCTGTATGGTTATTTTTTGAAATCGGATATCGCGCTTCAATAATTCTGGAAGATAAATCGTTATCGGATCGTTTAAGCTTTTTATTTTTCCTTCTTCGACTGCCATCGCTACTAAGGCACTGACATAGGATTTCGCCACAGAAAAAGAATGAATCAGAGTGCTATCCGCAATTTTATTATTGTAGAATTCATACAAGATAGAATCATTTCGAATAACTAAAAAAGCATATCTATTCGAACCATATAGCAAACTATCAAGTTCGGCTTTAATAGCGGGCTTCATTGATCCTTGATAAAATTTAAAAGGTTGTTCGCTTCGTTGAAATTTCACCATAGGGAATTCATCCAATTTTTCCAATGGATATTTTTTATACTTCATAGCCTTGAAGAAATAGCAAGAGGAGAGATTGAATACAAGAGTAAAAAAAACTAAGTAGGCTAGATGCCTGATCTGTAAATTGATAACTTTCATTTTAAATTATTAATTACCTAGTGCGATACATTTTCAAAATCAGCAGGATTGTGTTTATGCTTGAATAGAATAAAAAATAGAATAGCCATGATGAATGCATAGCTAGAAAAAACCAGCCATATTTGAGACCATTGTCTTACTTTATCAATCGTGTACATATCGACAACATATCCGCTAAAATAACCTCCTAGAATAATACCAATTCCATTAGTAGCCATTAGGTAAAGTCCTTGTGCACTCGAACGAATTTTAGCATCGGTTTCTTTTTCAACAAATAAAGATCCAGAAATGGTAAAGAAATCAAATGCCATTCCATACACAATATTAGACAAAATTATCAAGATTAGTCCAGTTCCTGGATTGCCTATACTAAATAAAGCGAATCGGAGAAACCAAGCTATCATGGCCATCAGCATAACTTTTTTTATTCCAAATTTTTTAAGAAAGAATGGAATCGAGAGAATAAAGACGGTCTCTGATATTTGGGAAATGGACATGAGAAAGCCTGGATGTTGCACTCCGAATGAATTCGAATATTCTTCTATGCTCTTGAAGCTAACTAAAAAATCTTGACCGAAAGCGTTCGTGATTTGCAAAGCAGCTCCTAATAAAACTGCAAAGACAAAAAAGATAACCATTTTGGAACTCTTAAATAAAACCAATGCATCCAAACCTAAAGCTGAAGTGAGACTTTTAGCATTGTCAGGTTGAGTTTCACAAGCAGGAAGAGAAAAGGCGTACATTCCCAAAGCAATTGAAGATATAGCGCCAAGATATAATTGGTAATTATTGGCTGTCCATCCCATAAAATCAACTATCCACATAGCTAATATAAAACCTATGGTGCCCCATACACGAATATTAGGAAAATCTTTGATAACATCAAATCGGCTTTTAGACAATATATGGTAGGAGATAGAATAACAAAGTGATATAGTAGGCATGTAAAAGAGGGAATTCAAAAGCATAGCTCGATACATCTCACTAGGAGAAGAGACATTTGCTGCCCAGACTAATGTAAGTCCACCTAAAACATGACATATCCCATACAATTTTTCTGCATTTAAATATTTATCGGCTACGATGCCCATAATTGCTGGCATTATAAAGGCTGCGATGCCAAGTGTAGTAAATACAGCTCCAATTTCTCCTCCACTAAAATTAAGCGAAGTAAGATAAGTGCCTATAGAAGTCAGCCATGAACCCCAGAGAAAAAACTGCAAGAAATTCATTACTGTTAAGCGCAATTTGATAGACATACAGATAACATTTTAAGTGGCTAAGATAGTTGTTTTGAAGTGAGAAGTGAGATATTAGAAGTAAGATGTTAGAAATTAGAAGCTAGAAACTAGTTGTGAGTTACTAGTTACAAGTTCTCGAATTAATATACAATCTGACATAGAAAATTGTAATTAACTAAACTATAACCTATCTCCTATTCAATTCCTCTTGTATCTTGGCTGCCATTTCATAGTCTTCTCTACCTATGGCTTCTTTGAGCATAGATTTTAGTCGCGATGTCTCGATTTGTGCTAAGTCTTGATTATTTGAAGACTTGTGAGGGTGTTCCACTTTATCGGCATAGCTTTGTTGGATATCTTCAAAAACTTCTTCAACAGCTAGTATAGGTTTTTCCATTTTCAAAGCTAAACATATCGCATCCGATGGTCTGCAATCTATATATTTAATATGTCCAAAATTGTCTTCCAATACCGCATGCGCATAATAAACACCATCTTCATATTTGTAAATAACTATGTGCTTGAGCATGATTTCAAAATCATTCAAAATCATTTGAACGAAATGATGGGTAAGTGGTCGAGTAGTGATAATTTTTTCTGACGAAATAGCCATAGCCTGTGCTTCAGCACCTCCTACAATGATTTGAAATTTGCGAACACCTCCAATCTCCTTGAGCACTACATTATAACCGTTGCGTGTAGAAAAGCTAGTGGAGATAGATTGAATTTCGAGAGGAACCATTTTTATAGCTAATAATTAATTAGTTAATAACTAATAGGTGTTATTAATTTTAGTTAGATTCAAATACCTACTAATAACATACCTTGAATAATCAACTATTCGTTATTCATTATTAGCTATTAGTTAGTTAAGTGGAGGATAATCCCGCTCGTGCGGGAAACCTATGACCACATTTTTAGGTGGAGGATAACGGATTCGAACCGATGGCCTCTTGCATGCCATGCAAGCGCTCTACCAACTGAGCTAATCCCCCAAATAATTCCGCTTGCATGCAAGCCCTCTACCAATCCTGACGATAAATGTCAGTATTGATCCCCTCAAAATATGAAAGACAAATATAGCAAATTAAATTTGAAGGTTTTTATTTAGATTTGTGATTAAAATATACGGAATGTCTATACTAAATCAAAGTTCTGCTCCAAAGATTATTGATAGGCTAAACAATTTAAAGCCTGACACTCAACCTCAATGGGGCAAGATGAATGCCGCTGAAATGTTGTTGCATTGCAGAAAAGCTATAGAAATACCATTAGGTAAGCATCAGCTAAACCCCAATTTTTTCTTCAAATTATTTTTTGGTAAGTGGATAAAGTCAGCAGTTGTAGGAGATAAGCCGTTTCAAAAAGATTCTCCTACGTCTCCCGATTTTTTAGTGAATGACAAAGGACTTGATTTTGAAAAAGAAAAACAAGCCTTGCTTGAAGACATTCATACTTTTGTTCATACAACCGATGACATTCTAGACCAAAGACCGCATGGACTCTTCGGCTCTATGACAGCGCATGAGTGGCGCAAAGGCCAATGGAAGCATTTGGATCATCATTGGAGGCAGTTTGGGGTGTGAGGACATATCTCTAACGAACAATTTGCAATTTATTAGTAGCTACCCTTTGTCCATCCTGCTCTAAAGAATAAAAATAGGTGCCAGATGGCAAATCTAGTGTTGAGATTGTCATGCTATTCCTACCTAATATTGATTCCGCATTATATACTTTTATAATCTGCCCTATTATTGAATGCATAATTATACGGCTCGATTTATTCGTTAAAGCTTTAGTATAATTTATATTAATAAAATCATTCGTTGGATTTGGATAGGCCCATAATTCAGTATTATTTTTATCAAGATCTGCTATACTTGAAGAATTACAGTTTGTTGTATTATCGCTACTTATTTTTTCTATCGAAGTGGAATCTATTGAAACTTCAAAAGTTCTGTCCCAGCCAGCGACAGATTGATTGCCATGCATAAAATATGCTAAACTATCTGATGCAATAGAAGAACATAAAAGCGTATCAAACACTTTGCTAGTATTTAATCTAGTCGGATTAGAAAAAATTTGAATTCTATGTGCATTCATCTGTTTTATGTATCTGAAATAATACTTAACACCTGTTGTTAAGTTTAGACCATAAATATCTCTAGAAAAAGAATTGGGACAAGTTGATGTATTATTTTGAAAAGAGTTTAGTCCTTTCAGCTGCAGTGATATAAAACCATCCCCGAGTGAAACACAAATTGATGAATTCTTTTTACAATCGTAACTATAATCGGAATTTCGAGTCACGTAGGGTTGATTTGAATTTTGACACAGTGAAAACAAAATTAATCCATTTTGATTGCTCAGGTTTTGGCTTACCTTGAAATCAATATCTACTTTCAATCTATCGGTATTTCTCAATGTAGTTCCGAGAGATCTATATATTCTTGCATTTGATTGATCGGGATTTGATAGAGACCATGTCGTATTTGATATCAAAAGACCACTATTCAAGTTAATCTGATTGTCCACATCATCGAGTTCAGACCATATTGCAGAATTAGTGTAATTATCTGTTAAAACTATTTGACTATTTCCGATTAAGACAATTGTAGATAAGAATATTGATAGAATTAATTTTTTCATAATTTATACATTTAGATATAGCTCAAGGACTATAGAATTAATAATTTATACAAAAATAACTCATTTAATTCAGGCAAATATTTTTCTTGTGAACGTAGCTATTTTTATTGTAAGCGTAATTTTATAAGTTTATTCACCCTAGTTTATAGATTTTGATTCTGATGAAAAAAGGTCACCCACCAATGGCAGACGACCTTTCTCGATTTTCAAATGTTGTTGTTTTTGTTTTATTTTATAATCTGGAGTCTTTTGGTGTCTATGACACGCTCCCCTGCTACTAGTGTATAGAGATAGGTGCCATTAGCTAAGTCTCCTAAATTGATTTTAACAGACCCCGCACCTTTTTTAGTATCTAGTTTTACTGACATCAATTGCTTGCCATCTTGGCTAGATACAGTGATAGATGCATCTCTATATTCTCTAGATAAGTGATAGTTTATCAATGCTTCATTGTCTGTAGGATTAGGAATAGACTGAAAAAGAACATTTGAATCAGAGCTAGAACCAGCTTTTTTCAGACCTTCACAGCCACTCTCACATAACTGAGCGATCGTTTTTTCTAATAGTGCAAATTTCTCTTCCATCTTTGCTATCTTAGCTTTAAGTTCTTCATTCTCAATCACAGCATTATTTTGCTTTTCTACTTTAGCGTTGAGTTCTTTGATGGCCTGTATAGTAATTGGAATAAAACCATCATAATCCATTGCCATGAATCCTTTTGAGTTTAAAGGCTTATGAACAAGACTTGGTAGTACTTTTTCAACTTCTTGTGCTTTAAAACCAAACCTATTTGTCATTCCATTCATGTTTGGATGCTTATTAATGTTTAAACCTTTAATATTAGTTGTATCGCCAGGAAAATCTGAAAAGTCATAATCATATTGATAGGGATTTAATAATTTCAATTTCTCAATCGCATTTTCGATTGGCATAAAATTTTTCTTTAATCTTTCGTCCGAAAATGTTGCCCATCCATCTGATAACCCCCATCCTCTTACTTGAAATTTATGCCAATTCCAGGTTAGTGATTTAGCCCACGTCGGAGTATTGCCAATATCAACTCCTACCTTGTCGTCTGATAAAAAAAGTTTGTAATTTCCGTTATTAGCTGAAGGCCACGGTTTCCAAAAATTTAATCCACCATCAAACTCCTCTATTCCCCAACGATTCTCAGTAGTGTTATTTGTAATCTTGCCAAACATTAAAGACTTACCTTCATTAAGTGTTAAATTACCTGAACTACCCAATTTCAAATTTAGCTTTTTGTTAGTTCTGAAATTCAAATCTATATTATTCCTAGTTCCCAAAAAATTAGCCGATGTTATGCCATTGTTGCCTGTTTTACTCCAACTGCAAGGGTCTTCGCATCCTGGAGGACAGTTATCCACAATATTTGCTGTAGCTGTACTAACACAGTTGTTTACTGTAGCTGTAACGGTATATGTTCCCGGTATAGATACGCTTAGATTTGCTCCATTTGTTGGAGGATTATTCCATACGAAAGTGCCACCTGGAGCCACAGCCGTCAATGTTATTGGTTGGTCGTCTAATTCACAGACCCCAGTCGGACCATTTATCGTCACAGAAGGAAATGCATTGATGGTAGGGTCTACTATAGTTGAAGGATTGTCAACAAACAAATCGTCCACTTCGATTATTCCTCCATTAACGCCAGCCCAAGGGTGATTTCCATGTTGTATAAAGTTCAAATTGGAAGGTGTAACTGGAGAACAAAATACCTGATTAAGTAATTCAGCACCAGTGATAGGATTTAAAACCCTAAATCTATATCTATTCCCGATTTGAGTGAGCTCAATTCTCCTATCTACATTTAATTGATTGTTAAAGTTAATCTGTTGCTGGAAAATAGGGTTGCAAGTTGCATTATTTTGTGTTACTGCATTGTTTGGTTTTATTTGAATGAAAAATGCATTTCCATTCATATTTATTGTAATCGAAGAATTTTGATTACAGTTGAAAGTTGTATTTGTAAGCCTAGTAACAAGAGATTGGGTGTTATTTTCTGTAATTGCCAAAACGGTAGTCCCAGTTTGTAAAGCAGTAGTAATTCGATATGTAACAGCTACACGAAAATTAGGACTGGTAGAAATTAATCCATTAAGATTTCTAGAACATCTGAGGTTTGATTGAGCAATATTAACAAGCGCGTCATTCCATGTTAAATTCCAGCCTAATCTTCCTGCATTAAAAGTCATTCTTGCTCTAGGGTCATCAAATTCAGTCCACAACGCTGCATTGTTGTAGTTGTCCGTAATCTGAGAAGACATACTGATTTGAGAAATTAGCATTAAAATTAAAAATAATTTTTTCATAATTGTAAATTTTAAAATTAAATAATACCGCAAAAATGCAGAATAGGCACAGGCAAATAATCGGTCATCCGTTGAGCGATATCTAATTTCTAGTAAGCGTAGGTAATATTTTTGTGAGCGCAATTAAGTCAATGATTTCAATCGCTCGGAGAATTCATGTTTTCTGCGATAAGCTAGTGGCAAGGTTTCGCCATTGTTTAGCACAATTTGACTTCCTTCTAGTTTGTCCACAGATTTCACTTGATAGAGATTGACCATATAGGAGCGATGAATACGGAAAAAATTTTTATCTTGAAACATATCTTCGTATTCGCTCATAGTCTTCGTACTTAGGACTTTTCCTTGGGTCGTATAAAATTCAGTATAGGTATTGTCTGCTTTAAAATAGAGAATGTCTTTTATATCTAGTATTTCTGTTCCTCGTTGCGAATTAATAACCAGTTTGGTGATTTCTTTCATCTGGTCTAAAGGTTGGATGGTTACAGCATCTTTATTTTTGCCAGCAACACGTTCTGATGCTTTAAGCACCGCATTTTGCAATTCATCTATCTTTACTGGTTTCATCAGATAATCCAAAGCTGAAAATCGAATGGCATCAATAGCATAGTGATTAAAAGCCGTCACGAATATGACTTCGAAAAACACAGGATGTAATCTTCGCAGCAAATCAAATCCAGTATAAGGAGGCATATCTATATCCAGAAATACTAAATCTGGTTTGTGAAGTAGTATGCCTTCATACGCCGCATCGATTGAATCAAAAACACCGAGTATCTCTACCTGAGGGCAGTAGGTTGATATCATATTGACATTGAGCTGGAGTGCCCGATCTTCGTCATCGACGATAATGGCTTTGATTTTTTGAGGATTCATGGGTTAAAGATAAAAAGGTTTTGGAATTCAGAGGTGAATTGATTTCTCCTTTTGGTCGAAATGACAAAAGCAAAGTGTGGTGTTTCCAAAGTAATTGACTAATTAATTCAAGAGGTATATATCGAGTTTGTCACTAAAGTTAATTTAGACAGAGGAGAAATCATCTATTTTGGCGTTAACCTAATTGTTTTTCCACACATAGTTACGCGCCTTGTCACAAAAGTTTATCTCGACGAAGGAGAGAACAAAAGGGAGATGTCTAAAGAATTAAAGGTGAATTGATTTCTCACTATGGTCGAAATGACAAAAGCAAAGTGTGGTGTTTCCAAAGCAATTGACTAATTAATTCAAGTGGAATATATCAAGTTTGTCACTAAAGTAAATAAAGACAGATGAGAAATCATCTATATTGGCGTTAACCTAATTGTTTTTTCAAACATACTTACGTGCTTTGTCACATCGAGCGAAGGGAGATGTCTACATTAAACTGAAGTATTAGATTTCTCCCTGCGGTCGAAATGACAAAAGCCAAGTGTCGTACTTGCAACACATTAATTCAAAATAGCAATAAATCAATCTAGCTTACAAACCCCATTCTTCCTCTAAAAAACTCCAACTAGGATTCATAATTTCTATCAATTTATTCTTTTTTACTCTCGACCATTTCTTTAATTCTTTTTCTCGTTCGATAGCATGCTGAATATATTGAAATCTTTCATAATAAACCAAATAGCAACAGTTGTATTTTGCGATAAATGAGTTAGGGTTCGATTTGGTTTTGTGCTGGTCTAGTCTGGATTCTAGGTCATTTGTCACGCCAATGTATAGAACTGTTTTAGTGTAATTGGTTAAAATATAAACATAATAATTGTGTGTTCCTGTTGGTTTCATTGGATAAAAATAAAAATTGTTTTGTAATTTTATTAGATGAATTTCCGTGTCATAAAATTTTATATCGACATAGGAGAGAAGCGAAGGGAGGTACTACCCAAATTCTCCAAGGTCCTTCATACAAATGAAATGAAGCTATACTTTTATTTCAACATGCAATTGTTTTAAAATTATGCACTTTCGCTTTGTCACATCGACCAACGGGAGATGTCTATGGTTTGGTAGGTAATTAGATTTTTCGTGTTCCCTCCTTTGTCGAGACAGGCCCGAAATGACAAAAGCGAAGTGTGGTTTGTTCAAGTAAAAAGTATAATTGATTCAATTGGTATTTTCCGAGTTTGTCACATCGAGCGAAGAGAGATGTCTTCCTTTCTGGAGGCAAATGGATTTCTCCCTGCAGTCGAAATGACAAACTCGAGACTGAGGATATACAATAAAACTTTCGCTTAAATCCTATGACCAATGATAATAATCTAAATCGGCACCACCAACTCCGACACTGTTCCATTTTCAGAAAACCGAATATCCAATCTTCCCTTTCTTCCATCTACCTCATAGACCTCTAATCGTTCGCGGATGATATCCAAGGCTGCTGATGTATACGATTTTGAACTTTCTTCTCGCTTGACCAATCCATTGCCATTGTCCTTTATCTTAATATTCAACCAATGTTCATCTACAGTCATAATCACCACTTCTATTCGTCCCCTTCGCTCTTTCAAATTAGAGACGCCATGTTTTATGGCATTTTCCAGAAGTGGCTGAACTAGCATGGAAGGTAGTTCTATATCATTTTTATCCACTACGTCGACTATAAAATCCACATCAAACTTATTCACATATCGTATCTTCTCTATTTCTGCATAGTCTTTTAGAAACTGAATCTCCTTCTCTAAACTTAATTTATCTACCCGAGCCAAATCTAACATTTTTCTTATCAGAGAACTGAATTTGGCGATAAAGTCCATAGCTTCTCGCTCGTTGTGAGTAGAGATAAAATGCTGCACCGTGTTCAAAGAATTGAAAATAAAATGAGGATTCATCTGCCCTTTCAAAGCTTCCAATCTATGCTGCGCCATCTGTTTCAATAGGGTTTGCACCTCTAGATTTTGTTTTTGTTTTCTTCGCAAATAGCTGATATACAAAAGAAATCCTCCTGAAACTGCTAATAGCGTCATCAGCGAAATAAACCACCATGTTTTGTAATATGGTGGGGAAATGGTAAAACGATAAGTCCAGACTTTACTTTTTCTCAACTTTGGATAGTGTTTGTCAAAAGCAAAAACTTTCAAGGTATAATCTCCTGGCGCTAGACCACGATATATGATAGACGGATTGTCTGAAATGACAGGCGCTTGATCTATAGGCGTTAATTGATAAGAAAACTGCATTTCTCTATTTCGCTGATAATAGAAGGCAGAAAAATTAAACTGAAAGGTGTTTTGATGATGATTCCATTCATTATTGTTAAATTCGTAAAAGGAATCATTAACTAAATAGCTCTCTAATTTTATGGGGATTGAAACTTGCTTTATTGAATCTCTCATTGGAATAATTGTAATACCCTCACGAGTGCCAATGTAGATATTACTCTCGCTCTCAAGCGCCGAATATACTACTTCAGACCGCAAACCATCAGACGCAGTATAGGAACTAATGGTATAATATAATTTCTTACCTTCTATTCTATATTTTACTCGATTAAATCCCAAGTTAGTGCACACATTAATATAGTTACCATTCCTACTTGGATAGGCTCTATTAATGGAATTGTCTAATAATCCATTCAATTTGTTTAAGTGAAAATAGTTCCCCTGACTCCAAAAAACCACTCCATTATTAGTGGAGAATATCATAGTGCCATAACTATCCTGTTGTATATGTTTTACCATTTCTGCATTAGGCACTGGCAACTTCATTCCTACGAAAGTTTGCATTGTTGAATCTGAATATTTTAAACCTGCTTCTGCACCAATCCAGATTTTTTTATCATTGGATTGAAATGCATTAAATACTCTACCTAAATATGGTTCCCATTCTAATACCTTGCCATTAGTATACTTTAAATGTCTTAGCCCTCTAAAATTAGAGTATAAAATTTCGTTCTTATTTAATTGAACAGCATTTTTACAAGAATTGACAAACTTGTCTAATGGAAGTTGTGTTTTTAGATTATAACTAGTTTGATCTCCTATGGTAAAAACTTCATCATTTAGTTTAAAGAAGTCTAAAACTCTTGATGCGCCTTCAGAAAATTTTTGATATCTGTAATATTGGTCATTCGTAAGATTTACCACCTCATTTTCATCTAATCCTGCATAAATATTGCCCTCAAAACTTTTAATGGTATAAACAGGACGCTTTAACTCATTAATCACTTTGGGAAGACTTAAGGTATTTGAGGATAAACGGACAACACCATTAGATGTGGAGATCCATAACTGACCATTATTATCTAAAAAAGCTGCTATTAAACTCTTAAAATAGGGCCCTTTTACTACTCTTTTATTATTAGTAAACAAATACAAATGATTGTTGGCTTTGAAGAAAAATGCATTGCTATCATTAAAAACTGGAAAGCTGACAACACCATCTATTTTACCCTTAAATACAACCTTACCTCTTTTATCCAGAATGAAGGTGGTAAAATCTAATAACTGAACTACTTTAAAATCTCCAATACTATAAAATACAATACATTTCATCTTCAATTCTAAAGTATTAAAATTATGCAGAATAGATGGGTAACTTGAATCAATTAGTTTTAATTCATGAATAGAACCCTGTAAACTATAATCCCAGTCTTTGATTTTTAAATCCCTTATTAGAGTCTCCTTTAACTCAAGCGTATAATAATTCATTTCAATTTTAATGTCTTTAGTTGATTGTTTTTCCATCTTTTCATAGCTATTAATGAGAAATGAATCCCTTTGTTTTAAAAAATCAATTCTAGAAAAGAAATAGCGCGGGACATTTTTCAGTCTAGGATAATTTATTTTATTATAGATTTTCCCGTTTAAATAAAAACAAAGGTCACCCCCAAAACAAGTTATCCATACTCTTCCCAATGGGTCTGGGTAAAAGCCTGTCACTTCATTCGAGGTTAAGCCATCATCTACTGTAAATGTTTTTATGGTTTTGCCATCATATCTTGCGGCACCATTATCTGTCCCTATCCAGATATATCCTTCCTTATCTTGACTAATAGTGCTGATATTATTACTCGGCAGTCCGTCTTTTTTAGTCAGATGTTCTAAAATGACCTGAGAGTATAGACATGAACAGGTCAGTAAAAATAGAATAGTTAGAATTCTTGTTTTCATATTCTTATTTTAAACTACCCCACCTCAACAGCCAAAACACTAATATCATCCTTCAAATCTTCTGACACGTTTATCCCTTTGACTTTTTCGCGGAAATAGTCCGTAATTTCATGTGTGGATTTTCCTAGGCATTCATGATGGAGGATATAACTGAGTTCGTGAGTGGAGAGAAAAGGTTCGTGGTCTATAGTAAGATTAAGGAGTCCATCAGTATAGAGGAGGAGTTGTTTTTTATTTTGGAAGTGCAGCTTGCCGAGTTCTATAAATGGTAGGTCTCGGAACATACCGAGCAAGGTAGTGCCAGTTTCTAGCCACAGGGTTTCCTGCTCATCATAGAGAGGTATAGGTGGATGACCAGAATTGATATAGACGAGGCGTTTGTCTATGGTGTTATATACACCTAGGAATAGGGTAATAAATTTTTCGCCATCTGTCAGTTCATATATTTTAGCGTTGATGAGTTGGATGGCTTCTTCCAGTTTTATATCGCGCATCAATGTAGAGCGAATAAAGCCTATAAAGTGAGCCATAATTATGGCAGCATTGATTCCCTTTCCAGATATATCACCTATACAAAACCCTATTTTATAATCATTGATAGGGATGACATCGTAGAAGTCTCCACCTACCTGATAGTTAGGCACATATAGCCCTGAGGCACAGAAGGATTTATTGCAGTAAAGATTTTTAGGTACAAGCATTTGCTGCATCTTAGCGGCTAGTTCAAGGTCTTGACGCATATAGCGGCGGTCATTTTTAGTTCTATAAGCTGTCGTAAGATAAATATGCAATACTAAAGCTCGAATACTTGACCATATTTTTATTATATCTAAATCTGTATTGTAATAACAAACCAGAATGTCTCTCTGCTGATAGTTGACAAGCTCCTTTTGCGTTTGAAATTGGTAATGATACTGATGCTCTAGCCAAGTAGTCTCGCGTTTTTGTTCGTCTAGCCAAGCTAATTTATATGATGTGACCCCTGCTTCGATTAGCACATGCGCTATATAGCGCTCCATTTCAGGGATTGTAGCTTGCCTCGCTAACAATGCTATGGTTTCGCCTTCTAATTTGTCTAACATAGTTGATATTTTGAGCGAAGGCAGTTAATTCCCATAATATAATTATTACAGCCTCAAACAGCTATTTTAAATACCGCTATAAAATGAAAAAGACTAGCAGCTAATACAAATAAATGCCACAGCGTATGTGTATATTCTCGTCTTTTGTTGATATAAAAAACCACACCTGCTAAATAAGTTATGCCTCCAAATAGAATATATCGAAATACATCATCTGGCATGTTTTCAAGGATAGGCTTTATAATAAACAAAACCATACAACCTAAGAATACATATAGAACAATCGAAAAAGTTTTAAATCGCCCCATAAAGAAAAATTTCAACATGATACCAGCAATCAAAATGCTCCATAGTATAATGAGAAAAACGGCTCCTAATGGATTAGCCACATACTTCCCTACTACAGGCGTGTAGGTGCCACCTATGAGTAAAAATATAGCCATATGATCTAAGGTGCGAAATTTAGTTTTGAGCTCTCTATTTTTAGTGAAATGGTAGAGAGATGAAGTAGAGAATACAGCAATAAGGCCAATGGAATAAATAACCAAGCCTGAAATACTAACATGATCTGGCTTCATAGCAGCCTGATATACTAGGTATGGACAAGCAAACAAGTAAAAAACTAAACCGCAGAAATGAGTTCCATAGTTAAGCTTCTCCTCTATTTCGGTATAATCTCTGTAGGTACCCAATTTTTAATGTTGAATGATTAATTCTAAATTTTTAATAGTTATATAAACTCCATACTTCTTTTCAAACAGCAAAAGCATTGGAAAATTTTCACTATTAACTTTTAACTATTGGCTAGAAACTATAAACTTCTATAATGCTTCTTTTCGAGCACTACTCCTTTCTTCACCTTGATAATTCCAGGGTTAGAGCGAATCATAGTTTTGAGTGGCGTACCATCCGCACGAACCATATCCATATGTTCCCCTGCTTTTTTATCAAATTCTGGGGTAGATGTTCCTACCATACAATATACATTGATTCCTTTTTTTCGCATTTCTTTTGCAAAAGGAATGATCTTTTCATCAAATGCTTTCATATTGGTCTTATTCACATCATAGCACACTACCCAGTAAGACTCTGCTTCTTCGTTGAGAATACTATAGGTGACATCATTGTGCTCGAGGTCTTCAAATCGCAAATTATTAATAGGTGCTGGTTCCCCTTCATCAATGACATTTTCTTTTCTATCTACAAATTTCCAAGCAGTGTCCGTAGGAATATTGTTCATGTCAAATTCCTTTTGTTCACCTGAAGCATTATTTTTATATATAAACATAAAGTCAGCTTTTCGAGGTCTGATTTCTTTCATTTTTTCGTTGATATCATTACCTACGGCATAGTGTCTGAAATCGATAACAGGCTCGCCCCAATAAGTACTATAAAGACAGAACAAAGTAGCTAAGAAAAGGGAAATCCGTGTCAATGCACATGCTTTTTTCTCATCGAGAACATGGGTAAGCTTATGAGAAAACGCTACAACATAGAGCGACATGATGGTCAAGAAAATATCCTTGTAAAATGTCTCCCATGGTTTTAATTTCATAAAATCACCGAAGCAACCACAATCCGTCACCTTCATCTTAGTTTTGTCAAAGGCACAGGTAGCACAGGCTCCTCCCATTTTGCAATACAAGAAATATAAGAGGACAGCAAGAGTTAGAAGTGTCAAACCCTGCCATCGCTTTTTGTGATTTTGCACAAATGAAAACAAAAACAGGACTGCTAATAAAACAGCAGGAACTATTATTGCTTGCTTTGTAAGGCAGTATCCCGATAAATAGGAATAGCCTGTAAGATATAGGAAAAATAAATTGATGGCCAATAAACCTATTGCTGCCCATCTCATTTTACAACCAAAAATTATAGCAAACCCTAAGACAATTTCAGCTACAATCATTATGATAGAAATAGGCACACTAAAATGGGCCATTTGTTCCCATAAAGCTGGCATACCATCGCGTGCAAAACTTTCAAAATATTCATGCATTTTATATGACGTTCCTAGTGGGTCAATTGCTTTGACAAATCCCGAGAAAACAAAAAGAAGTCCCAAGAAGTATTGACAGAAATTTAGTAAAAGTCCATCGCTTTTATTTTTATGTTTTCTATAGAAAGAAATAGCAAGAGATATAATAGCAATGATGATAAACAACTTTTGAATCGTCATGGATATAAATTTTAATATATGCAAACTTATTAAATATTTAGATAGCACGTATTTAAAAAAAATAAATTTAAAATTGAATAGGAGCCTATATTTGTTTTTTATAAATTAACTTAACCAAAGCATTTTGAAATTAAATCCAAGTTTTATTATTCTAGCTTCATTATCTCCGATTTCTATGCTAGCCGCTGGTAGTTTGGAAGAAAAAATAGACCGAACGGTGCAGCCCACTGTAGAAGTCTTGAGTAGTGTTATTTTCTTTAAGCCTTTTACATTTATAGGTTTCGATATTAAAATAGTAGTCTTATGGCTCGTCCTAGGAGCAATTTTCTTTACTATCTATTTTCGATTTATCAATTTTCGTTTGTTCAAGCATGCTATAGATATAACTCGAGGGCTCTATGATAAGAAAGGCTCAAAAGGCGAGGTTTCTCATTTTCAAGCCCTAGTTACTGCATTATCAGGCACTGTAGGCCTTGGCAACATATCAGGAGTAGCCGTCGCTATCAGTCTCGGTGGAGCTGGTGCTACTTTTTGGATGATTATTGCAGGTTTATTAGGCATGACTTCTAAATTTGTAGAATGTACCTTAGGTGTGAAATACCGACATATCGATGCGAAAGGGGAAGTCTCTGGTGGTCCCATGTACTATCTCGCTCAGGGTCTAGCAAAGCACAATAAAGAAAAACTCGGAAAATTTTTAGCTATAATATTTGCAGTATTGTGTGTCGGAGGTTCATTCGGCGGCGGTAATATGTTTCAGGCAAATCAATCCTACGCCCAACTGGCCAATGTCTTTCCGCAATTCGCTGGCAATGGTTTTGTATTTGGCGTGCTGCTAGCTATTTTTGTAGGAATAGTAATTATAGGAGGAATTAAAAAAATAGCTAATGTAACCGACAAATTAGTTCCATTGATGGTGGCGATCTATTTAATTTTTGGTTTGATAATAATTGGCAAAAATATATTTCAACTTGATGAGGCTTTCATGAAAATACTTACTAGTGCTTTCAGTGCCAAAGCCTTATTTGGAGGTGCTGCTGGAGCAATAGCTGTCGGGTTTCAACGAGCTGCATTTTCCAATGAAGCAGGAGTAGGTTCGGCCGCTATAGCCCATTCGGCTGTAAAGACCGATGAACCATTGACCGAAGGAATCGTAAGTTTACTAGAGCCATTTGTAGATACCGTGGTTATTTGCACCATGACGGCCTTAATTATCATTTTTACAGGTTTTGATAGTGCCGGTGGCACATTGACAGGCTCTGAGCTCACTTCAGCAGCCTTTTCATCAGTAGTGCCTTGGTTCAAATATGTATTAACAATCTCTATATTGTTTTTTGCATACTCTACCATGATATCCTGGTCCTATTATGGATTGAAAGCATGGACTTTTTTATTTGGTGAAACAAAAAAAATGAAAATGACTTATAACCTAATATATTTGTGCTTTGTGGTGATAGGAAGTTCTGCAAGTCTAGCTAACGTTATGGAGTTTTCAGATATGATGATACTAGCGATGGCTTTCCCTAATATTTTAGGACTTTATATTTTAGCCCCAGAGATTAAAAATGATTTAAATTTATATTTATCTAAACTCAAAACATTGAAATAAATGAAAAGACTATTCTCACGAGTAAAACCAATAGGTGCGCTCATAGCTGAAGCTAAAGCAGAAGGACATGATACTCTCAAAAGAACCTTAACCGCGCCATCACTAGTGATGCTCGGTATAGGAGCCATTATCGGTGCGGGGTTATTTGTCAATACGGCACGAGCAGCTGCAGAGCATGCAGGACCTTCTGTTTCCATAGCATTTATTTTGGCTGCATTAGGTTGTGCATTCGCTGGTTTATGCTATGCCGAATTATCTAGTTCTATTCCCATAGCTGGTAGTGCATATACTTATACTTATGCTACTATGGGAGAATTATTGGCATGGATTATTGGCTGGGATCTCGTATTAGAATATGCTGTAGGTGCTGCCACAGTCGGTATAGCTTGGAGTGAATATTTTAACAATTTTCTGATTCATGTCATGAATATGAATCCTATTCCTTATGAGTGGTGTCATTCGCCAATGGAGAGTATCAACATTTTGAAATATGTACCTGGAATGGATATCAGTCGGTTAGAGAATGTTTTAACTAAAGAAATGGTTGTCAATTTACAAGGAAATGGCTCTCTTATTTTACCAAAAGATATAGCTACGAATCTTGCACCTGCTATCAGTCAGCATATGGTTACTCATCATGGTATCGTAAATGTTCCCGCTTTTCTTATAGTGAGTTTACTGTCATTAGTTTTAATTAAGGGCACAGAAGAGTCTGCCTTTATCAATGGTATTATCGTCATAGCCAAAGTAGCTATAGTGATCTTAATTATAGGTATAGGTTGGGGATTTATGAATCCTGCTAATCATACCCCTTATATTCCGGAGGTTACTACATATATTAATACACATGGAGCCAAAAGTGATTTTGGCGGATTCTGGGGTATAGTCAGTGCAGCCGGTGTGGTTTTCTTTGCTTTTATTGGATTTGATGCTGTGTCTACCGCAGCCCAAGAGGCAAAGAACCCTGAAAAGACTATGCCCATAGGCATTTTAGGCTCACTACTTATCTGCACCATACTTTATGTTCTTTTTGCGCATGTTCTGACAGGAGTAGCCACTATCGATGATTTTAGAACGAATGGAAAGGAGGCTTCCATCGCATTTGCCATTCAAAAATATATGACTGGCTTTAGTTGGCTAGCTAAGGCTGTAACAGTTGCTATTCTTGCAGGATTTAGCTCTGTAATTTTAGTCATGCTAATGGGTCAATCCCGTGTGTTCTTTTCGATGGGTAAAGATGGGCTATTGCCAAAGGTCTTTTCTGAAGTTCATCCAAGGTTTAAAACCCCATACAAAGCCAATCTAATATTATTGGTTTTCGTAGGGGCTATTGCAGCCCTAGTGCCAATCGATATAGTAGGTGAAATGACAAGTATAGGAACCTTGTTTGCATTTATTTTAGTGTGTGTCGGAGTCATTGTTCTTAGAAAAACAAACCCTGAATTACCTCGCGGATTTAAGACTCCACTTATGCCAATTGTACCAATTTTGGGTATTGTTTCATGTGGACTCATGATGGCGGGGTTAGATAGGACTAATTGGATTCGACTTGCTGTATGGCTGGCTTTAGGTCTGATTATTTATTATATTTATGGAAAGAAACATAGCAAGATTGGTCAAGAGTAATTTTAAATATAGATGTATACCCCCGAACTTTTAGAACTCGATCACTTATTTAAAATTCAGCCATTGGAAGGCTTTTCGCCTCAAATAGGACATTTGGTTTCACAGATGAACTATGCCCGTATCACAACCTTCGATGCAGTCAAAGATTTATCGATTTCAGATTTAGATTTCTTATTAGATGAAAATGCAAACACTATCGGTATGTTGCTTTTGCATATAGCTGCAGTAGAATTTGACTTTCATAAAGAAACTATTGAGAATAGGGCCCTTGACGATAAAGAATTGGAATGTTGGCGTCCAGCCTTAGAACTTGGAAATCTAGGAAGAGAAAAAATTAAAGGTCATTCCCTAGAATTTTATATCGAACAATTAGCTCAGGTTAGAAAAAAGACCTTAGAAGATTTTCAGAAGCTAGAAGATTCTTGGCTATATGAGGAGTCTGATTTTTGGGATAATAAAAAGGGAAACAATTATTTCAAATGGTTTCATGCTTTTGAAGATGAAATAAATCATAGAGGTCAGATACGCATGATACGCAAGAGATTAAAATAATTTACATACTAAAACAAAGATTTCTGCGTTGTAATAGCAAATTAAGTTAGTGCAATAATTTAGTTTTTGTTTTAGGTTTTTTAGAAAGAGGAGGTTTTACTTGAAAGAGTAAAGCCTCTTTTTTTAAACCCATATGAGAAAACAAGTCTAATTTTGTGTAATGATGTCTAGGTATTTCATTATTTTTCTTTTAATGTTCAATGCTGAGCTTTTTTGCCAGGGCACAGCGGGAATTTTTGATGATAGAAAATTCTTCTTCACCTATATGAATGGTAGTATTTCCAAACAGGAGATTCTACCTATTCAATCTTTTTACCCAAGTTTAAACTATATTACCTATATCGACAGAAATGGGAACTTTAAACTTGTTGTTGATCATAAAAAGTACACAATTTTCCCTGTTCCACCCGATGTCTTGAAAGTGACCAATTATCTTATGGCTTATGTTCAAGGATTACAATTAGGGGTGTTCAATGGAAAAACCTCTAAAAAAGTAGAAACTTTTACAAAAGGAGCGTTTAAGCTAGGAGATAGCGTCTTAGCGTATATCGACAATTACGACCGACTCAAAGTTTATGTTTATGACACGATTTATCAGCTTATGGATTTTTCAGATACAGGTCGCTTTCAAGTTAGCGACAATATGGTCGCTTTTCACACCTTAGATTATAAGTTCAAAGTTTTTTATAAGCATGCTGTCTTTGACCTTGAAAATATAACCCCCAATAACTTTAAAATGGGGCGTGGCATCATCGCCTATCACGATAATATCGATAATTTTATGGTATTCGACCGTGGCGAAAAGATTCAATTGGAGTCCTACCATATTGATCGCTATGAAGTATCCAATGATTTTCTTACTTACCAAAATAACGTTGACGAATGGAGTTTATATCATAATGGAAAAACACATACCCTACTCTCCACTGCTCCCAAAACAAAACTGCAAAAAAGAAATATGCTAGCCTATACTGATAATGCAGGGAACTTTTATTTATTTACAAATGGCAAGGCTTGGCAATTAGAGAACTATACTCCTTTGAAATACGATATCTGGGACGACTTATTGGTATATGAAGATATGTATCGCGTATTATGGGGAGTTTATAAAGGTGTCAAAGTTCAAATATCCAAAGGCGTCGTTCAGGGAGAATGGCATATGCAAAATCAATGCGTGGTCTATTGGGACTTAACTCCGAATACCATGACCGTATGGAATAAAGGCAACCTTTATCAATATAGCGAGACAGAGGACAGGAGATAAACTCTACTTCACCTTAAAACTCCAAACAAACTCAAAAGCCGAAACCTTATCACAGGCTTCGTCCTTTCCTATGCTAGTGAGCATAATGGTTTGTGATTCTTTTGTATCAATTGCTTTTTGAATGGTATCCTTAATCGCACTTCCTTGAGTACAAGTGAAGATAATTTTTCCTTTAGCTTTTTTAAAAAACTGACCTTTTTGTTCAATGACGAGCATAGAAATATTTTGATTCGATTTCTGTATAATATCCATGCACAACAGCCCCGTGGAGAGCTCTGCTGCCATGCCCTGCACCGCCCAGAACATACTTTTAAATGGATTTTTGTTTAGAAAACCGAGTTTAACGGATATCGAACAAGTTTCTTCAGAATAGGAAAATAATTTCAACCCTGCAATCCATGCAATAGGTAGCTGAGTGAGTAGGAGGAGTTGTATTTTGAAATTGGTCATACTAAATTTAAACTAAGGCTTCCCACTCGGACATTGCAAGCTCCAAATCCATCTTTAATTTATTATAAGCATCATAAGCACTACTATCATTCGCAGCTTTTTCAAGAAACTCTTCCGAAGCCATTTTCACTTCCCATTTCTTTATCTCTCCTTCCAGCTTTTCTATTTTTTTCTCAATCTCTTTGACACCATTGTCAACCTTATTAATAGACTCTTGTTTCTGAGTGACAACTTTTGACTGACCATTGACAACTAACTTCTGACCACTATCTATCTTATCCTGTTCAAACTGTCTAAATCCATCGACCTTTTTCTTTTCCAAGAATTCATCTATTGTCCCTAAAAACTCTTTGATACCATTATTGGTAAATTCATAGGTTTTATTGGTCAATCCTTGCAGAAACTCTCTATCATGTGATACTACGATAAAGGTACCATCAAACTTTTCTAATGCTTGTTTCAAAACTTCTTTAGATTTAATATCCAAGTGATTTGTCGGCTCGTCGAGAATGAGAAAATTGTTTGGCGTCAGCATGAGTTTACACATAGCTAGTCGTCCTCGTTCTCCTCCCGATAGCACACTCACCTTTTTATCGACATCTTCACCGCTGAATAGAAATGCTCCTAGCAAGGCACGCACGGCGGTGCGCATATCCCCGACAGCTTCTTCGTCTATAGTTTCAAATACGGTTTTGCTATTGTTTAATTCAGCTTCCTGATTCTGTGCGAAATAACCTTTGACGATGTTATGTCCCCATTCTACAGTACCTTGATAATTGTCGATATCATTGGCGAGAATTTTCGCTAAAGTGGATTTACCCATTCCATTCTTACCTACAAAGGCTATGCGATCTCCGCGCTCAACCTTAAAGCTGAAATGATTAATAACCTGCTGAGCACCGTAGCTTTTAGACACTTCTTTGACATCGCAGATAAGCACTCCTGAGGGTACCGATTTTGGAAATTTGATATTAAGTTTGGAATTATCCTCATCTTCGAGTTCGATTTTATCCATACGCTCTAGCTGCTTGATGAGCGATTGAGCAAAACTCGCTTTATTGGCCTTCGCTCTAAACTTATCAATGTTGCGCTCAATCTGTCTAATTTGTTCTTGCTGATTTTTATAAGCATTTTCTACCTGTACTCTTCGTTCCTTGCGAAGTTCTAGGTATTTGGAGTAGTTGGCTTTGTAGTCTTCTATTCTGCCTAAGGTCACTTCTATTGTTCTATTCGTCACAGCATCTAGAAAAGCTTTATCGTGAGATACCAGAATAACTGCACCATCATATTCTTTTAAGAAATTCTCTAACCATAGAATACTTTCAATATCCAAGTGGTTTGTGGGCTCATCGAGAAGAATTAAATCAGGTCTTTGAAGCAATATTTTCGCTAGTTCTACCCTCATCTGCCAACCTCCGCTGAGTTCGGCCATATTTTTATTCATGTCCTTACGGTCAAAGCCAAGACCTTTGAGGATGCGCTCTATTTCCGCCTCAATATTGTCGCTTTCTAGTATATTATTATGATTTTGCAGATCGCCTAAATCTTCTATCAACTTCATATAAGCATCACTTTCATAGTCTGTTCTGGTCTCTAGCTGATGAGTGATGTCGGCTATTTTTTTCTGAATAGCAAGTATTTCTTTAAAGGCGTTTCGCGCTTCTTCGACTACAGTGCCTTTAGTTATTTTTTCTATATCTTGGGTCAAGATAGCGATACGGCAATCCCGAGGGGTAGCTATCGAACCAGACTCAGCTCGTAGACTTCCAGAAAGTATTTTGAGTAAGGTGGATTTACCCGCACCATTTTTTCCAGTCAAACCAATTCTATCTTCTCTATTGATAAGAAAAGTAACATTTTCAAAAAGCGTCCTGCCCCCAAATCGGAGCGTAATATTCTGTACTGATATCATAAAGGGGTGCAAAAGTACTAAGGAAAAACCAATTGTTAATTTTCAAATAAGAAAAATTAAGTTAAGAATCATCCATTCAAGCAATAGTTTGTTTGTATTATCGTTATCTTTGGGTAAAATTTATATTATGCAAAATTCAATTTTGACCCTAACAATAATCTCTTTGTTAGCTATAGGTTGCAACAAAAACAAGAGCCAAAATAGCTGCCCAGACTACAAATACGGCACTGTCGTAGATATGAAAGGCCTTGATGGCTGTGGATTTAACATCCGTTTGGATAATGGCACTATTTTAGAACCTATCAATTTAGACAACTATCCTCAGATAAAAGTCAACAATCAACGCATTCAGTTTACTTATAAAGATATTGAAGATAGAATGAGTATTTGTATGGTAGGACCCATGGTAGAAATCACTTGTGCAGAAGCAGTTACCGCTCAATAAGGTTGATATCCTCTTTAAAATTATATTAATAATTATTTGAATATCAATTGCTAGAGACTAAAAACTTGCGACTGGAGACTATTTCCCTAACATTTATCACTCAAGTTTAATCCAAAAAGTGTACATTTGCACTCCTTTTTTTAAGGAATGACAAGTTAAAAGTTTATAGAGATGAAAAGAACGTTTCAACCATCGAGAAGAAAAAGAGCTAATAAAATGGGATTCAGAGCTAGAAATAGCAGTCCTAGTGGGTATAAAGTGCTTAAAGCTAGAAGAGCTAAGGGTAGATATAAACTAACCATAAGCGACGAGAAGAGATTGAAGTAAAGCCAGTCTAGGCTCAATATTTAAACGCTATAGAGCCTGATGAGAAATACTTTAAAATCTTATGAGCGTCTTAAAAGCCTAAAATCTATTGATTATATCTTCTCAAAAGAAGGGAAGTCAATTCACGAAGAAGATTTAACCCTCAGATACGCATTAGTAAAAATATCAGATTACCCGCTTAAAGCGGGTTTTTCTGTGTCTAAGCGGCTCTATAAGCGAGCACATGACAGAAATAAATTTAAACGATGGCTTCGCGAAGCTTATCGAACTCGCAAAGCCCCTATGATAGAACACCTTAATGAAAACGAAATCTCTATTCACATTTTCCTAATTCTCAAAACCAAAGCGGAGGGAAAAACATTTCAAGATATTGAGAAACAAGTTGAATCCTGTTTGAAAAAATTAATGAAAAAACTGACAACTTAGAACCAAAAATTTCATTATTAGTTATTCCCTATTTAATTATTAGTTAACTCGTGTGGTATAATCTCCCCTTTCTTCTCCTTATAAAATTTTATCAGAAAGTGATATCACCCACCATACCTGCACGCTGTCGATTCTATCCCACATGCAGCCAATATGCATTGGAGTGTTTTCAAAAATTCAATCCCATTAAAGCATTTTACCTATCAGCCCGAAGACTGCTTCGCTGTCATCCATGGGGAGGGAGTGGATTTGACCCAGTGCCTTAGAAATGTATCCTATAGTTTCTCCAACTGCTCCTTAAATAATCTGCACAACCACCAGTCTTTATAAAATTGTGTATTAAGAGATTTATAAAATTTTATTGCAGGCTCATTCCAGTCGAGTACTTCCCAGCTCATACGCTCGACTTTCTCAGATTTAGCTACCTCTATGACTTGATTCATTAGAGCTTTACCTATGCCTAGTTTTCGATAATTTTCATTGACGATAAGGTCTTCTAAATGAAGACTTCGACCCTTCCATGTCGAAAATCCATAATAATAAAGTGCCATACCTACTACCTTGTTTTCTATTTCAGCTACATAAACAAAAACCCAAGGCTGTTCCCCGAAAATTGCACGCTCCATTTCACTTTCTGAAAGAATCACAGCATCAGGCTGACGCTCAAAATTTGCTAATTCCCTTATCAAGCTGAGTATAGTAGGAATATCTGCTGGCTCAGCCATTCTTATATTAAACATTTAAAATTCCAAATTATGAATTTCTAATACCCCAATATCTCCAGCATACTCTTGTAATCTTGCTCTTTAGCAAATAGTTTGGTTTTAATATCACCATTTTCATTTTTGGAAATAATGATATGCTTGGGAGCTGGCGTCAAGCAATGCTGTGTCCCACCGAAACCTCCAATACTCTCCTGATAGGCACCAGTATGAAAAAAACCAATATACTGCGGTTCATCAGCTTCTAAAACAGGTAGATATATAGCATTGGAATTGACCTCAGAATTATAAAAGTCATCACTATCGCAGGTGAGTCCGCCAAGAAATACGCGCTCATATTCACGATCCCAGTTATTGACTGCTAGCATGATAAATCGTTTATTGATAGCCCAGGCGTCGGGCAGGGTAGTCATAAAACTACTATCTATCATATTCCATTTTTCTCGATCATTTTGTGGCTTTTGGTCTATAATTTTGAAAATAGTGGCACCACTTTCACCTACTGTAAATGAACCAAATTCGGTAAAAATATTAGGCTCTTTCACCCCATAATCATCGCAAGTTTTTTTAATTTGAGATATGATTTCTTCTATCATATACTCATAATCAAAGGCATAATTTAGTGTATTTTTTATCGGAAGTCCTCCTCCTATATTCAAAGAATCTAAACTAGGGCAAATCTTTTTTAGTTCACAATATACACGCACACATTTCGCTAATTCTGACCAATAATAAGCGGTATCCGTGATGCCCGTATTGATAAAAAAGTGCAACATTTTCAGCTCCACATTCTTCTTTCCTTTGACTTGTATCTTATAAAAAGGAACAATATCTTTATAACCTATACCTAGTCTGGAAGTGTAGAAATCAAACTTAGGAGCTTCCTCAGAGGCAATTCGAATCCCTATCCTAAATTTCTTTGATATCTTTTCCGTTAAATGAGTCAATTCATTGAAATTATCAATAATAGGTATTACATTTTCATACTTGTTTTCTATGAGTCGAGCGATATTCTCAATGTATTGCGGTAGCTTATACCCATTACAAATGACATATTGATGCTTATGAAAAAGTCCTTTTTCGGCTAATTTCTCTATAATATTGATATCATAGGCTGAGGAAGTTTCAATATGGATATTATTCTTCAAGGCTTCTTCGAGTACGAAGGAAAAATGTGAACTTTTGGTACAATAGCAATAATTATATTCCGCCTCGTAATTAGCCTTAGCCATAGCCACTTTGAAAAACATTTTTGCTTTTTCTATTTGCTTAGAAATGATGGGTAAATAAGTAAGCTTTAGCGGTGTTCCATATTTCTTCACAATATCCATTAGATAAATATCGTGAAACTTTAGTTCATTGTCTTCCACCTCAAATTCTGGTTGTGGCCATTCATAAGTTTGTTCTATAAGATCTACATATTTGGTTTTCATTACAATCTTTTTTCTATGATTTTTATGAGAACAAAATTAGAAAAGTTGGCAAAAAATGCTGAACTATTATATAAGAATGCTGAACTTTTTACTCAATTGGTATTTAAAAAGAATGAAACTTTTAAATAAAATACTCTCGAGTCCTTTATTTATTAGGCTTTCTTAGCATTGTTTTTCTTTAGACTCGTTATAATTAATCTAAATTTGCCATAAAATTATATAGATAAAAATTTTCATGGAAACCCATTCAGAAGATATATTGCTTGCCAAAACATCCGAAAAGGAGTATAAATATGGTTTTACCACAGATATAGAACAGGAGTATGCCGAAATCGGACTCAATGAAGATATTGTTCGCTTTATTTCTGCCAAAAAAAATGAGCCCGAATGGATGCTGGAGTGGAGATTGAAGGCTTATCATCATTGGCTCAAAATGGAAGAACCCAACTGGGCTAAGCTAGGCTTTCCTAAAATTAATTTTCAAGACATTATCTATTATGCTGCTCCTAAGAAGAAACCGCAGCTCAATTCACTCGATGAGGTAGATCCTGAAATACGCAAAACCTGGGATAAATTGGGTATCAGTGCTCTCGAACAAAACAAACTAGCTAATGTAGCCATGGATTTTGTGATGGATAGTGAGTCCGTTTTCACTTCATTTAAGGACGAATTAAATAAAAAAGGCATCATTTTTTGCTCCATATCTGAAGCTATCAAGGAACATCCAGAACTCGTTAAAAAATATATTGGAACGGTGGTACCACCGCGCGACAATTACTATTCCGCACTCAATTCTGCTGTATTCAGTGATGGTTCCTTTGTATATATCCCTAAGGGAGTTCGCTGCCCTATGGAGCTTTCGACCTATTTCCGCATCAATGCGGAGAATACAGGTCAGTTTGAGCGAACCCTCATTATAGCAGATGATGAAAGCTATGTGAGCTATCTCGAAGGTTGTACTGCACCTCAGCGTGACGAAAATCAATTGCATGCTGCTGTCGTGGAATTAGTGGCAATGGAAAGAGCCGAAATCAAGTACAGTACAGTCCAAAACTGGTTTCCTGGCGACGAGAATGGCAAAGGTGGTGTTTATAATTTCGTAACCAAGCGCGGTATTTGTCAAGGCTATAAGTCGAAAATTTCATGGACTCAAGTAGAGACCGGTTCTGCTATTACGTGGAAATACCCCTCCTGTATCTTGAAGGGGGACGAATCTATTGGAGAATTTTACTCCGTAGCAGTTACCAATAATCATCAACAAGCTGATACGGGCACGAAAATGATACATATCGGGAAAAATACCCGAAGCAGAATCGTATCGAAAGGTATCTCTGCGGGTAAATCACAGAATGCATACCGAGGCCTGGTGCAGATACAGCCCAATGCAGACAATGCCTACAACTTCTCACAATGCGACTCTATGCTAATGGGCGGTGATTGCGGTGCACATACATTTCCTTATATTGAGATAAAAAACAAAACGGGAAAGGTAGAACATGAAGCTTCCACTTCCAAGATAGGAGAAGATCAACTATTTTACTGCAATCAGCGTGGGATAGGCGATGAAGAAGCCGTGCATCTTATTATTAATGGATTTTGTAAAGAAGTATTCAAAGAACTACCCATGGAGTTTGCGGTAGAAGCACAGAAATTATTGGAGATAACGCTGGAAAATAGTGTGGGTTAGAGATTAATTTTGAATTCTTAGTTTTGAATGAAGTTGGAAATTTGGCAGTGCTTTTTAATGTGGAAAATAGAGCACTAAAACAGCAGGTAAGAAGGAACTCTATGAAATTTCCTGAACACTTCATGTTTGAATTGACAGAAAATGAGATAGATAATATGGTATCACAAAATGTGATACCTTCCAAGCAGGTATTAGGCGGTGCACTTCCATTTGCTTTTACAGAACATGGAGTCTTAATGCTCGCCAATGTACTCAAAAGCGAGCGAGCGATAGCTATGAGTATTAAATTAATAGAAGTATTCGTAAAATTAAGGGAAGTAGTTAATTCACAAAAAAATATTTTACTCAAGCTAGAGCAGCTGGAAAATAAGACACTAAAGAATAACAAGGATATTAAAGTGCTATTTGAAGCTGTCAAACAACTGATTCAAGAACCAACCAAAGAACGAACTAAAATTGGATATATCAAATAACTTAATCTCAACCAATGTTACAAATTAAAAATTTACATGCCCGAGTAGAAGAAGGCAAAGAAATTCTCAAAGGACTCAACATTCAAATCAATAAAGGAGAAGTCCACGCTATTATGGGACCGAACGGAACAGGCAAATCGACTTTTGCTTCGATTCTAGCTGGCAAAGATGGTTATGACATCACGGAAGGCGAGTTGCTCTTTGAAGGCAAGAATATATCCGAACTAGACCCAGCGGAAAGGGCTCACCTAGGTATGTTTTTAGCCTTTCAATACCCTGTCGAAATACCAGGAGTATCAACTACCAATTTTATGAAGGCCGCCATCAATGAAAAGCGAAAAGCCAATGGTCTAGCTCCCATGGAAGCTAAAGATTTTCTCGCATTGATGAAAGAAAAAGCTGCTATCGTAGAACTCAACAAAGAATTTCTCACTCGAAGCATCAACGAAGGTTTTTCTGGAGGGGAGAAAAAGAGAAACGAAATCTTTCAAATGGCTATGCTTGAGCCGAAACTTTGCGTTCTGGATGAAACAGATTCTGGTCTCGATATCGATGCACTTCGTATAGTAGCCAATGGTGTCAATAAATTGAGAAATGCAGAGAATGCTTTTCTAGTCATTACGCATTATCAACGATTGCTAGACTATATCGTTCCTGATTTTGTTCATATCATGTATGATGGCAGAATCGTCAAGACTGGTGATAAAACACTCGCTCTCGAGCTGGAGAAAAAAGGATATGATTGGGTGAAAAGTGAGCTAGCTCAAGTTTAAGTCAAAGTTAAGATTATTTTTATTGTTGTCATCCAAGTTTGCTTTGCTAACTTTGCTTTATGAATTTATTTAATTTATCAAACAAAGTTGCACTAGTCACTGGCGCTACGGGACTTATCGGTAGAAATCACTGCAAGGCGCTTGCTGAGGCGGGTGCTAGTGTGGTCGTAGCAGATTTGAATAAGGAGAAATGCCAAGAAGTTATAGCTTCTTTGGATAATTCTGATATGCATTTTGCGATATCATTTGATATAACCAATGAGGAGGATGTCAAAAAAGCTAAAGATAGCATACTCGCTCATTATGGCAAAATTGATATTCTAGTGAATAATGCTGCTATTAATGATATGTTTGAAAATCCAGCTTTGGCAGGAGAGCAGTCTATGTTTGAAAATTATCCGGTAAAAATGTTTCGCCAATCTCTAGAAGCGAATGTCACTGGAACATTTCTTTGCTGTCAAGTATTTGGTGCCGAAATGGCAAAAGCGGGTAAAGGCAGCATTATCAATTTAGCCTCTACCTACGGAATGGTAGGTCCCGACCAATCCATATACAAAGACAGAAATGGCAAACAGATGTTTTACAAATCTGCCGCTTATCCTGCTACCAAAGGTGCTGTAATTAATTTCACCAGATTTCTAGCAGCTTACTGGGGTAAGAATGGCGTACGCGTCAATACCTTATCACCAGGTGGTGTAGAAAATAGTCAAGATGATTTTTTTGTCCAGAACTATAGTGCTAAAACCCCACTAGCCCGTATGGCACAGCCCACTGACTATATGGGAGCTATTGTATTTCTAGCTAGCGACGCCAGTAGTTATATGACAGGAGCGAATTTGGTAGTCGATGGTGGGTGGACAGCTATTTAGATGCCAGATGTAAGAAATTAGATATTAGAAAAAAGAAACAAGTTAAATAAGCAATAATCATAATCTAGAAGTTAAACAATATGTCTAATATCTCACATCTAATATCTAATATTTCTTATTTATTTACGGACATAGATGGTGTGTGGACAGACTGCACCATATTCTATTCTGCAAGAGGTGAGGAGTTGAAAGCATTTTCATATCGCGATGGTATGGGTGCAGAGCGCTTAAGAAGATTGACACCTATTAACATCGCTATAATTACAGGTGAAAATTCTGAAATTGTAAGTCGTAGAGCAGAAAAATTGAAAATAGAAAATGTATTTCTTGGGGTCAAGAATAAATTAGAAATGGTCGAACGGTTTATGAAACAACACAATCTCAATTGGGAAAATATAGCCTATATTGGAGATGACTTGAATGATATTGAGGTTATGAAAAAGGCAGGGATATGTGCTTGCCCAGGGGATGCTTACGAAGATGTCTTGGCTATTTCACATTATGTATGTGAGAAAAAAGGAGGTGAAGGAGCCTTTCGAGAGTTTTGTGAATATATCATTGAAAATTATAATTAACAAAATCTTATCACAAGATTAAGTTTTTAGGCTTTACCTTTGTTTAGTAATTAATAAAATTAATTTATGACTGAAATAATATTGGCGAATGGTAAAAAAATAGGTGGTAACAACCCTTGTTTTATTATTGCTGAAATAGGCTTGAACCACAATGGTGATATCAATATAGCCAAAGAATTGATAAAAAAAGCGCATGAATGTGGCTGTGATGCGGTAAAATTTCAAAAACGCACTCCAGAAGTTTGCACACCGAGAGATCAATGGGATATTGAACGCGATACGCCATGGGGTAGAATGAAATATATCGACTATAGATATAAAGTAGAATTTGGGGATGCGGAGTATAAAATCATCGATGAATATTGTAAAGAGTTAGGTGTCGTATGGTTTGCTAGCTGCTGGGACGAAGAATCCGTAGATTATTTGGAGAAATTTAATCCCATGCTATACAAAGCAGCTTCAGCATCACTCACCGACATCTCCCTTCTCAAAAAGAAAAAAGATACTGGTAAGCCATTGATCATTTCTACCGGAATGAGCACCATCGAAGAATTGAAAAAAGCAGTCGAAGCTATTGGAACTGATAATTTGGCTATAGCACATGCTACTTCCACTTATCCATGTAAGCCAGAGGAATTGAACTTAAGAATGATAAACACCTTGCAAAATATGTATCCTTCATGTCCTATTGGTTATTCTGGACATGAGACGGGTTTGAGCACTACGCTGGCGACGATTCCATTAGGTGCGAGTTTTGTAGAGCGCCATTTTACCCTAGACAGAAGTATGTGGGGAAGCGACCAAGCCGCTTCCGTAGAGCCAGGAGGCATGATGCGACTGGTGCGGGATATCCGTGACATTGAAACAGCCTTGGGCGATGGTGTCAAAAAAGTATATGACAGCGAGCTAGGTCCAATGGCCAAGCTGAGAAGGGTGAAGTAAGGATTCATTTCGTATATCAATTTTTTCCGTACCGCAGATTAGCAAATGAAGGTACAAGAATAGTACTAATTATCTTTAATTAATGCTGGTTCAAATCGCCAGCCATGTTGTTTTTTAAACAGAAAAGTCTAATTCTTTCTAACTTTGTAATCTATTAAATCTATAAATTTATACTATTGTGCAAGGTCTACCTTGTATTTGAGTTATGGTGCCAGAATGTTTTAAAGAATTAGGTCATGACAAATATATACAAATCATCGGTATCATCATTCCCTCATGGGCTATCTTGATGATAGTATTAGAAAGATTATTTCCATACACACCGCAAGTAAAGCTATTCCGCAGAGGCTTTTGGATGGATTTGGTATGGTACACCATCCTTCAGAGTAAAGTGCTGGAAATAGTCATTTTCACCTATATCATACTCAACTTGAAAAATTACTTAGGGCTTCAAGACTTTGGACCTATGAGCGGTATGAATTTTTGGCTATGCTTGTTTATATTTTTCATTACCCATGATTTCTACATGTACTGGATGCACCGCTTTCAGCACAACAATAAATATCTGTGGCGCACGCATGAAGCGCATCACTCAGTACGCGAGGTCGATTGGTTAGCGGGGAGTCGTTCCCATTTCTCAGAAATTTTGATCAATCAGACGGTTGAATTTGCACCTATATTCTTTCTTTTAGACACAGAAACTGCATCTTTTATGTATCCTGCCAAAGCCTTACTCGATGCGCTATGGGGCATGTGGATTCACGCCAATGTGAATGTCAATACTGGAAAACTACAATATATCATTAATGGCCCTGAAATGCATCAATGGCATCATGCGAATCATCACGAAGTATTCTATAAGAACTATAGTACAAAAATCGCAGCCTGGGATTGGATATTCGGTACGGGATTTCTACCTGGTCTGAAGCCTCTTAATTTTTATTTCCATAAGCCAAAAATGTTCGGTCTTCCATATGCCTATCCTAATGGATTCTGGGATCAACTCGTGTTTGCCTTTCATCGATTTGACTTTAGATTCCTAGAGAATAAGACGTTCTATAAGTATTTATTAAACTTTCGTTATTACATTACGACCTATGTGCTAGGACTATTCGGTGCTCGTGAAAATTGGGTTTCGAATGAGTTGTTTGATAAATCAAATATAAGATATGACCTTGATGACAACCATTGCTATGATGATCAAGGAATTAAATACTTTATGAAAGGCAGCCAACTCATATTTCATAAGGATGGGGATCAAGACGAATCTCTAGAAAAATTTGACTAGTTTTCTAGTATTACTATGATTTTCTCCTCATATATCTGGATAAGATAGCTTTTCTCCATGGCTTAACCATTTCTTAACATTCACTCAGAATGTTCTAATTTAGCTTTGTCAAAAATTGAACGAAATGGATTTTCTAAACATATTGTCCTCTATGGAAGGAGTTATTCTTGCATTATTTTTATTTTGTATAGCTGCCATTTGCTTCTTTGAATTTATCAATGGGTTTCATGACACTGCCAATGCAGTAGCTACGGTGATTTACACAAAATCACTGAAGCCGTTTCACGCAGTGCTTCTTTCAGGTTCTCTCAACTTTTTAGGTGCTATAGTCAGTGTTAAACTTTTTCAAATGACTGTAGCTGCAGGCATTATCAAGCTATTACCACTAGGAGAACTTATGGAGTTGTCCACCTATGAGAATATAGCCATCGTATCTGCTGTTGTCATTGGTGCTATCATTTGGAATCTTGGCACATGGTATTTTGGGATTCCTTGTTCTAGTTCACATACTCTAGTAGGCTCATTGTTAGGAGCTGGTCTTGGATTTCAGTTTATACATCATGGTTCTGGTGTCAATTGGGACAAAGCAAAGGACATAGGAATGTCTTTATTGCTATCACCGACATTTGGTTTTACCATGGCCATACTTCTAGTTTATGTCATGCGAAGAGTTCTGAAGCAAAAAGCTCTTTTCAAGCAGGAATTGACTAATGAAGCGCCACCTCTTAAGACCCGAGCCTTGCTAATAGGTACTTGTAGCGCTGTTAGTTTTTTTCATGGCAGCAATGATGGACAGAAAGGACTAGGCTTACTGATGGTGGTATTGATGACCTTTATGCCTATGCAGTATGCCCTAAATAGTAGCTTTGGCGATGAAAAATGTGTTCAGCATTTAGACAGAATAACGGCAATTTTGGAGAAAAACAAGCTAGAAAGCCCATTAGAAAAAGAATTTAATAAAATGATCGAAACAGTCAATGAACTTAAGGCTGACATTGCATCTAAAGCAGACACTACTGTTAAAGCAAAATTTACTGAACGAAAGAGAATCCAATCTATTTCTAAGACCATAGACAAAATCGTAAAAGACCCAGAGATGCTCCCTAATTCTGCTGATAGAAGTGCTTTGAAAGAAGAACTGCATGTTTTGAAATCCTATACTGATTTCGCTCCAGATTGGGCATTGATGATGGTGGCCTTATCCCTAGGAATAGGTACCATGATAGGCTGGAAACGCATCGTAGTAACCATAGGTGAGAAAATAGGAAAATCACACTTGACCTATGGGCAAGGTGCGGCTAGCGAACTAGTAGCAGCATCCACTATTGGTCTAAGTACCTATTTTGGATTACCTGTTAGTACTACCCACGTATTATCTTCTGGTATAGCTGGCTCTATGGTAGCTACTGGAGGCGTCAAGAACCTACAGAAAGGAACGATTCAAAGTATAGCCCTAGCATGGCTCCTTACCTTACCTGTTACTATTCTGTTATCTTTCGGTCTCTATTTGATTTTTAGATTGTTTGCGTAAAAAATTGGTTCTCTTTTTAATGTTGTAGCTTTACATTTGTAGCATAATCATTTGATTTATGAAATTAGCCATTGGCTGCGACCACGCAGGGTTTGAATTAAAAGAATTTTTAAAGTCAAATTTCAAAGAAATTGAATGGTTGGATAAAGGATGCTATAGTACAGACAGCGTGGACTATCCAGACTTTGCGCACGCAGTAGCCAACAGTATCGAAGATGGAGAAACCACTATGGGTATACTCATCTGTGGAAGTGGAAATGGCATCGCTATAGCTGCAAACAAACACGCTGGCATTCGAGCTGCTATAGCATGGAAGCCAGAACTAGCCTCACTCGCACGCCAACATAATGATGCCAATATTCTCAGCCTGCCCGCACGCTTTATATCTGAACAAGAAGCTATAGAAATAGTCAAAGCTTTCCTAGAAGCTAGCTTTGAGGGGGGAAGACATCAGACGAGGGTAGATAAGATTTCGTGTTAAGAGTTCTTATTCTACCAATCTAGCAAATCTCTTATTGGATTTTGGGAAATCAAGACCATAAGCTATCGCAGTAATTACGGCTGCTACTATTGCTGTCAATAAACTTTCATTACTAAATCTAAAAACTAATGTTGTTTTGTGTGAGACACATGTGATTAGCGCTCCAATAAAAATAGAAAGCAAAGCAAAGCATTGGTATATACGCATTCTAAGCCAATAAGGTGTTTGGGCTTCACCACGCAATGACTCTTCGACAAATCGAAACAAACCATTAGCAATAAAATAAAAACCAACTAAAAAATTTATTGGCATCTCTAAGAAATAAAATCGAATAAGAAATACGCCCGTTATAAAATTTGCAATCATAGAATACAACTGCGTTGGGTGTAAGAATCTACCAGATAGTTCAGAAATTTTATTGACCCGCGACATAGGATGGTGAAATTGTATCCCCATTTTAGGTGAAGTTTGACATCCATGACAACAACCCTGCACAAGACATCTTAATCTGCCTATCATTTGTACCCATGGTGCTGCCATAACGAGAGCTCCTGCCAAAATAGAAGCTTCCAACGGAGTATACACTCCTAGAGTTATCACGGCAAATCCAGTGCCTACTATACTCCCATAGAAGCTATATGGTCTCTGTAATTTGGGGGAGCCTTCAATAAACTGAGCCCACAAAGCAGCTCCAAGAATAGCACTCAGAGTTAAAGACATGGTTGTAATAAATCGAAAGTCATGTAAGAAGCTCGAAATCAAAAATGCACCTATTAGACTGGCTAAGCCTGCATAGATTCCGTGATGAATAAATCGTACATTTCTGTATCGCCATTCTATCCATGTATTCGCTATTTTCTCCGCTTTATTTTTAGCTGCAAACCATAGAGCTATTCTGTATTCAATAATAAAATAAACAGCTAAACCCGCCAACACATCTAAGATGGTATGATTACCCGTTGTAAGGCAGCTCATAGAAATTAATGTGGCTATGAAGAAGAACGCCGTCTTTAGAGTTGATAAAATTTGTGTATAGTATTTAGCCGATAACAAAGCCCACATTACGTGATACGATGGAAAAGCTGCGGCTGCGCTATCCATAGATCTCTCTAGTTTTATAAGTTCCGTCCAGCAAGAAGAAAAACTAAATTCTCTCTGCTCTACCACAAATGGTAAACAGAAATAAATACTAAAAACGATAATCATAGATAACCACGCATCAATAGTGAAATTTCTTAACTGCTCATTTGTCTTCAAAATGAACGGAACAAGCAAGGTAAAAATATAGACCGAGGAGTATGCAATTATGGTAAAATCTATTAGGGGAATATACTCATCTAACATCGTATTCGTAGAGATAGCAACCATTGGATTCCCTATAAAAACGAAAGCTTCATATAAAATTAACCACGGAATAAATATTAGAATAAAAGTGGCTAGCTTTGATTTTAAATTTGTTGATTGAGAATTCCCCTCGGCTAAAGATAAAAATGGCTTGAATGCTTGGACACCAAAAAGCTTCTCTGTTTTCTCCTTCTCGAAACCTAGAACATAGGCTACAATCATAAATAAGAATAATGGGCTAACTAGCCAAAATCCCGATGAAGATTTAACCCAAATAGACAATCCGAATGACACAAGAATTGAGCCAAGATATATTGGATGACTTGTAAAAGAATATACCCCTTTACTTACAAATTTGTCTGGAGGATAGGCATTCATTGGTAAGCCTTCACCATAGTACCATAGAGAAAACATTCCAGAAAAAATGAAATAAAGTCCTATTCCAACATTTAATAAACCTATATATGGATAGTCTGGTACTGGTATTTGTACTAAATTGTCAGTAGCACCAGCCCATAAAATAAGCAAATATGGCAGCACTACGACGAATAAGCAACCGTAAATTATTTTACCTAAAATGTTTTTTACTTCTTCCATTTTACGATTTCATATAGAGACCAACCCGTATTCATCATACTATCATTAACTTTGAAAATTGCTTTTGATTTAAACTTCACTTCTATAGTTTCTAGTATTCGTTTATTGATAATCCATTTTAGCCAATTTAGATTTTTAAGATGATTGGATATTTTTCCTTCATAAATTACACTTGGGCTGAGAAAGTAAACTTGATATTTCCCACTGCCGAATACAAGCTTTTCATTATCTATGCTTCCATCTTCGTAATAGCTACTATTGTAATAAATTTTCCTTAAAGGATTAGACCCCTTCCATTCAATCCAAACGATACTGGTGTCTTGTGATAAATATCTCCCCCATCTTAGTTCATCTATTGGCAGCTCCCATGGTGCCAAACTCATGTGAATCGTTTCTGAATAACCGAGCCCTCTGTAATTTATTCCGTCATAATATAGTGATACCGAAGCCAGAGGATGATGACAGTCCCAAACCAATTTTTCTTCCTGTATATTCTGATATAGTTCTTCTTTAACTCCGGTCTTTTTGCCGTTAAAGACAAATGTTATACCTAGTTTTTTATTTTTAAATGTAAAATCATTGTCTTGATTTGGTTTATCAGTTTTAGTTAGTGAAACTTTCTCTGTGGTAATATTCTCAGAATTATTAATAATAATGCTGGAAAAATTGATTTTTATAATTAAGATATAAAGCTCTGCCCAATAAGCTATAAAACAATTTCCATTATTATCTATGACATCGAAGTATTTTTTTTCTAGGTTGAAGAGCTTTATCATGTATAGTTATAATAAATGATCTTGCATATTCAATACGAGATTCTTTAATCTCCCCTCCACATCTCTTTCTTCCACAAATTTCACCCATCCTTTTTCCTGCCAATAAGAAGCGAGATATTCCTGCTCAGGTTGACCAGCGGTAGGTACACAGATGATTTTTTGCATTTGTAGAATATATAAATCTATCAAGGTAGAATAGCCACTGCGGCATATGATTCTTTCTGCTCGCGCTATATACTGAAGCGTCTCTTCATATCGCATACGAGAATGATGAATGCAGTTTTTTGATTTATTCAATACATAATCTTGAGAAAAATTTCCCGCAATAAAAGTGACTTGGTATGGCAGCGTTTCGATGACTTTGAGATATTTTTTTTCTAACTCTGTTCGTCGAGGTTCTGGGCCTGATAGCAATACAAGCAGCTCGATAGGCTCAGCTTTGGGGTCACTCGCTACTTTCAAATCAGGAAAACCTATCCATCGCTTGGGAATAGAAATATCGACATCCGTCATAGCTGCACTCAGCTTGACAGTCTCGATATCAGGAATCCATAATTCATCAAAAGGTTTAATTAATTTATCTACAAATCGCTGCGATATGCGCTCTATAAAATTAGCTGTTACCAATTTCAATTGATGCGAAATGAGATAACTTTTTAATCCTACTAAGTAGCAGCCATACCGGTTGTCGGAAATCACCACATCGGGTTGATAGATTTTCTGATAGCGTCGCATGTGCAGCTGTTCTCGATATATGATCCAAAAACGTGTAAAGGATTGTAATATGATAAATAGAAAAAGAAAATTCTTCGACTTATATTTTATCTTATAAGACGGCAATGTATGTATAATAAGCTCTGGGAAACTGGTCTTGAGCATGCTCTCCGCTTCTCCATCGCTAAACAGAACGACCTTATTTCCTAAATTATGATAATGCTTAATAATAGGAATAGACCTCGTAGCATGACCCACACCCCAATTGAGTACCGCGTAGAATATAGTCTGATTTTGAATCAAGGGGAGTTGAAGCCCTATCTTTTCTTTTTGGAAGAATAGAGAATCCATAGGTAGGCAGCTAATAATAGGAAAGCTGTAATTTGATGAATAACACCTAATGTAATAGGAATTTTTCCATGACTATAGCTTACAGTAAAAATACCTAAAATAATTTGTGATATTAACAGAATATAGTATAGCAGATAACTAGGAGCGATGAACATTTTCACTCTATTGACAATAAAAAACCATGCAGAGGCGAAAAATAAGAGGTAGGCTGTCAACCTATGTACTACTTGAACTATCAATTTTACATTAGGATTGGGTTCATAATCATTCCAATGAGCCCATTGTATAGCAGGACTCGTATTCCATATGTCCTGAAAAAGCTGGGTTTTAGCCAATAGCAATGGATAAGGAAACACCAAGGCGGCTTTCATACCAGCCATCAAAGCTCCGAAAGCTAATTGAATAACCAAGAAAGTTCCTATCCACTTCCATAAATATCGGTCGATTAACTCAATACGTTCGGCCGAATGAGCATGCGCATACTGATAATAGGTATAAGTAAGATATGAAAACAAACTCGTAGCCAAGATAAGATGTATTAATAGATTATAGGCATTGACCCAGGTGCGTTTATCATCATTAAGGCCACTGGCTACCATTAGCCAACCAAAAGTAGCGGAGAGTGAGGCTAAAAAAATAACTACGAGTAGCCTTTTAATAAGTCTCACCTCAATTTTTTTTCTCACGATAAAATAAAAGAAAGGGATTGCAAAAACTATACCCATAATTCTAGCCCATAGTCTATGGAAATATTCCCAGAAATAAATTCGTTTAAATTCATAGAGAGACATATCCCTATGTATAGACTCAAACTGTTTCTTTGCGAAGGTTTTATATTTTTCAAAAGAAATCGTCCATTCCTTTTCATTCAATGGAGGCAGGGTTCCTTTAATCACTTCCCATTCGGTAATAGATAGTCCAGAATCTGTAAGTCGTGTGATACCCCCTATTAAAATTTGCACTAAGACCATTAAGCAACCTATCAATAACCAAATAGAAACTGCTCTTGAAATCTTAGCGTTTACCATAACCTTAGTTTTCCATATTTTTCAGAATAGTTTCTGCTTGAGATTTCATAGGGTTATCGTAACTCTTTAACTTTCTAAGAATTTCCTTGGCCTCTTCGCGATTGCCTTGCTTGTATATTTCTTGTGCTTGATTAAACAATTCCCTTTCTTTTTGAGATACAGCTGCCGCAGGATTAGATGCATTACTTGAAGCAGGATTGATATCGTTATTGATATCCCCTAAACTTGAACTTGATTGACTCTGATTCTTCTTAGTCGCCACTTTCTGTTTAGTGATGGAGACAGAATCTACGGGCATGCTTGCTGCTACCGCAGCATTCGGAATAGTTTCCATAGGCAGGCTGGATGAGTCTGCATAAGATTGAATACTAGAAACAGTTTCTGCTTCCACCATGGTCTGATCTTGAGCATCTACACCAGGGCTACTACTTAGAAAATAATAGATGCCATATCCTAAAATACCCATTAAAATAATGCCCGTAATAATAATACCAACAATTCTCCAGTTAATTGGCATTTCTTTCTTAGTCTCAACATTTTCTCTGGATTTGAGAATCTTAGATTCTGAAACCCCTGTATATTGCTGCACTTCATTTATGAGCAGTGCTACAGACTGATAAGCCAGTGCTCTGTTTTCTTTATCTCCTATGGTATTTACTGCTTCCTTTAAAAAAGGATCTTTCTCACATTGTATCTCTAATTCTTTTTCTCTTTCAGGGGACAATTTATATTGTAAAAATTGAATCCACTCTTTAGTAGAAAACATTTTAAACTTTCTCTCTATACTCATTTTCGTTGTTTATCCTAGATTATAATCCTCTATTCTCTAAGTAGGTTTTCAAAAGACGTTTGCCATTTTGAATATTTGTCTTTACTTGATTGACGCTAAACCCTGTCGATTCTGCAACCTCCTGATAAGATTTATTTTGCATATAGAATAAGTCAATACAAATTTTTTGATTCTCATTAAGTGTATTGATTGCCAATCGCAAATTGTTCGCATCTATTTTGGATGTCTTATCCTCAGAAGCATTAATAAAAAGTTCGTGATCGTCTTTACTCGCAAGCTCATCGATGAGGATATTTTTCGAATCATTATTTCCTGCATTCTTTTTCTTAGATTCTATAGTGCATAGATTCTTTGTTAGTTGATACAACCAGCTAGAAAAATCTTTCACTTCAATTCTTTTTAAATCGGAAGCTATCTTATGAAATACAGTCATAGTAAGATCCTCCGCTTCTTTTTGGTTTTTTAATACCCCCAATGCTACTCCAAAAACACTGGGCAAATAACGAAGAAACAATTCTCCTAAATAGGAATTATCATGAGAGAATCGATATTTACTTATCAATTCCTCATCCGTAAGACCACTATTTAATTTAGATCCGAAAACTGCCACTTCCTTGAAAAAATTTGTGGCTAAATTAATTATTTTTCAAGAAGTCCTAAAAAAAATTGATTTTTGCAATTTCAGTAAATTTCCAATGTATACAATAGTTAAAAATATTCTATTCTTTTTTCCTCCAGAGTTTGCTCACGCTATCACTATGAAATTATTGAGAATTTTACTGGAAATTCCAGGCCTTAACACCTTACTTTGCTATCATAAAATTGATGATATCTCTTTCGCTGGTATTCGATTTAAAAATAGACTGGGCATGGCGGCAGGATTTGATAAGAATGCGGAATATGTGAACATACTGGACAAACTAGGGTTTGGATATGTAGAGATAGGCACAGTGACTCCTGAACCACAAGACGGTAACCCCAAACCACGACTATTTCGACTCAAAGAAGATCAAGCTTTGATGAATCGAATGGGGTTTAATAATTTAGGTGTAAAAAAAATAATAGAAAACCTAAAAAAATTTCAAGGCAAAGGTTATGTTATCGGAGGCAATATAGGCAAGAACAAATGGACTCCCAACGAAGAAGCCCATCTAGACTATCAAAAATGCTTTGAGGCTATGTATGACTTTGTCGATTATTTTGTGGTCAATGTCAGTTCACCAAATACCCCTAATCTTAGAGCACTTCAGGATAAAGATACCTTGATAAAAATATTTGAGGTGCTTCAAGAGTTTCGTAAAAATCAATCCGTTTCTAAACCTATCTTTCTCAAAATAGCACCTGACCTCACAGAAGGGCAGTTAGATGATATCATTTCTGTATATCACAGTCAGCATATTGACGCCCTCATAGTATCGAATACAACGATAGATTATGAAGTCTTAAATAGAAATAAAGATTTTGCCTATTCAGAAAAAATGGGCGGCATTAGCGGTAAGCCCATAGCTTATAAGACAAATGAAGTTATTCGATATTTAAAGTCCAAAGACGCATCAATAAAACTCATAGGTGTTGGCGGTATAGATAGTGCTGCATCGGCACAAGAAAAAATTGACCTAGGTTGTGAATTGCTGCAAGTATATACAGGCTTTGTATATAAAGGAAATGGACTGATTAAAGAGATTTTGAAAGGTATTACTTCAAAATAGTGTGACCCATTTTGTCTCTCTTGGTCTCTAAGTATTTTTGGTTACTTGGATTTGGAGTTACTTCTATAGGGATATTATCTACTATCTCCAGTCCATAACCGATAAGCCCTACACGTTTTTTGGGATTATTGCTCATGAGTTTTATTTTTTGAATACCGAGGCTGCGAATGATTTGAGCCCCAAGACCATAGTCTCGCTCATCCATTTTAAAGCCTAGTTCCAAGTTGGCTTCTACAGTATCACGACCCTGCTCTTGAAGTTTGTAAGCTCTTAGCTTGTTCAATAATCCTATTCCCCTGCCCTCTTGTTGCATATAGACAACAACTCCTTTTCCTTCCTGTTCTATCATTTTCATAGCGAGGTGTAGCTGATCTCCACAGTCACAGCGAAGAGACTGGAGAATATCTCCCGTAGCACAACTCGAATGAACCCTCACCAAAACGGGCTCGCCTGCCTCCCAAGCTCCTTTTACCAAGGCTAAGTGGATATCCGGGCTTGTATTTTGTGAAAAAGCATGTAACTTGAAATTTCCGTATTTGGTAGGCATATCAACTACTTCTTCTAGCTTGATGAGACTATCATGCTTCAGTCTATATTCTATCAAGTCTTCGATAGAAATAATTTTCAAATTATGTTTTTTAGCCACTTCTATCAATTGTGGAAGGCGCGCCATGCTACCATCCTCGTTGAGTATTTCTACCAGGACCCCTGCAGGCTGACAACCAGCCAGTCGGGCGATATCTACAGCTGCTTCGGTATGTCCAGCTCGACGTAATACGCCTCCATCTCTAGCTCTGAGTGGAAATATATGCCCTGGTCTGCCTAAATCTTTTGGCTTGGTATTTGGATTTATTAAGGATAAAATTGTCTTAGACCTGTCATGCGCAGAAATACCTGTAGTACAGCCTTCTCCCTTCAAATCGATAGATACCGTAAATTGAGTCTCATGTAGTACCGTATTTTTGCCAACCATGAGTTGTAGGTCTAATTCATCACAACGCTTCTCTGGAAGTGGAGTACATATAAGTCCGCGTCCATAGGTAGCCATAAAATTAACTACTTCCGGTGTGGCATGCTCCGCTGCAGCTATAAAGTCACCTTCATTTTCTCTATTTTCATCATCTACCACAATGATAACTTTTCCATTTTGAATATCCAACAAGGCTTCTTCAATTGTATTCAGTTTATATTCTGTCACTTCTTTCCCAGACATTTGTTTTTATCCCTTTTATATAATTAAAAAATCCATACAATATTGCTAAATTCATACTCAAAAAATAATACATTCTATACCAGATAGCATTTATTTTAAGCAAAGTCAGCAAATAATTAAAGAACAAAAATAGGCAAACCAAGCTACCTCCATAGATTAATATATTTGAATATTGACCAAAAAGATTGAAAAAACTAAGTATCCAAGCTACTAAGAATAGAATAGGGGATAGCCACCGTAGTATTTTGTGAAAGAAAAAAGCATAGATAAAGCCAAAAGAGGTCTTCCATGGATTCAATAAATCTAAGAAATGAAAAAGTATCTGAAAATTGCCCGCAGCATAGCGGCTTTTGCGTTTAAACTCATTGGTAAGTACTGCTGAAATATGCTCCTTTGCTATGGCAGTTTGGGAATAGAGCACATAATAATTTTTTCCAATAACAGAGAACGTGAGAAACAAGTCGTCTGTTATAAAATTTTTAGGAATCCTCTGATACAATTCGCCTCGCATCATATAGCAGGCGCCAAATACACCTATAGCATAACCCATAGTCCGACTTTCTTCCAGCTTTATTCTATTTTCTCTCAAAACATAATCTGATTCTACGTTGCGTTGATTTTGCAAAGGCACTACAGAGGCCCCAACCATACCTACTTTATCTATCAATATTTCTTTTTCCAATTCGATAATACAGTTTGTGTCTAATGCTATATTAGCATCCATCAGGAGAATATGGTAGCTATCTGTGTTCAACTGAAATTTTTCTACTAAGAAATTCAAGGCCTGAGGCTTCCCAATGCGGTGGAGTCTTTCGACCTTCAGTTTTGAGTATTGTATTTGGAGATTTTGTAAAACCTTCATTGTTTCATCTTCACTGCCATCATCCGCTACGATAACCATTTCTATATTATCTAAATTATTACTATTAAATATAGCTTGTATTGTTTTGGATATATGATTCTCTTCGTTGTATGCAGCTAGTAAAACAACAATAGGTCGCTTGCCGGAGGTGTGAGTACCTATAGTCTTATTCCCCAGATAATGGAGCGAACTAGGATATATTAAATAACTATAAATAAATAGACTGACAAATACTAAAAATACAATCGCTAATATCAAAATAAGTAGAATTAAGAATTAGAACACCTCGATTCTAATAGAACTATTATTTTTGTTTGTAAAAATAAAACAATGGCGAATAAACAACAGTTTTTATCCGATATTCAAACCGGATATACATTCAAAGGTGATAGCATTCTTATGGGTTTAGGTAAACTGAATGAAGAAAATGTCCCCGATGCCTTGATTAAAGCGCCACTCAAAATGTTTAACCGACATGGTCTGATAGCAGGAGCTACTGGAACGGGTAAGACTATTTCACTACAAGTCATAGCGGAAAACCTCTCCAAAGCGGGAGTGCCTGTTTTACTGATGGATATCAAAGGAGACCTCAGCGGTATCGCTATGGCTGGAAGTACCAATCCTAAAGTAGAAGAACGAAATGCCATTTTAAAATTAGATAACTCCTATTCCAACAATCCTGCTGAATTCATAACGATAAGCAGTGAGCCTGGTACACCTATGCGGGCTACTGTCAGTGAATTTGGACCTGTATTATTAGCTAAAATATTGGGATTGAACGATACCCAAGAGGGAGTCCTTTCTATGCTTTTTAAATACTGCGATGATAAAGGATTAGCTCTATTAGATTTAAAAGATTTAAGAGAAGTGCTAATACGAGCGAACGATGAACTAAAAGATGAACTAACCAAACAATTTGGCAGTTTTTCAACTACGACTTCAGGTACTATTCTTCGTAAAGTAATTGAAATAGAACAACAAGGAGCAGACAAATTTTTTGGAGAAATGTCTTTTGAAGTGGAAGACCTCGTAAGGGTAATCGATGGAAAAGGAATAGTTAATATATTTCGCCTAACAGATATACAAGATAAGCCTAAATTATTTTCAAGTTTTATGCTTTGCCTGCTTGCTGAAATTTATGGCAGTTTCCCTGAAATAGGCGACCCTGATAAACCTAAACTAGTTTTATTTATCGATGAAGCACATTTGATATTTGAGGAAGCTAGCCCAGCGCTTTTAAAGCAACTCGAAGCTACTATTAAGCTGATTCGGTCCAAAGGTGTTGGTATATTTTTTATTACACAGAATCCTGCCGATATTCCTGATTCTATTTTGGGTCAGCTGGGGATGAAAGTGCAACATGCCTTGCGTGCCTTCACTGCCAAGGATCAAAAAGCTATAAAACTAGCAGCTGAAAATTTCCCTATTTCCCCATATTATGATATCGAGAAAACCTTGACATCTTTGGGTATAGGAGAGGCCTTGGTCACTGTGCTCAATGAAAAAGGTATCCCTACTCCACTAGCTCATACCATGATGCGACCCCCATTAAGTCGTATAGGAGTATTGACTAATGGTGAATTGCAAGACATTATTGACCAATCTGATATCAAAGAAAAATACGAAAAAATCATAGACCGTGAGAGCGCTTATGAAATGCTCCAAGGAAAAATATCGGCGGCTAAAGAGGATGAACCTGAAGCAGAAGAGAAAGAAGAAGTAAAAGAAGAAAAAGGAGGCGGCATACTGGATAGCGTAGGGGATGCTGTCAATAGTCCTGTTGGAAAAATTGTAGTGAGAGAAGTCACGAGAGGTTTACTTGGTGTCCTAGGACTCAAAACGACAACGACTAGGAGACGAAAGAGTAAAGGGCTTTTTTGGTAAATTATACTATTTATAAATAGTTATCTCTAGTTTAGGTCAGTGTCAATTTAACGAATACTTCTCTAATACAAAATCTAATTCTAGCTTGGTCTTAGACAGATATAATGGTTGATGAAAAACATCTAATTTTTTCAACAATTCATACATTTTTTGCTTCTCTTTTGCCGTCAGTTTTCCTGTTATCAGTTTGGCCACCTTTCTAGTAATCGATTTGATTTCTATAAATGCCATTTCTCCCTTTTTTGTCAATTCGATTCTAACACTTCGTTTATCATGTTCATCTTCATGTTCATGAATTAGACCGTTTTTTACGAGCCGTCTTATCACTTCTAGCCCAGTCGTCCGGTCGTGTACATTTCGCTCTATGAGTTGTGTTTTAGTAAGACTTCCTGCTCTTTTGAGAGCATAGAGATAGGTAAAGTCCTCTTGGTTTAGTTCCGAAAATTCTGCTAAGTAGGTTTTTAAATGACCTTTTGCGTAGCGGTACATCAAAACAAGCAATCTACTTATTTCCTCTTCTATATCATTCGTTTCTAGAGAATTATTGCTTGAGGAAACATCTATACAGGAGCTTCTATTCTCCTTATCCAATATCCAATAAGCGAAATCTGAAAGGTTATGACCCAGATTTTCTTCCTTCTGATAGAGCAAGAGTGCCTCCAAAATTTTTGTACATTGCGCATTCATATATAAAGACAATAAAGTGCGAAATTAAGATATTTAAAACAATTTCGTCCTATTTATTTTTTCTTATTATCTTTGTTCTAGATTTTGTAATGAATAATAAAAAAATAGCCATCATAGGCGCAGGCTTTTCCGGACTCAGTGCTGCATGTTATCTAGCAAGGCAGGGCTTTAGCGTTACTATATTTGAGAAAAATAAAGACACAGGAGGACGTGCTAGGATGTTTGAATCTGAAGGCTTTAGATTCGATATGGGACCGAGCTGGTACTGGATGCCGGATGTATTTGATAGATTTTTTGGAGATTTTGATAAGAAAACAGCGGATTATTATGATTTGGTAAAGTTGTCACCTGGTTTTCAAATTATATTTAAGGGCGGTGAACAATTTCTGATGCATAATGATGCTCAAGAATTGCGTCAAGCATTTGATAATCTCGAGCCAGGTAGTGGAAAGAAGTTGGAAAAATTTCTCAAAAATGCAGCATATAAATATAAAATAAGCATGACAGATTTGGTTTTCAAACCTTGTCATAGTGTTCTTGAATTTATTCGCTGGGACATTATACGCGAAGTATTCATAACTAATCTATTTAGTCCATTAGCCAATGAAGTTCGTGCACTCTTTAAAAATGAGAAACTAAGACAGGTTGTAGAATTTCCTGTTATATTCTTAGGTGCTATGGCAGACAAAATTCCTGCCCTTTATAGTATTATGAACTATGCAGCCATGGTACAAGGCACCTACTATCCTCAGGGTGGTATGGTCAAGATCGCCGAAGCTATGACTGCTTTAGCTCACGAGCTAGGAGTAGAGATCGTAACCAATGCCAATATAGAAAAAATAGAAGTAAATAATGGTAAAGCCATTGGGGTTAAATTGAATTCTAACTCTCTTGGTTTTGATGCTATCTTATCTTCCGCAGACTACCACCATACTGAAATGAAACTATTGGATGTTCCGTATAGAAATTATGATGAATCTTACTGGGAATCCCGGGTTTTTGCACCATCTTCTGTTTTATTTTATTTAGGTGTAAATAAAAAAATATCAAAACTTTTGCACCATAATCTTTTTTTCGATACAGACTACAATGCCCATGCTAGGGATATCTATGAAAACCCTAATTGGACCAAAGAGCCTCTTTTCTATGTTTGTTGTCCTTCCAAGACAGATACTACTGTAGCTCCAGAAAACTCGGAGAACATATTTATACTAATCCCACACGCTATTCAATTAGTCGAAAATGAGGCTATGGTGGACCACTATTTTCTAAATGTCATAGAGCGTCTAGAGAAATACACGGGTGAATCCATCAAGCCTCATATTGTTTTCAAAAAACAATTCACTGCTAAAAATTTTATTGAAGATTATAATTCGTATAAAGGAAATGCTTATGGATTAGCAAACACACTTATGCAGACAGCATTTCTAAAACCAAAGATGAAAAATAAAAAAGTGAATAATCTTTTCTATACAGGTCAGCTCACCGTTCCAGGACCAGGAGTGCCACCGGCGATTATTTCTGGAAAAATAGTTGCCAATGAAATCCATAAATATTTCACAACATAAATTTAATATACATGTCCGTAGCAATTAGTTTAAATTTACCACATGAGGCTATCGTCGAGCCTGTAAACATGAACACTACGATTCAATTCAATACGCTAGAGCTTACCAGCCCTAAATCTTTATATGATGAGATTTCTTTGCAGGCTAGTATAAATATTACTAAAAAATATAGCACTAGTTTTTCTATTGGCATTCTATGTCTTGATAAATCCGTGCGCAGTGCCATATACCAGATATACGGCTTTGTGCGGGTAGCCGATGAAATAGTAGATAGCTTTCATGGGTATGATAAAAAAACTCTCTTGAGTGAATTCGAAGAAGAAACATATCGAAGTATTGAAAGAAAAATCTCTACGAATCCTGTTTTGAATAGTTTTCAGTATGTAGTCAATAAATATAATATCGACCATAGTTTGATAAAGAGTTTTCTGAATAGTATGCGCATGGATTTAGAATCCAAATCACATGATAAAGTTTCGTACGATACTTATATTTATGGTTCAGCAGAAGTTGTAGGGCTTATGTGTCTATATGTCTTCGTAAATGGAGACATGACCTCTTATCATAGACTGCGTCCTATGGCTATGAAGCTCGGCTCGGCTTTTCAGAAAATAAATTTCTTGCGAGATATTAAAGAGGATTCCCTTCATCTAGGCAGAGTATATTTCCCAAATCTAGATTTGAGTCGATTCAATAATAGCACGAAGGAAACACTAATTGATGAAATTGAACTGGAATTTGACTTGGCACTAGAAGGTATTAAGTTGCTTCCTAAAACTTCGCGCTATGGAGTCTATTTAGCTTATGTGTACTATAAAGGACTTACACGAAAAATAAAAACCATGCCAGCGGAAGTTTTATTAAAAAAGAGAGCAAGTATCTCCAATGTTAAAAAACTCTCTATGGCAGTTTATACTATTTTTATGCGAAAATTTAAAATCAGCATTTAATGAAAATATTGCTTGCCTTTTTTCTTTTTATTAATTCAAGTCTATTCGCATCTTATAATGAATCTATTAGACAAGAACTCGGTAAAGCACTCACCGATGGAAAAAAGGCGGATGAAATGATAGCCAGATTCGAAAAAAATTTATTAGCAGAGCATCAAGGATATCTGGCTGTGGCTTATATGATGAAATCCAATCATGCCAGTATGCCATGGACAAAATTAAAATATTTCTACAAAGGCAAAAAATTGCTGGAAAAAGCTATCAAAGAAGAACCAGAAAGAATAGAATTAAGATTTTTCCGATATGAAATTCAGGTAAAAATACCTAAAGGTCTCAACTATAATAATATGGAGGAGGATAAAAATCTAATGCTAGAGTATCTGCGAAATGAAGAAAACAAAAAATTTGATCAAAACCTTTATACCAAAATTGCTCAACTCAAAATATCGAAAGGATGAATATCATAATTTTCTTAGCTACTTTTTTTCTTATGGAAGGAGTGACATGGTGCACGCATAAATACGTGATGCATGGCTTTCTTTGGAATCTGCATTATGATCATCATAATAAAGATAAGTCGAAAGTGATGGAAAAGAACGATTGGTTTTTTGTCTATTTCGCTATTATCTCAATGTCTCTATTCTATTGCGGTTCGTTCGTATCAGGCATGGAGTTTTGTACCTATATTGGGTTAGGAATTTTAGCTTATGGAATTGCTTATTTTATAGTGCATGAAATAATTATTCACAAACGATTATTCTCAAACTGGACACAACAATTTTTTTACTTCAAAGCATTGCAGAAAGCTCATCGCAAACATCATTCTCATCTGGGTCCTGAAGATGGCGAATGTTTTGGTATGCTTTGGGTACCTTTTCATTATTTCAAAGAAGCGTATAGAAATAGATAAATGGTTCCAGAGAAACTTACTTATGTTTTCGTAGATTTATTCACAATAATATTTCCATTGTTGTTTTCATTTACTAAGTCATTTGACTTTAGAACACACTGGAGATACTACTTCCCTGGCAATCTACTAATAGCCTTGCTGTTTATATTATGGGATATTTATTATACTAAAATAGGCGTATGGGGTTTTAATTTGAAATATACTATTGGAGTACAAATTTTCAACCTTCCAGTAGAAGAAATTTTATTTTTTATCTGCATACCTTATGCTTGTGTTTTCACTTATTATTGTTTTCGAAAATTCATTTTCGCTAAAATGAAATACTCCTTCGATCAATTTTGGCTCATTTTAGGAATAGTAAGCATCGTGTTTGGAATTTTTCATTATGACAAACTTTATACTTCTGCAGCCTTTATCAGCTGTGGAATTACCTTAGTCATTGCCTATCGTTTCGCAAAAATCAAATTTCTACATTTTCTATTGTTTTACTTAATAATTCTTATCCCCTTCTATATATTCAATGGTATCTTGACAGGAAGTTTTATGAATAGAATCGTCGTATTCTATAATAATTCTGAGAATTTAGGTTTTCGTATATTAACTGTACCTTTCGAAGATATATTTTATGGTTTGGCGCTTTTGTTGTCCAATATCCTACTTTTTGAATTTTATCTCCATAAATCCACGAAATGAAAAACTATCTTATCATAGGAGGATCTAGCGGTATAGGTCGGGCACTTGCCACCAATCTATGTCATGAGCATAACGTCTATGCTAGTTTTTTTAAAAATGAAGTGTCGGACAGTACAATAAATTACTTTTCATACCAAACCAATAGTGAGTTCCCTATAGATGCACTTCCTGAAACAATCGACGGAATAGCATATTGCGTAGGTGCTATTAATTTAAAACCATTTCACAGAATCACCGAAGAAGATTATATCAATGACTATAAATTACAAGTACTAGGCGCCGTCAAAGTCATTCAATCTGTTTTACCACGTCTCAAAGCTGCACAAAATGCTTCTATTGTCTTGTTTTCTACAGTCGCTGTGCAGACAGGATTTACATTTCATAGTTTAGTCTCTGCTAGTAAAGGCGCTATAGAAGGTTTGACGCGTTCCTTAGCTGCTGAACTGGCCCCCAAAATTAGAGTAAATTGTATAGCACCGTCTATTACTAACACTCCGCTTGCCCAACCTCTTCTCAATACCCCTGAAAAAATAGAAGCCAGTGCACAACGCCATCCATTAAATAGAATTGGCTCTCCAGAAGATGCTGCTGAATTAGCTGCATTTCTTCTCAGTGATAAATCTAGCTGGATAACTGGACAAGTATTCAAACTCGATGGAGGTATTTCTTCTATAAAAAAATAATTATTCACCATTTTAAATTAATAAATATGGACATCAAATTAATGCAAATACATAGTAATGAATTTTTAGATCATGCTATAGAACTTTATAAAAAACTATTACCAACCAATGAAAAAGTAGCTACCGAGAACTTTTTCAGCCATGCAGGAGGTCTTCAATACGAGCTGTCCCAGCTTTCAGATTATGAGCCGAAATCTATGCGTCTTCAAAAAATAGCATCAATCCATGACCATGCTAAAAAAGTTATACATTGGTTAGGCATAATTGATAAGCTCCACTTGACTGGTATCAATATCAAGCCTCTGATGAATGAAGCGACAACTATAGAAGAAAGGATAGCGGATGGTTACAATATGGAACGTAAAGTTGTCCCTGTAAAGCAATATTTTTAACTCATGGCTGGAATATATCAACTTCGCACCAAACAGGAAATCCCTGCTACGATTGACCAAGTTTGGAAATTTATTTCCTCTCCTAGAAATTTGAAGAAGATTACACCAGAGTACATGGGTTTTGAAATCACGAATGAACCGATAGTTGACGTCATGTATGCTGGTATGATTATTTCCTATAAGGTCAAACCTATATTAGGCATACCTATGAACTGGGTTACAGAAATCACTCATGTCAAGGATAAGGAATACTTTGTCGATGAGCAGCGGGTAGGACCATACGCTATATGGCACCACCAGCATAAAATATCTCCCATTGATGGAGGAGTCTTGATGGAAGATATAGTGTCTTATAAACCACCGTTCGGAATTCTAGGAGATATAGCCAACTCATTATTTATTCGAAATCAACTAAAAGCGATCTTCGATTTTCGGTTTATAGCGGTCGAAAGAGAGTTTGGAAAATTAAACTTATAAGACAAACTGAGATGTCAAAAAAACCTGACAATATAGTATATGATGAAGAGCAGGGATATCATGCTAAATTACTTCCCTACGCTACATCTATAGGTGCACCTGTTATCAAAATAGATGATGTCTCGAGCTGGAAAGTATCTGGAATCCAAAAAGTAAATAAATCTATTCATTCACGGTTTAATGAATTAAAAGAAGAGTATAACAAACTCTTAAAGGAATTTCAATGGAATGAATTGGTTTACAATGCACGATTTACCTTCGAACCTGTAGTAGGAGAAACCTACTATTTGTATAAAGATAAAACTGGACAAAACTTTCTATCTCTTATCTCACCTAAAGAATGGAATCAAGAATATCTAGGTACTACTATGCTCAATAGTGAACGGAAATGGTGTTTGATAGAATTGAATCCAGTCGCCGCTTCAACTATAGAGAATGATTAAGGCCACTTGGACTAATTCAGAGTTGAATCGCATCATTGAAATGGCTTGGGAAGATCGCACACCCTTCGAAGCTATCGAGTTTCAGTTTGGCGCAGCAGAATCCGATGTCATAAAAATCATGAGAGCAGAGCTCAAAAGATCCAGCTTCAATCTTTGGCGGCAACGTGTCAATGAAGGGGTAAGTCAAAAACACTTAAAGAAAAGACTTAAAGGAATCAATAGGTTTAAATGTTCTCTACAACGAACCATTACGAATAACAAGATATCTAAGAGATAATAAGTGTCAGATAATTCTTCTATTTTAGGCATTGATTATGGGGGTAGAACGAAAGGCACCGTCGCACTTGCTTGGCTCAAAGAGGATTTAATTTGCGCGTATCAATGCAGTATAAAAGAAGATGCTGATGTCTATATTAATCAATTTATAGTTGACAATAAAATCAAGTTAGTAGCTATTGATGCTCCGCTGTCATTACCTATAGTCTATACCAATAAAAAACTAGGCAATGATTATCACTACAGAAAAGCTGATAGAGAGACCAAAGCCATGTCACCACTTTTCATAGGAGGATTTACTGCGAACTCAATGTCATTCAGAGCACAAAATGAGAACATAAAATTTATCGAAACCTTCCCTTCACACTTCCTGCGAATTATAGAGATAAAGAAACCTAAAGGAGATTACAATGCTACAATAAATTTAATCTTGAAAAAGCTAAACTATAAGTTTAAACTCAACAATATCGTTGAAACTCCTCATCAATTTGATGCCATATGCTGTCTTCTTTCTGGAATTAGATACACGGAGAAAATCACACTATGCTTTGGAGACGAGCTGGAAGGGCAAATTTTTATTTGATATTATAGAAATGTTCACTACAGATTATAGCGAAATCATAGATAAGATAGAATCTATTGACCCTATTGAATATAGTCGTACACGTAATTATTTGAGCGGCGCAGTTACATATCTCTCGCCTTACATAGCTAGAGGTGTCGTCTCTACTAAGCTTGTCATGCTATCATTAATCTCAAGAGGGTTTAAACTCTACGAGATTGAATCCATGATCAAAGAACTCGCTTGGAGAGATTATTTTCAGCGCGTACACCAGTCTCTAGGAAGTGAAATCTATACCGATATAAAAAATCAACAATCTGATGTAATTTCAAATAAAATACCAACATGTATTATAAATGGAAATACTGGAATCGAAGGAATTGATCATTCTATCAATACGCTCTACACGACAGGCTATGTACATAATCATTTTAGAATGTACACAGCTATGCTGGCTACCAACATAGCGCAAACACATTGGTCAGAATGTTCAAAATGGTATTATTGTCACTTGCTCGATGCCGATATAGCCTCCAATACACTCAGTTGGCAGTGGGTTTGTGGTGCATTTAGCCACAAAAAATACTATGCTAATCAAGAAAATATAAATAAATATTTTGGCAAAAACCAGTCAAACACATTTCTTGATACTAGCTATGAGATACTGGCGGAAATGAGCGCGCCGAATATATTTCACGATAGAATAGAAGATTTAAATCTAGCAACAAATCTTCCATCAAATACAGAACTCAAAATAGACTATCGACTTCCTACCCTCATATACAACTTCTATAATCTGGATCCCATTTGGCATGAAAACTTAAAGGCCAATCGAATCTTATTACTAGAGCCCAGTACCTTTGAGAAACATCCTATTTCTCAAAAGAGTATAGACTTTATGCTTGCCTTAGCTAATAATATCTCTGACGTACAGATTTTTGTTGGTGAATTTTCAGAGTTAAAACAACATATTGAAAACTCCGAAATTTATTTTAAAGAACATCCACTGAACTATAATTATTCAGGAATTGAGGAGTCCCGCGACTGGATGTGTACTGAAGTAACAAGCTACTTTCCTTCCTTTTTTAGTTATTGGAAAAAAATAGAACCCATTTTAAAATCACAATTTCGAAGTTAAATGAAACGTGAGCCTATCACCATAGTTTGGTTCAAGAGAGACCTTCGACTCACAGATCATCTGCCCCTGAAGCATGCCACAGATAGCGGTTTTCCTATTTTACTATTGTTTATATTTGAGCCGGCTATAATGAGTTATCACGATAGCGATAATCGCCACTGGCGTTTCGTATACGAATCGTTACTTGACATGAATGCAAAATTAAAATCGCATCAAGCTAGAGTCGAAATTCTCTATGGCGATTGCGAATCCATTTTTGAATATTTTATAGCACACTATTCTATCCATGCCATTTACTCTCATGAAGAAACTGGAAATCGCGTGACATTTCAGCGAGATATTGCTATTGGAAAATTATTGAAATCCGCCAATATACCATGGATCGAAACTCAGACCAATGGCGTGATTCGCCGATTGAAGAATAGAGACCAATGGGATAAACTATGGAAAGAAACCATGCTAGCTCCGCTGATTGAGAATAAGATTGAACATGTTAAAGCAATTACATTACATCAAGAAGTTTTAGGAAAATTCTCTCCGGAAACCCTCCCTTCAGAAATCAAAATTCCCAATAAAAATTTTCAACCAGGAGGAAGTACCGCAGGCTTAAAATATCTCCATAGTTTCCTCACTACACGATACCAAAATTATTCCTATCATATTTCTAAACCTATGCTAAGCAGAAAATCCTGTGGCAGGATTTCTCCTTATTTGAGTTTTGGTTGTCTTTCGATGAGACAAGTTTATCAAGCTACAATTCATGCCTACGAAGGTTCTAAAAATAAACGAGCTTTATCGGCCTTTATCTCACGACTGCATTGGCGAGATCATTTCATCCAGAAATTTGAATCGGAATGTAGAATTGAATATGAAAATACGAATCGTGGATACGACAAACTATTAAAGTCAAAGAATGAAGATTACATTCGAGCATGGGAAAATGGCAGAACAGGAGTACCACTGGTAGATGCCAGTATGCGTTGTCTTACTGAAACTGGATACGTCAATTTCCGAATGCGTGCTATGCTTGTCTCATTCTTTTCTTACAATTTATGGCAAGATTGGAGAGATGCCACATATCTGGCACGTGTATTTCTTGACTATGAACCAGGAATACATTATCCTCAGAAGCAGATGCAGAGCGGAGTTACTGGAATTAATGTCATTCGGGTATATAATCCTATAAAGAATGCCGAGGAACATGATCCTGATGGAAGCTTTGTTAGAACTTGGATACCTGAACTAAGAAATGTACCCACGGAGTTGATTTTTAGGCCTTGGGAAATGACAGAGCTCGAACAACAAATGTATGGATGTAAAATTAATCTAGACTACCCCGAACCAATTGTGGATATTGAAGCCACGAGAAAATACGCTTCAGATAAGATATGGGGCTTGCGAAAGGACGAAGATGTAAAAAAGGAAAATCAAAGAATTTTATCCATGCACGTAAAAAGGAAAGATCCAAACGATGCAAGGAGAGAAAAGAAATCTAGGATACAAAAATGAAACCAATAAAAAAAGAGAACCTTCCGACAAAAATCTGCCTAGTCTGCAAACTTCAATTCGTTTGGCGAAAGAAATGGGAAAAATGCTGGGATGAAGTGAAATATTGTAGTGATAAATGTCGTATGAATAAAAATAATAAATTCGCATAAAGCGTGGAAGTATCTTTAGTTTACCCTCATCAATTATTCGAGTCTAATCCCTGTATAGATAGAGAACGAAAAGTTTATCTCATAGAAGAATATTTGTTTTTTAATCAATACAAATTTCATAAAATAAAACTAGCCTACCATAGATCGACGATGAAGTTTTACCAAAGCTTCTTGCATAATCAAGGTATAACGGTAGAATATATTCAATCCCAATCTGAACTTCATGATTTCAGAAAACTAGCTACCTATCTCAAAGAGCAGGGCATAGTTAAAATTCATTTCTGCGAAGTCGTCGATGACTGGCTATCGCAAAGGATAAAAAATTCAGGTATAGAAACAATGATATATCAGACGCCAATGTTTCTCAACTCAAGAAACGACATTAAAGATTACTTTGCCGATAAGAAAAGATTTTATCAAACAGATTTTTATATCGACCAGAGAAAGAAAAGAAATATTTTGGTGGATAAATTGAAAAAACCAATTGGTGGCAAATGGTCGTTTGATGTCGAAAATCGCAAAAAGTATCCTAAGGAAAAAATACCTCCTCAGCTCATTCAGATTTCAAAAAATGATTATGATATCGAAGCGGAGAATTACATTTCAAAATATTACTCTCATAATTATGGCGAACTGGGGTTTAAATATCCCTCTACGTTTCAAGAAGCACGTACATGGCTCAAAGATTTTCTGAAAAATAGATTATCTGAATTTGGAATTTATGAAGACGCCATTGTAGAGAATGAATCTACTTTGAATCATAGTATTTTGACTCCTATGCTCAATAATGGGCTGCTTACACCTCAATTTGTTTTAGATGAAACCCTCCAATATGCAGCTGAAAATGAAATCCCATTGAATAGTTTGGAAGGATTTATGAGACAAATAATAGGCTGGCGAGAGTATATCCGTGCAGTGTATTTGCTCAAAGGCCGTCAAGAACGAACAAAAAATTTCTGGAAATTTACAAGAAAAATACCATCAAGCTTTTATAGTGGAACTACCAATATAGAACCTATCGATAGCACTATAGCAAAAGTCCTTCAAAAAGGATACAATCATCATATTGAAAGGCTTATGATACTTGGCAATTTTATGCTCTTAGCAGAGATAGATCCCGATGATGTTTATCAATGGTTTATGGAAATGTATATCGATGCCTATGACTGGGTTATGGTTCCTAATGTGTATGGCATGAGTCAGTTTGCAGATGGAGGGCTTATGGCAACCAAACCTTATATTTCTGGTAGCAATTACTTATTCAAAATGAGTGATTTCAAAAAGGGAGCATGGTCAAAAATATGGGATGCGCTCTTTTGGAATTTTATGGATAAGCAGCGAGATTTTTCCCTGTCCAATCCTCGAATAGGTATACTAGTTCATATGTTTGATAAAATGCCTGTCGAAAAGAGAACAAATTATCTCGCAATGGCTGAAAATTACCTCAAGAAACTTATTTAAAACTAAATGCAATTTAATAGTCAAGATATTCAAGAATTTCCCAAACGATATCGAGCTCAGTTTATCAACACACTAAGTGGAGTTAAAACCCCCGTCTTAGTGGGGACGAGGAGTAAAATAGGTCAAACTAATCTCGCCATCTTTAGCTCACTGGTTCATATAGGATCTCATCCACCATTGTTAGGTCTCATATTCCGACCAGATTCAGTACCGAGACATACCTTGTCTAATATTTTAGAGACTGAATGCTACAGCATAAACTATATTCCTGCTTCTATGATAGAAAATGCGCACCAAACTTCCGCGAAATATCCAAGAGAAGTCTCAGAATTTGATGCATGTAAAATCCAAAAATTAGAAACAGAATTTCAAGCACCCTTTGTAGCGCATTCCCCAATTCGTATCGCTATGAAATTTAGAGAAAAAATAGATTTAAGCATCAATGATACATCCTTGGTTATTGGAGAAATCGTCGAAGTATTTTTAGAGAAAATAAAACCCAGAGAAGATGGTTATCTACCCATAACAGATGCCAATATATCTTCTATCGTAGGATTAGATTCTTATCACAGCCCTAGTCCGCTTTTTAGGCTCAATTACAGTCAACCAGACAAGGCACCAACTAAACTATGTTAATTTTATAATACATCTTTTGAAATATTAAAAAAATTATATTTTTGTTATACGCTAAATCGTCACATGTTAAAAAACTTCACCAAAGCAGATATATTATTCTTAATTGCAGCCTTAATTTCTTTAGTTTACGCAGAGTTATTGTACTTTGGAGGAAACAAAGAAGATGGACTATTCGTAGGGCTCTGGGTACCGACCATTCTTTCATTGAGTATTTTCTTAAAGCTACTTAAAAAGAGATAATAATGATGCAGTACATTGCTTATATCACAGGTTTGGTAACTGTAATCTCATTCTACGCTTTTTATCTTGCTATAAAAGATTTAAACAATGAAGACTAGTGTTTGTTATAGATAATCCAAATACTCTTCAATGCCGGACAACAAGATTAAGGAAATAAAACATTTTTGAGACTCATTTTTCCTTAGATTTGCTCACTAAAATCAATATCTCCCAATGAAAAATACCCCATTAACCGATACCCATATAGCATTAGGCGCCAAAATGGCGGAATTTGCAGGATATAACATGCCTATCTCCTATAAAGGAATCAAAGAGGAGCATCATCAAGTTCGCAATGCAGTAGGAATGTTTGATGTGAGCCACATGGGAGAATTTATACTTGAAGGGGAAAATGCCCTAGCCCTCATTCAAAAGGTCACCTCAAATGATGCCTCTAAACTAGCTGATGGTCAGGCACAATATTCCTGTATGCCCAATGATAAAGGCGGAATTGTAGATGATTTATTGGTTTATAAAATAGCTGACAACCACTATATGCTGGTCGTCAATGCTTCTAATATAGACAAGGATTGGAACTGGATATCGAGTCATAACGATTTGGGTGTGAAAATGACTAATATATCTGATGAAACTTCTTTGCTAGCTGTCCAAGGACCACAAGCCACAGCTACCTTGCAGAAATTAACCTCTGTCAATCTAAGTGATATCCCTTATTATCATTTTTCAAAAGGTGATTTTGCTGGCTGCAAAGATGTTATTCTTTCTGCTACAGGCTATACTGGTGCAGGCGGATTTGAACTCTATATTCCAAATGAAAGTGCCGTCACTGTTTGGAACAAAATTATTGATGCAGGCACGGAATTTGGTTTACAGCCTATAGGACTAGGTGCTAGAGATACGCTGAGATTAGAAATGGGTTTCTGCCTTTATGGAAATGATATCGATGACACAACCAATCCTATTGAAGCAGGTTTAGGTTGGATCACTAAATTTACTAAATCATTTATAGGAGATAACTTTGCAAAAGAGTTAAAAGAAAATGGTACAAAAAGAAAATTGGTAGGTATTCAAATGATCGATAGAGGTATTCCTCGACATGGATATGAAGTAACCGATGCTAGTGGAAATAAGATTGGAATTGTCACTTCTGGCTCTCAAACACCATCGTTGGACGTTTCCATAGGTATAGCTTACATTGATGTACCATACAACAAACTAGATTCGGAGGTCTTTGTAAAAATTAGAGAGCAATTAGTCAAAGCAAAGGTAGTTAAAATGCCTTTTTACCAAAAATCTAACTAAAAGCTATTAAATTTGCACTTAATTAAATTTGGTACAATAGACCATTCTTAATTATTCATTACTAATTATTAATTATTTTAAAATGTATCTAATTGGAATGCCAGGTGGCTGGGAATGGATTATAATTTTACTTGCAATTGTTCTGCTTTTTGGTGGAAAAAAGATTCCAGAACTAATGAGAGGAGTCGGAAAAGGAATCAAGGAATTCAACAATGCCAAAGCCAATATCAAAAATGAGATAGAGGAAGGCATGAAAGAAGTAGAAGAGGAAGAATCTTATAAGAAGGGTTAAAAGTTGAAAGTGAAAAGTTGAAAGACACTTCCATCTTCTTTAAACTTTAAACATTAAACTTTTTAACGAAACAAATGAATTTCAACACCAAAGATATTGAGAAAATAGAGGTAATAGGAGACCGTCTATTAGTCAAGCCATCTACCATCGAAAATACCACCAAATCAGGCTTGATTTTACCTCCAGGCATTCAAGAAAAAGAAAATATCCAGTCGGGTTATGTCATAAAAGTAGGACCTGGCTACCCTATCCCGAATATAGAACCCGATGAGCCATGGAAGCCTGCTTCAGATATGATAAAGTATATTCCGCTTCAAGTACAAGTAGGCGATTTGGCTGTATTTTTACAAAAACATTGCTACGAGATTCAATTCAATAATCAAAAATATTTCATTTTGTCTCAATCATCAGTGCTGATGGTTCTGCGAGATGAATGGGTGAATTAATTATACCAATGTTATACCAATAGCGGTATTAAAATGGTCCAACCCATTTTAATACCTTGTTATGGTAAATGCCGTAGCAGTATTTGTTTAGTACAATGAGCCATGCGACATTGGACTATTACTAATACGCTTACGGTATTACATCTATAATATTCCAAACTATTTTGAATGGTTACAGTGGTAAATGCCGTTATTATTGATGCTCAGGGCAATGAACGACAGTGATATTGGACTGTTACATAAATACAAACGGTATCAAATTCTAGTCAGCTATTACTTGCTAAAGTCTATCTCTGTGTTATCGCCTACGGTAATGGTTTGCGATGCTCCTTTGAGAGAAGAGTCACTTCCTATTACGAAGTCTGAAAGCTTCATAGTATCAAGTTTTGAATAACTGCCAATGATTCCATTTTCTATAATGGAGTGATTAATTTTTGCATGTTCCCCAATTGAAACATTGGGTCCTACAATAGAATTAGTAATTTCGCAATTCTCTGCAATATATACTGGTTCTACGATAACCGAATTTATCACACGCGCAGTAGGAGATATCCGTCCTCCGAACTTATTTAGTAATAAAGAATTTGAATTTAGTAAAACTTCTCCATTGCCAACGTCGAGCCACTGCTCGGCTACTACTAAGTCGAAAGATACTCCTTGCTTTAGCATTTCGTTAAGCACATCCGTTAACTGAAACTCGCCTTCTGTTCTAATTCCGTCCTTTTCATACTTATCCAATATGGAAAATAATAAATCTGTTTCGACGATTTTATACAAACCTACCAAGGCTAAATTTGACTTAGGAATCCTTGGTTTTTCTACAAATCGAACTATTTTATCTTCTTCACCTAATTCAACTACGCCAAAATTATAAGGATCTTTTACCTTCTTGATAGCAATACTTGATTTTTTGGCTTTATAAAAATTAGAATTAATTTCTATCAAACTATCGCCCAATACAATAATAAGCTCATCGTTTGGTTGTACAAATTCCTTGACTAAAAAAACGGCTTGTCCTATTCCCTCCCGCTTTGCTTGAAAAACAAATTTAGAATTTAGCTCTGGATAATTCTCATTGACATAATCCACTATTTTTTCTCCAAAATATCCCACGATAAAAAGTAAGTCGGTAATCCCTTGATTTTTTAGGTCATCAATTATATAGGATATAATAGGCTTACCTGCTATAGGTATAAGTGCTTTAGGCTGCGTATAGGTAAATGGTCGGAGGCGTGTGCCAGCACCTGCTACTGGTATGATTGCTTTAAGCTTTGACATGTTCGATTGCTTTTACTACTCGACTAAAAATTTCCTCTGCCGCAGGACAAATTTCTATGTTTTTTTCCAAAAGACCGAGATGGTTTTTTATTCCTTTCATGTTGGTATGAGGATACTCGCGACAAGCCCGCGGTCTATCTTTATAAATACGACATTTGTTGTCCTCAAGATTTAACATTGGGCAAGGTTGAGACTTGAATACAAAATCACCATCTTCATCCATTTCTACGTAGTTTTGAAATAATGCTGAAGTTGAAACACCAATGGCAAAGCTTAAATCAACTATTTCTTCTAGCTCTATAATAGGACTATAATTTCGACAACAATTTGCGCATGAGAGACAATCATAGTTTTTAAAAACAATATCATGTGTGGAAGAGAAAACTAAATCTAATTTTTCAGCTGGTATATCCTTTAAACTAGTTAGACTGCCCACTGTTCAATATTTACTACCCTCTTTGGTTAGGTTTTTTGTTTCTTTTTCTTAGCAGCAGGAAAAAGAACATTATTTAATATTAGTCTATATCCAGGTGAATTAGGATGTAAATTTAAATCCGTCTTAGGATCATAAACATAGTGCTGATAATCCTCTGGATCATGGCCACCATAGAAGGTCCACATACCCTTGCCCTTAGTTCCGTGGATATATCTGGCCTCATTAGCGCTTTTATTATCTGCTAAGATAATGACATCGTTCTTAATTAAATCCTTTTTAAATGCGGTCGTCTGACCCATAAATCCTTTAATAATTCGTTCGTGGTTTTGAGTTAAAATAGTCGGTATATGATCCCATTTTGCTGAAAATTCGAACAACAAAAAATAGTCTTCGGATTCATCGATATTCGGGTCGCCCATAGCCGGGTTTCTATCAATACTTGAATACTCATAAACGTAAGGATTGGTATATAAGTTGTATTTTTGAAATGCAAAGCTCTTATTAAAATCCAATTTATTTTGATAGTTTGGGTCTAATGGATCTCCATCGAAAACAGACTCACAGATATCTGTTTCTTCTGAAGCCAATGCAATATCATAGGAATCAGTAGCAGAGCACATAGCAAATAAAAATCCACCACCTATTACAAATTCTTTGATTCTTTTAGTTACGGCCAATTTCATTTTTGACACTTTATCAAAACCAAATTCCTTAGCTATAGCCTCCATATTTTCCTGATCTTTTTTATACCATTCAGCTGTATGATAGGCTCCATAAAACTTGCCATACTGACCTGTGAAATCTTCATGATGTAAATGTAGCCAATTATATTTCGGCAATTTATCCGTCAAAATTTCTTGATCATAGATAACCTCATAAGGAATTTCTGCATAAGTCAACACCATGGTTACCGCATCATCCCATGGCAGTTTAGTTTTAGGAGAGTAGATGGCTATTTTAGGAGCAACTTCTAGTTTTATAACCTCTTGGTTAACATCATTTCGTGATATATTTTCAACAATAGAAGAATAATCAGACTCTGAAACTATTTCATAACTAACACCACGAATGATACACTCCTTCTCAATGGTTTCTGAAAATGGTAAAGCAAAACTACCGCCACGATAATTCAGTAGCCATTCCACCTGAAGATTCTTGTCTATAACCCAATATGCAATACCGTAGGACTTCAAGTGATTTTTCTGTTCTTTGTCCATAGGTATTAAAAGCCTAGAGGCACTCATACTAGAGCCTATAAAGACAACCAAGAAAGCAATAAATAAAAACTTAAGACACCTCACTGTCACTAAAATTTAGGACAGAACATTTTTCTTTGTCTCGAGTGTTTGATACTAAATACATAGTTCATATAGAGTTCGAATCCTCCCTGAAATTTAGAAGCTCTCTTTAGGTCCGACACATTTAAATCGTAGGCTGCACCAATTTCAAAATTATTATAATCAACTCTAGTTGTTATTACAAAAGATTCAAAATTCAAAGAACCACTATTTAATACATTTGTTGGGTCACCACCTACTATTCTTGTCATTAATCCAAGATAAACCGAATTACTCAATGGGTCTGTTGGATCTAAAAGTAGTCGAACATCAGAGCCTGCCATAGTTTCAAAACTTGCACCTTGCTTCATGACTAAAACTTTAGGGATTAGGTCTAGGGATTGTCCCATCTCAAAAGCGGCTGCTGCATTAAAGTTTATACGCATTGGTATGATAAGTGCACCATCTGCACTTGTTCCGCCTGGATTTCTAAAGAAACTGGCTCTTGGTTGATTTATATGTAGCAACCCTAAACCCGCAGAAAATCTCTTTCGGGTATTATAAACATTGTAGCCCCATGAAATCCCTGTACTAAAATCGTAAAAAATTAAATTATCATCCAATCTTCCCGATTCACCAGGTATGGCTCCATCGTAGCGAGTACCATTCCACTGATTGCCCCAGGTAAGATTTGATAAGTCAATAGTACTTTGATGAAAAGCTATCTGACCTCCAATTGCGATGAAATGATCACCATACTGATCTAGAGCTTTTCTGTAAGAAGCCGATAGTCCAATTTTAGTGTTAGCTAACCTACTCTGACCAGCAACATCCCTCATACCATAAACTCCCATACCCACGAAATCATTCTCGTCTATTCCCTTGTTGGTACGTGCCTCTAAACTTCCGACTATTGTGCGATATGCTGCAATAGACTCGTTAGACAATATAGAATTCCATTGGTCTCGATATTGTGCACTGACTCTGAAATTTCCATTGAAGTTTCCTGTATAAGCAGGGTTAATGCCTATAGGAACTCCGTAGAATATACTGAAATGGGGGTCTTGAGACTTTAGCAAAGCACAAGACAGTATGGAAAGTAATACGATTGATAGTTTCTTCATTTGCTCTTTTTCTCCTTTGATTTCTTTCGTAGATAAGTATTTTCGAGTATAAAATTATCACTTTCTTTTTAATCTGAATGATATTTTTTTACTACACCTCTCTACGAACTACCTTATCAACGTAATACTTCCTTTTTTAGTACGTTTTTCTCCGTTGAGATATTCTACCTCTGCAGAGAAGCTGTATACGCCACTTGGTTGTGGCTCGTTTTTATAGACCCCATCCCATCCCATAGTGATATGGTCAG